>CAZSBS010000100.1:0-15931 GCA_964605095.1 uncultured Planctomycetaceae bacterium | reverse complement strand
GCAAGGGTCTGACGGTGTTGGCGTGTACGCTTGGCATATCTCGGTGGAAGGACCTCGCCCAGGTTGACGCCGCTGGCCTGGCCGCCGTGGCCGGCGTCGCCGGCGTGCAGTACTGGCCCCGCAACTGGCGCAAGGCCGGCGGTTCCCAGCGGATGTACGAGATCGCCAGAGCTGAGTCCTTCTACATGCAGGACTACTGCGGGTGCGTCTTCAGCAAGCCCGAGCGGCGCGACGGGGAAGTTGGGGAGGGCAGACCGCTTTCGGCCAGGGAGTAGGCTGCGGCCTGAGGCTTATCGGATCAGGTCTTTGGATTGGAGGAACTGGCGGGCGACATTGGCGGGCGGACGCTTCTCGCCTTGCATCTCGTAGTTGAGCTTCCGCATGGTTGCGTTGTCCAGCAGGCCGGCGAGCAGTCCCAGCACCGGCTGGACCTCGGGGTGTTCGGCCAGGAATGCTGAGCGAACCACGGGCGCGGCGTCATAGGGTGGCCAGAATCGCTTGTCATCTTTCAGCGGGAGGAGATCGTAGGCGGCGATCCGCCCATCAGTGGAAAATGCGCAGATTACGTCCACTTCTTTTTTCGCAAGGGCTTGGTACATCAGGTCGGCACCGATGTCCACGGCCCGGCCGAACGAAATCCCGTACTCCTTCTTGAAGCCGGGGTATCCATCCTGGCGTTCCTGGAATTCGCTGGTGAAGCCTGCCCGCAGTTTATCCGCCTGGTCGGTGAGGTCCGAAATCGACCGCCAACCGTGATCTTCAGCGTCCTGGCGGCGAACGGCGATCGCGTAGGTGTTCTCGAATCCGAAGGGCTCAAGCCACTCCGCGTCGAATTTCCGGGAGTACTCGCGTCGGACGGTGCAGTAGACGCCGTAAGGCCCCGGCACGTCACCGGTGATCTTCAGGATCGAGCGGTACGCGGTGCCGGTGTATTCGGGGTACAGGTCGATCTCGCCGCGTTTCAATGCGGAGTTGCAGATGTCCGTTCCGCCAAGCCCGAGGCGGCGCTCGACCGTAAGGTTTGTCCGGGCCTCGATGAGTTGGGCCATGATCTCGCCGAGCAGCAGTTGCTCGCCGAACTCCTTACTGGCCACGCGGATGACTCCGGGTCTGCCGATCCGGCCGACGGACCCGGCGAGTTGCCCGACCGGCGCGGGCGTCAGGTCGATCACGGAGGCCGCCACGCCAAGTCCAGCCAGCAGCAGCGGCATCGCCATCGCGGGTCCCCTGAGGGCTTTGGCCAGTGCCGTGCGATGCCGCCCCGGCCTGAGCGACCATTCAGCCCCCCAGATCGAGAAGTCCACCAGCAGCGCCAGACAGGCCGATGGAATTGCGCCCAGCATGATCAGGCGGTAGTCGTCCAACGCCAGCCCGCGATTGATGAACTGGCCCAGTCCGCCGGCGCCGATGAAGGCAGACAGCGTGGCGATTCCCACGCACGTTACTGCCGCAGTCCTCACCCCGGCTGCGATCACGGGAAGCGCCAGCGGGATTCGGACTATTCGCAGTTGCTGTCCGGGGGTCATCCCCATGGCCTTGGCGGCCTCGATGATCTGGGGCCCCACGCCGTCCAGTCCGGTCACTGTGTTGCGGACAATTGGTAGCAGGGCGTAAAGCGCCAGCGCGATGATGGCCGGCACGGCGCCGATCTTGCCCAGCAGGCTAAGCAGAATGGCCAGCATTGCCAGGCTCGGCACGGTCTGGACGATGCCGACGGCTCCCAGAACCCAGCCGCGCATGGCACGGCCACGCCGGCACACTATCGCCAGCGGTATGGCGATAATCACGGCGATGACTGTGGCCAGCCCCGTCAGGAAGAGGTGCTCGCCGGTCCGCGCCCACAACTCGGGCGCTCGCGCGACGATGAAGTTGGCCCAGGGCATCACGACATCAGCTCCGCGAACCGGCGAATCTGCCGGGCAGGCTTCGAGAACAGGTCGCGAACGAAGTCGGTTGCGGGGTTTTGAAGCAGTTCGCGAGTGGAGCCGATCTGTTCCAGACGCCCCTCGTGCAGCACGGCGATCTCGTCGGCCAGAGTCATCGCCTCCAACACGTCGTGCGTGACGAAGACGATGGTCTTGTTGAGACGCGTGCGCAGGGCCAGCAACTCCTGCTGGAGCGAGTCCCTGGTCACGGCGTCGAGGGCGCCGAAAGGTTCGTCCATCAGCAGGTATGCCGGGTTGGCCGCCAGCGCTCGAGCCACACCCACGCGCTGCTGCTGGCCCCCGGAAAGCTCGGATGGGTAGCGGTCAGCGTACTGGCTGCTGTCCAGGCCAACCATCTCGATGAGCTCCAATGCCCGCGATCTGCGGCGCCGGCGCGGCCAGCCCAGCAGGCGCGGAACGATCTCCACGTTATCTCGGACCGTCATGTGCGGCAGCAGACCTATGCCCTGGAAGACATACCCCACCGCCCTGCGGAGTTGGATCGGATCCTGTCGGGCAGCGTCTTGGCCGTCGATCTCGATGCGTCCAGCCGAGGGCTCGATCAGGCGGTTGATCATCTTGAGCGTGGTGGTCTTACCGCATCCCGACGAGCCGAGAAGCACGAGGGTGCTGCCTTCCTGCACGCAAAGCGACAGGTCCGCCACAGCGTACGTGCTGCCGCCGTCGAACGACTTGCTCACGCTATCCAGTACGATCATTCGCCACCGTCCCTAAGGCGACAGGCGTGTCGCCGGGTGCGCCGCGGCCGCTCATGCCTCGCCAACGTCCGCCAGGACGTCGTCCGGCATGTCGCGGAGTTTCCTTGCGATCACGGCCACATAGTGCAGTGGCTGGCCCGTTACCGAGATGCGGTGCCGGTACCGGCGATATGCCTGAATCTGTATTACCTCCCGGCGGCTTAGCTCGCGAATGAGCCTGGCGAATCCACTGTCGTCGTGTTCGGACAGGAACGACTCCTTGATGTTGAACGCCAGCCAGCCCGGCGTCTCGATCAGGTCCACCGCCTTGGCAAACGCCTTGGCCGGGATGTCGCCGAAGCCAAGCGCCGCCACACAACTGAGACAGTCGAACTTCTTGGCTCGCAGCAGCTCTTCCTCGTGCTCGGGTATGTTGGTAAGGTCGGTGACCAGATAGTCTTCGTACAGGCCTGGCCGGTCGCGGTCGGCGGCCTCGCGGGCCTCCTGTACGATGTCGATGCCGACCATTTGGCGCACGCCTCTTGCCGCCAATTCGTCGCCAACCATTCCGTTGCCGGCCCCCAAATCCAGAACGCACAGGTCGGATGCCTCGCAGCCGAAGTCCGCCATCACATCCTCCAACAGCCTTGCGACTTGGCTGGGTGAGCAGCACTTGAGCTTTCCGTAGAAGAGTCCCTCGTATAGCCCGGGAATCTTGTAGAGATCCGCGTAGTTGTGGAAACGTACTCGCCTGGGCTGGCCGTCGATGACCACTTCGCACCACTCGCGGTCCTGAGTCGGGCAATAGCCATCCAGTTTCGGCATGCGAATCTCATCCACGGGGCAGTCGATCTCTTCGAGTCGGCTGTGCCAACGTGGCGTCTCGTCTCCCAATAGTGCCATGTTCTCACCTCTTTCCTTCTTGAGTCCCGCGAACTGCGGCGCTGGCATAGCCGCGCCAACGCCGAGTGTGTGAGGCCGATATGGCCGGGAAGTCATCAGTGACCCTGCGCCGCGGCCCGGCGCCGGCCTGGGGGGATACAAACTTCGGGCGCTGCCGCCTGGTGGGTGAGGAATTCCCGCGTTCGCTCGGCCGTGCTGTCGATGGGACCCGTTGCCAGAATTGGGGATGCGTCGATTTTCCCGGCCTCCATCATGGCTACTAGCCGCTGGAGGCATGAGAGGATCAGCGACTGCTCCCAGTCATTGAGCTTGGCGAACTCACTACGAAACTTCTCCTGGAGCGGCGGGGGCGCCTGGGCTAGCAGTGTCCGTCCAAGCTCGGTCAGCCAGATCTGCACCACGCGCCGGTCGTCTTGGCTGCGGCTTTGACGCACCAAATCCCGCTTCGAAAGCCGCGTCAGGATGCCCGTAATGGTCGGGCCGCTGAGATGAACGCTTCGGGCCAAAGTGCCGACCGAAAGGCCATCGCAGCCTGCCAACGCCTGCATCACCGTCAACTGCGGCCCGGTCAGACCATAATGGGTCGCCAGGAACTTCGAGTGAAGGTCGATGCAGCGCATTATCCGACGGATCGCGGTCGTCACGGCTGTGGTTACGCCGCTTTCGCCAAGCACGGGAGATTTTAAGTTGCCAGCCATGAAGCGAAGAAATATATCGTGTACAAACGAACTTTGCAAGCCAAATCCCCCATAAAACTCCAGTCTGCGTCTTTTGAGGGGGCAATGTGGGCGGAGGGCGAATCGTTTTACGCAGCCCAGCCACGCGAAAGCGTCTTATCAAGAGGCCATCCCGGACCAGCCGTGCCGAATCTTTCGCCGAGGAAAGGGGAGAGATTATATTGTGTACGTTATATTCCCTACCTGCTTGTGCCGTGTTTTCCGGAATTTGCGAGGCAAGTCGACGAGTTACCGAGCCTTCGCGGGGTGCTCAGTCGCAAGGTTCTTTGTCGCTCCCAGGGCGGTCGAAAGGTCGCAGAGTTGATCGGTGGCGGAGTTGCCGGGGCAGTCCATCATCAGTCCTGCGCTCGCCTTAGACCGGTTACCGGCTACCGGGCGCTGGTTGCCGCTCCGTCCATTCGCCGGATCAGCAGCTTATGCAGTGCGGGGATGGCCGCCCGGTGGTCGCCACAGATGTAATGGCTCTGCCCGCCGTCGCGGACGGTGCGGACCAGTACGGTCTTGAACGGGCGGTAGTAGTACTCCGGGCGATCCTTCGCGGCCTCCGTGCGGTAATCGTCGCCCAGCGGCACGAGGTCGAAGACCGCCGACGTGAAGTGGCATATCTTGCGTCCGCGGCCTTTTGCGACGTTGCGTGCCATTGCCAGGGCCTTGAGGTAGACCTCCGGTCCCATTACGGCCGAGCCGACGCAGAGCACCACGCCGCCTTCGAGATTCTCGATGACCTTGGTGAAGATGAGGAAGTCGCGGTAGCTTGCCTCGCCGATGGCGGCGCCGTCGCAGTTGGGCTGCTCGTGGGTTATGTCGTAGCCGATGCCGACATGCACGGTGGCGGGCACGCCGGCCTCGTATGCGGCGGCGAAGATGGAGACGTCCTTGTGCGGGCAATCGTCCGCCGACGCCACGTGGGCGCCCAGCGCCTCGCCGTAGCCGAGGCCCTCGGCGTTGCCGCGCCGGACGATGTCGTTGATCTCGCCGGTCTGCCGCCACAGGCCGAATTGCCCCTCCGAGATGTACCGCGGCACAGACTCGGTCGTCTCGCCGATGCGGGCCAGCTCGTAGTCGTGGATCCCGCAGGCCCCGTTCATGGCCACAACGCTCACCCAGCCGCGGCGGATGAAGTCGATGACGTAGCGGCTGAGGCCCTGCTTGATGACGTGGGCGCCCATCATCAGCACCACGGCCGAGCCGCGGGCGACGGCGGCGGCGATGGCGTCCGCCACGGCCGGCAGGTGCGGATGCTCATAGGCAATCGGCGCCTCGCCCACCTTCAGCAGGCGCGTGAGGTCCATGTCGTGCGCCCGCTGCTCAAGCGGCAGCAGGCGGAGTTGACTGCGGTCGAAAACCGGATACTTGCTGGGCATAGTCGCTGCTTCCGTCTGGTTTCGCTGGTCGAGTGCGTCTTGCGCCGGCCCGGCGGCGCCACGGCACATAGGATAAGTGCGGCGGCAGGCCGCGTCGAGTGAAAGCCGGCGTTGATTAAGGCACAAAAGCAACCGGCACTGCTCGCGTGTTTGCGCGACAGTGCCGGTGGTGTCGTATGCCGTAGGCTTTACTTGCCGTTTCAGTTGACCAGGGCGTTCCTTCGCCTGACGTACCCCGCGATAGCGCCAATGCCCGCAAGGGTTGCAAACAACGTGAGGGGCTCGGGAACTGCAGGGATGGGCTCATCGAGCGACATCTCGTAAGTCAAGCTGTTGACTTCGAAATGCTTGTCAGCGTTATGAACTGTCAGGGCGCTGATAAGCGGATTGCTGGCGGGGACCGTCAACTTGGACAGGTCCACGTAGCCGGCCTCGCTTTTGCTGCCGCCAGTGGCTGTGAAGGCCGGCAGCAGCGCGGTTTCGTTGACGGTGATGAAGGAATTGTCGCTCAGAAGGAGGAAGAAGATCGGGTCGTCGTCGCTGAATTTGAACTGGACCAGGCCCACGGTGAGCGAGTTGAGGGAGACTGGCGAGTCGAACGTGAAGATGAGTTGTTCCTGCCCGTGGGGCCCGCCGCCGGAAATGGGCTTTGAGCCCGGGTCGAAGTCGCCATCATGGCGGCCACCCGTCTTCCAGTCAGTCGCCCATACGCCCGTGCCCGCATCATCGACATAGACCAGGCCCGGCGTTTGGTCGGGGTTTTGGCCATCATCGTAGGTCTGACCGTCAGCTATCAAGCCCCACTTGGCGGTCATGACGAAGTCCGCGAAGTCCGCCCCAATGGAGGGCCTGAAATCCGTTCCCTTGTTGCCTTTGCCCTGGGTAGCTTTGTCCAGGCCGACGGTAACGCTGGTGGCCAAGGCCGCCTGGGCACAAACGAACAGGGCGGCGCCAAGAAACAACAGTACCCCCTTGCCAAGCTTTGCATTTTTCATCAAATCTCTCCTTTTTTGGACGAACTAGTCCCCGGGCTGGCTTATGGTGCAGAAGCTATCCTCTCTTGACACTACGAGAATTATATGCCGGAACTCCGGCATTGTCAAGTGGGGAACATGGGCAAAACCGGTGGAAGACTTGCCGATATCCAACTGATCTTGTCGCAAACCGGCGGACGCGAACGGGGCAGATTGTGCTCTCTTGGCCACAGATGACGCGGGAAGCTAACCACTCTCGAGCTTGACTGGCGGGGGCAAAGTGGTGCAGGAGCCGGCGCCGGCAACGAGGGAAGATAGTCAGCTTGCCCGGTTTCACTCCTGTTGGCCGAACTCGCCCATATCGGGCGACTCCGCCTTGATGTAGTCTTCGTACAGCATGCTCACCGAGATGCGGTGGTCGCCGGCGTTGAAGTTGATCTTCTCATTGCGGCCCAGGCGACGGTCGCAGAGCGTGGGCAGGCCGAAGAGGCTGCCGAACGGGGGTATCGAGCCGGGCGCCAGCCCGGTCATGCGGAGAACTTCGTCTTGGTCGGCGAACCTGAGTTTGCGCCAGCCGAGCGATTGGCGAACCGCCTTGCTCGCCAGTTTCAGGTCGGCCGGTATGACGAACATCACAAACTCGTCGTCGCCTTTGCATATCAAGGCCTTGGCCCCACTGGCCAACGGGGCGCCGCGGATCGCAGCCGCGGCCTGGCTGGTGTAGACCGGCTCATGCCGCAGCACCTCAAACACCGCGCCGTGTTGCAGCAGCAGATCCTCAACTCGTTGGAATACCGATCTGGTCAATGACTTGGCCTCTGTCCTATTGTAGCCCTCTACTTGCCGTATTCCAGCACCTGGGCATCTTTGAGAAGCTGCCCTCGCAGCTTCTGGTAGTCGACTTCCTGCACGGTCGCGTCGGCATCGATGGCGAGGCAGGCGGCGCTGGCGGCGGACTGGCCCAGGACCATGAAGACCGGCTCCATGCGGACCGAGCCGTACGCGATGTGCGAGCTGGACACGGCCACGGGGACCAGCAGGTTGGGGCACTCGCCGCGCTTCGGAACGATAGCGCCGTAGTCGATCGGGTAGGGCCCGCCGGGGTTGACCTGGATGTCTCCCTCGTTGCGGACGCTGCCATCGGAGCAGACGTATCGCTGCACGTTATGGCTGTCCATGTTGTAGGAGCCCATGCCGACCGGCCGGGGCGTGGGAAGCTTGCGCCGCAGGTGGTTTTCCGTCAGGACGAATTCGCCGACCATCCGCCGGGCCTCGCGCACGTAGATCTGGTGAGGCCAATGGCCGTTATCGAGGAACTCATCCTTCGCCAGGCCCCATTGGCTCATTCGGTCTGCCACCTCCTTCGGCACGCGCGGGTCGTTACAGAGGAAGTAGAAGTAGCCCTTCTGGTAGGCCTCGTGCTCGGCGAGTATCTGGCGGCGGCGCTCGTACGAGGCCTCCGGGTAGTCGTAGTTCATGCCGATGTTGTCGGTCGAGAACGGGCCGTGATTGTTGGTGTCGGTCTTGGCGTTGGGGGCGGGGTCGAACTTGCCGAACACGTGACGCGACCCGGCCTGGAGCGTTCGCAGCAGCAACTCGTACTGGTTGGCGTCGTAACCGTCGGGCTTGGCAAAGGCCGCGCGGTTGCCCGGGATGTTCGTCAGGCACATGCGGTAGCAGTAGGCCTGGATGCGGCTGTCGCCGGCGCCCTCCTGGCCGGGCCCGCCGGCGTGGATTCGCGGCAGCAGGCCGCTGGATGCATCGCCCGGCACGACGTATGGATCGATCCCCTTTGGGAACTGGTGCGAGCGGGCGTTTCGCGTCTGAACGCCGTTGAGCGTTTCGTCGTACTTGGAGTTGGGTTCCCGGCCGACGGCGTAAGTCACGCCCGCCGCGGCCAGCAGGTCGCCCTCGTAGGTCGCGTCGATGAACACGCGGCCCTTGAAGGTCTTGCCTGATATCATCATGATCGAAACGATTCGCTTGCCGTCGAGCTTGACGCCCTTGGAGCGGTCGAGCCATTCGTCGCGGCGAACGGCAACGGCGTTTTCACGCACGAGGTCTTCGAATGTCTGCTCGGCCACGTGCGGCTCGAAGACCCACATGGCATCGTCATCGACGCGGTAGCGGCTGTACTGCCCAGGCTTTTGATATTTCCACGCTTCGGGCTTGTCGTAGTGGCGTTTGAGGCGCCGGTAGAACTCCCGGCTGAGCCCGCCGATCACGCTCTTGTTGCCCGAGTCGGTCCAGCCGAGCCCGCCGCTGCTGAGCCCGCCGAGGTGCTTGTCCGGGCAGACGATCACGACGGACTTGCCCATCCGTTTGGCCTGCACTGCCGCGATTACGCCCGCTGAGGTGCCGCCGTAGATCACGATGTCAGCTTGGCTGGCGTTCGGGATGCCCCGGACCGACTCCTCGACGGCCTGCCCGGCCAATGCCCCCGCGCCCGTGAATGCCGCCATCGCCGCCATCGCCGCGTTCAGTCTCGCCGTCATGGTCGTCTCCGTCGCTCGAACAGGCTGAATGGGTATCAGACGCCGTGAGGATAAACCCTGCGAATCCCCAATCGTTGCGGTTTGTAGTGTGCCCGTCAGGGCATATCCTCTAGAATGACAATTAACGGCGTTGTTGTGAACCGGCCTTTCCCGGCCGCGAGATACTTGAGAGCGGATGCTATGGCAAAGGCCGAGCGGACATTCGTGGGACTCTACAGCGGCGGCGCTGGCGACGGGATCGACGCGGCCCTGGTGCGTATT
Source organism: uncultured Planctomycetaceae bacterium (assembly GCA_964605095.1). Taxonomy (GTDB): domain Bacteria; phylum Planctomycetota; class Phycisphaerae; order SM23-33; family SM23-33; genus JAUWQU01. The sequence goes on along the minus strand of CAZSBS010000100.1, from coordinate 6,574 downwards.
GACGGGTCCGGTGAGCACATGACGGTCAGGCAGACCCACTGCGTCCACCGGCCCAGCCCCGAGTTGCCGCACGCCCGCGTTCAATCGGCCGGGGCGGGATGGGCGATGCCGGCGGCGGACTTAGCCCGCCTCGACCGGGACATGGGCGACCTGCTGGCCGATGCGTGCGAGGCCCTGCTGAAGGAGGCGTCCACGCCGGGCAAGTACGTCGCGGGCATCGGGCTAATCGGGCACGCCGTCGGCTACACCAGGCCAAGCCCGTCGTCCGGGCGCGGCGCGATATGCGAACTCGGCTCGCCGGCGACTCTGTGCCGCCGAACGGGCCTGGCGGTGGCGGCAGGCTTCGCGGAGACGGACCTCGCCGCGGGAGGGGTCGGCGGACCCATGTGGGCCTGGCCGGACTGGCTGATGTTCCGCGACGACCGCCTCAGCAGGGTCGTCGTCCACCTCGGCGGGATCGCCACGATCACCTTTATCGGCTCTGCCGCCGCCGCGTGCGACGTCGTCGCCTACGACACCGGGCCAGGAACGATCCTCATCGACTACCTCGCACACCAACTCTTCAAGCGCGACACCGACACCGACGGCGCCATTGCCGCACGAGGCAGCGTAAACGGGGCGCTGCTTAACGAGTTGCTCTCGGCCGAGTACTTCCACCGCACGCCGCCCAAACGCACCACCTCCGACGACTGGTCCGGCCCGGCCGCCCAGAGGCTGGAAATGCTGGCCGGCAAACACCGCTGCGAGGCCGCCACGCTGCTGACCACCGTTACCGAGCTTACCGCCCGCACCGTTGCCACCGCCGTTCTGGGCATGACCGAACGCCCCCACGAGGTGGTCCTTACCGGCGGCGGGGCAATGAACATCCACCTGGCCGGGAGAATCCGAACTCTGCTCAGCCCGTGCAGCACCTACGCCTGCGAGCGATACGGCCTGGCCATGCGAGCCCACGGCGCAACCGCCGCCGCCGTCATGGCGGCTGCGAGAATCGACGCACTGCCCGCCCACTGCCACAGCGCCACCGGTGCCGCCGAGCCGGCCGTCCTCGGCTCGCTCTGGGCGCCGTGAGAAGATTGGAAAATGGTATGGTGTCACCAGATACCAAACGTACTTGCATACTCGTTTCATGTTACCTGGGAAATATGGGAAAACGACCTATTAACCTATTTACCGCCGGATGCTTCTGCGGCGGCGGATGGGCTTCAGTTCCTTCTCCGTGCCGCCAAGCGCGGCCAGTCGGGCGGCGCTTTGGCGGGCGATCAGCGCCTCGAGGCCCATTCTGACCAACGAGGTTTTTTCGCGCACGCCGGTCAACTCCGCCGCGCGGGACAGCTTCTCATCGTCGATGTCCAGTGTGATTCTCATACTTACGGGATTGCATCAGGAGCATGCATTGTCCAGCGAATTGTACTAAGAAGTCGAGGTCCTCAGGGCTGCCGAAGGTCTGGAGTGTACCGAATAAGCGGAGCCTTTGGAGTGCGGCGATAAGTCCTGCGAAGCAGGGCGCCTCGCCGCTTTTGCTCGGCAAGCGGAACAAACTTACGAACGCCGGGAAACACAGCGGGCACTTACAGCCCGCATGCTGTACGTGTTCGGGAGACACAGGAAGCTGGCCAGCCAAAGCGGCGTGTGTGCCCCTGCGGGGCTTGACGCCGCACTCCAAAGGCTCCGCTTCTTGTGGCGTTTGGCGCATATCCAAGTCGTCATATCTTCTCGCCGGGCACTCTTGGCCAGTAGCGGCCATGGCGGGGATCGAGTTCCAAGTTAAGGTCGAAGGCGGCATGGGGTTTTTTTTGTCTTGTCAGTCAGGACCGCGTCCTTTGTCCCGGCGACCAGGACTTGCCCGGTCCTATTTGCCCGGCTCTCCATTCGGGACGGGTTCCGGGCGGGCAATGTCGGCGTCGCAGGTGCAGTTGTCCTGTTCGCGGTGCTTCGCGCCATAGAACTTCCAGCAGAATTCCGCCCACTCCTGCCCCCTCAGCGCGGTATTCGGCAGATACGTCAGGAACGGGCAAGTGTCCATGCTGTGGATGCGCAGATCAAAGACGATGGAGTGATTCGTGCTCCATGTCTTCAATTGCAGCGCCTTGTCCGGCGGAAGCAAGGCGAGCGTTTCATTGTCCACAGTGCCGCAACCGCCCAACAACAAGGTTCCCGCCGCCAGCGACAGCAGCCCAGCCAGGCCGAGCATACGTGCGCGTGATCTCACGAATTCTCCTTTGGGGACAAGAATGGAAGATCGGGACATCCACATGCGCATAGACTCGCACAACCGGTATGCATTCGTCAAGTAGACTCCGATGCCCCGACGTACCTGCCCACCGTCAATAGCCCATGCCGGCCTCGACAGGCCGCTACGCGGTTGTCGCCCATTGTGCGAGCGTCCAGGCGTATTCGTGTCGGATGCTCTCGACGACGTCGGAGGACCTCAGGGCCGGCGGGAGCACGTCGAAGGTGTAGGTCTCAATCTCCAGGTGTTCTATGCCGGGATCGCCTGCCAGGCGGCGCCAGAAGTCCGCGCCGAGCAGGTCGCTCGTGGACGCCAGGGGCCCGTCGCTGGTGAAGAACAGCGGAACGTGGAAGTGTACGCGAAGCTCGCAGAGTTCGGCATCGCGGGCCGAGCGTGCCCCCGCGATAGCCGCGGGCAGGTCCGCGTGGGACTCGATGGTCCCGTCCGGGCGGCGGAGCTTGACCTGGTGCAGGTAGACCGGGTCGACGAACTCCTCCAGCCTCGCAAGCGCATCTTCCGTTGCCGCCAATCGCAGGGCCGACGATAGTTGTACCTTGCCCACCCGCACCTGGGCAGCCGAGAAGCTCGCCAGCGCCTCGCATGGGTCTTCGAACTCGACGGCGGCGTGGGCGGTGTCGAGGCACACGCCGATCTGGCGTGCGACGATCGCGGCGGTGTCGTCGCCGGCCAGGCCGATCTCGTGCGCCACGGCCCGCACGCCTTCCGGCAGTGCGACGGTCACAAACTCGATCGCCTCGGCGGTGGTCTCCAGGAAGCAATCGGGCTCCGGCTCCAGCGCGATGCAGATATCCTTGCCTGTTTCCTGGCGGACCCGGTGCGCGTGCGCCGCGGTCGCCCCAAGCATCCGCGCCAGTTGGAGCATGTCCATCGGCGTGCATATCCACGGCTTGTAGGCGCAGGGCACGGTTGACACGCTGCCGGTGACGCCTTCGGGCAGCAGGCCGGCCAGGATGCTGACCAGGAGGTTCGTGTACTCGCGGCGCTGCGGGCTGCGCCAGTCCGGGCGGTAGACGTCCTCCTTGACGGTCGTGGCGTGGAACCGGCCATAGGGGAAGCCGTTAATCGTGAAGGCGTAGAGCCCGTGGTCGTCGAGGAATTGCCGCAGCTCGACAAGGGCGGCAGGCTGGGCGAGTTGTTCGGCCGAGCGGTATCCCAGCCTCAGGCCGAGCCCGAATGGCTCTCGCGGCGCCACGGCATCGCGGACCCGCATCGCGTGGTCGCGGATGGCCGCGAAGTTCTCCGCCCATGTCTCGCCCGGGTGGACGTTCAGGCAGTAAGTCAGGTGTTTTGGATATGGGTTTGGCAGTTTCATCGGCGACTTGCCTCTAGTGGTCCTCAAAATTCCCGCAGTTTATCCGTGAACGATAAATCCGAAATTCGAAACCCGAAATTCGAAACAAGCACGAATCTCAAAACCCCAATGACCGAAACGCTCGTCGGAAGAGTTCCTTTCTCTGGTTTGGATCATTTATTCATTTGAATGTTGGATTTGTTTCGGATTTCGAGTTTCGAGATTCGGGTTTTTCCCTGAGGTGCTCGATGGCTTCCTGGACAAGGAACGGGTTGATCTCGTGGACCTCGACCTTCTTGCCGATTCCGTCCGGCAGGGTAACGTTCAGGGCGCCGCCGAGGTGCTCGCGAAACTCCTGGAGGCCCGCGAGGATCTCCAGCGTGCCGTCGGGCGTTTGGCGGGCCAGCAGTTCCGACCACACCGGCAGCCCGCAGGCTCGCAGGCCCGCAAGGATCCGCTCGAACTCGCCCTGGCTGAGCAGGCCCTGTCGCATTGCATAGAAGCTGTCCATCGCCATGCCGATGGCGACGCACTGGCCGTGGCCGAGGCTGTAGCCGCTGAGCGTCTCGAGCTTGTGGCCCGCCCAGTGCCCGAAGTCCAGCGGCCTGGCCGAGCCGAACTCGAACGGGTCGCCGTTATTGCGGATGTGCTCGAGGTGCAGGATCGCCGTCCGGCGGACGCAGACCTCCATCGCCTGCTGGTCGCGGGCGCGAAGCTTGCCCGCCATGTCGCACAGTTCGTCGAAGAAAACCGCATCCTTGATTATAGCCACCTTGAACGCCTCGGCCACGCCGCTGATCCAGTCGCGGTCGCTCAGTGTCCGTAGCAACTCGAAGTCGTTGATCACCGCGAACGGCGGGGCGAACGTGCCGACGAAGTTCTTCTGCCCGTGCTCGTCCATGCCGTTTTTCACGCCGACTCCGGCGTCGTTCTGTGCCAGGGTCGTCGACGGAACGCGCACCAGGCGCAGGCCGCGGTGGACCAGGGAGGCGGCGAAGCCGACCATGTCCAGCACGGCCCCGCCGCCGAAGGCGATGACGAAGCTCTGGCGGTCGAGGTGCAAGTTTCCAGCCGACCACATCACGTCGCGCACGACGGACCAGCCGGTCTTCGCTTGCTCGCCGCCGGGCAGCGTCACCGGCGGCCCCGCGAGTTCCATGCGGTGTGGGTGGTTGTGAAAGTACTCCTTGACCTGCTCGATGAGTTGGGGCTGGGCCTCGGCCAGGCCGCCGTCGACGTACACGATCGCCCGGTGCCGGCGGTGCTCGCCGAGTAGATTGAGCGTCTCGGCCAGCAGCTCGTTGCCGGCGGCCAGCAGGTTGTGCGTGAAGTACACAGGGTACTCGAATGGCACGGCGATGCGCTGGAGGTATACGTCCTGGGATGCTGCCGAAGCGGCTGATTTGTCTGGTGAGTTCATACTTCTTACTCGCTTGCTTACTCTTCAAGAATACGTTTGGCCTGGCCGGCCAGGTCCAGCAGGCTGGCGGGCTTTGGCGTAAAATCAATCGTCGACGCCCATGCGATCTCCCGGCCCGGCCCGACTCGGCCGTGACTGCCCCGGATTCGCGATGTGTCCAGGCTGGTGCCCAGCGGCGGCCAGCCGAAGAACAGTTCGCACGGGTCGAAGCCGGGCTTGCTGTGGATGTCCACGTGCGTGGCGTAGTCCGGGGCGCTGCTGCGGTCTGCCCACCACGGATAGGCGAGCCATGTTCCCTCGGCCGCGACCGCCACGAGTTGCCCGCTGCGGGGGCAGTAGAGCCCGCGTGCGGCTTGGGCTTCGGCGTCGAGGACCTCGGCTATGCCTGGTGTCGCCTCGAGCACGCGCCTCGCCTCGTCCGTCGCGGCTGCGTCGGCTGCGTAAACGTGGGCGATCTCGTGATCGACCATCGCAAACGCCCGGCTGGTGTGGAAGTCCGGGTATAACATGCCGCGGACGTTTCGCGTCGCCAGCAGGCCCGCCTGGGCAAGGGCGAGGTTCGGCAGCACAGCCGGGCCGGAGGTGGGGGAGATTGCGTAGTCGCCGAAGATTATCGTCTCATATCCGCCCTTGTCCGCGGCCTGGAGGATCACTCGCAACTGCCCGGCCAGGATGTTCAGCGCCCTGGCGGCGGCTGGGCTGTGCGGGCCGTGGCGCTGTAGGTCGTAGTCGAGCGTCGGCAGGTACGTCATGCACACCTCCGGCGCCAGAGGCTCGTTGGTCAGGACCTGTGCCGTCGCGCGGGCGATCCAATCGCCAACTTTCGCCGAAGCCAGCGGCCCCCAATACTGCCGCAGCTTGAAGGGCGAGCCGATCGCGTCGCACGTGTCCTTGTAGAGCCGGGCAGGCCGGCAGTAGCAGTCCTGGATCATCCCGCCGTGATGCTTGTGAATGGGCGCCGGCGTCATTACGATGTCCACCTGCTCGCCCATCGACTGCTGCCAGAAGAGCATGGCGACCTTCCCGCCACGGGCCCGCAGGCCGGACCATATCCGCTCCCCGCTGACAATTGCGGACGACTGTTCCCAGAACATCGCTTTGCGAAGCTCGGGTAAGTACAGCCCGTTGGCGACCATCCCATGGTCTACCGGCGGGGCGGCGGTGCGGAAGCTGGCCTGTGCGGTGCATGTTACGGCCGGGAACACGGCCTCGGTCGGGGCGAAGGAAAGGCCCTCCAGCCGGCACCTGTCATGATGCTGAAGGAGGTCCCATCCCAGGGCGGCAACGTCGATGATAAGCAGCTTTCGATCCATTGACATATCACGATATTCAACCCCGCGCGGATTGGCAATAGACCGCGTATTCGGGCGGAGAAGAAGAAGCGATTAACCGCAGAGACGCGGAGGCTCGGAGGATTAGCAGCAGCAGCAGCAGAAGAAGAAGAGGAAGAAGCGGGGATTTCACGCAGACCAACGGTCCCTGCGGGAGGTCGCGGAGAACTTGGCGCGGCCTTCGGCCGCAACCAAAGAGGGGTTCTCATCCCAAAAACGTGGTCGCAGGATGTCAGGGCTTGCAGGAAGAAGAAACAGAATGCGTTTATCGCTTAAGGCCA
>CAZSBS010000099.1:0-16107 GCA_964605095.1 uncultured Planctomycetaceae bacterium | reverse complement strand
AAATTCCAAACAAGAAACAAAAACGCTTGGCCGTGGCCGTTTGGTGCTTAGTTCTTTGATCCTTGGTCCTTGTTTGTTATTTGGTCTTTCGCCCTCGGGGCAGCGGGGCCAGCGTGGCGGGCTTGCCGATGTAGGTTCCTTCGCCCGACGGGGTGAGTTCTCTCGGCACGCGGCCGGCCTCTTGGCTGCGGGTTTCCTCGTACGACCGTTCAATGATCCTGGCAGCCTCGATGAGGCTGTCGGTCAGGTGAAACATGTTCAGGTCCACCGGGTCGATCTTGTTGTAGGTGTCCTTGAGCATGCTCTTGCTCATCCAGTCGATGAGCCCGCGCCAGTATCGCCGCCCGATGAGCACCACGGGAAACGGGGCGGCCTTCTTGGTCTGGATGAGCGTCATCGAGTTGAAGAACTCGTGCAGCGTGCCGAAGCCGCCGGGGAAGCACACGAAGGCGTTGGCGTACTTGACGAACATGACCAGCCGGGCGAAGAAGTAGCGAAATTCCAGCCTCACGTTCGCCCAGGGGTTGGATACCTGCTCATGCGGCAGGGTTATGTTCAGCCCGACGCTCGTGCCGTGGGCGTCGTGGGCGCCGCGGTTGGCGGCTTCCATTATCCCAGGCCCGCCGCCGGTGATTATCGTGAAGTTCCGCTCGGCCAGCATTGCCGCCAACTTGCGCGCCTGGAGGTAGTCGCGGTGCGACCGCGGAGTCCGGGCCGAGCCGAATATGCTCACCGCCGGCCCGACGTGACTCATCGTCTCGAAGCCGTCGACGAACTCGCTCATGATCCGAAAGACCCGCCAGGGGTCCTGAGTGGTGAACTCCGATTGGTCGTCCATGCCTGTCGCGGCTCCAGCTTTATGCGTGACTTGCTCGTGCGATTTCATGTCCATATCCAGTATATCGGCAAGGTTCCGGCCGGGGCGAGAGTATTCACTCGTTGTCGATCGCCGCGCGACTTGCGGCAAACGGATTTGTGGCCGCGATGGCTGGACTATCGCCATCCCGCATCGTAATTGACCGCCGGTGCCGGCCCGCTTACATTACCCTCGCGCCAGGCCCCGACGCGGACGACACGCCGGCGGCAGGCGCATGGTGATGAGGAACGTAAAATGATCTTCTGGATTATCGGGGCGGCCGCCGTGCTGCTTGGCGCGGCCGCGGCCGCGGTAGTGGTCACGGTCGCCGTCCTGCACCACGGCAACTGGAATCTCCTGCTTCGCCGCCCCCCGCGACGCGTGGGCAGCCTGGTCTGGGAAGACCTCGGCCCCACTCCGCTGGGTGAGAAGCGATACACGCCGCAAGGCATGACCTACGCCAACGGGCGCATCCTGCTGGCCAACAGTTGGAAGGACACGAACTCCAGGGTATACGAGTTCGATCCTGAAGGCATGAAGATGCTTCGCACATTCGACATGCCGCCCGAGGCGGTCCACACCAGCGGTCTGGCCTTCGATGGGCGATACCTCTGGGCCGTTGACCACATCTCCAACCGCTGTTACAAGATCGACCTCGAGGAATCCCTCCGGGCCGGCGAGCCGCGCCTGGTCGGGAGCTTCTCGACCGGCCTTGAGGGCACAAGCGCGTGCTGCCTGCTGGAGTGGGATGGTCAAACGTGCCTGGCGATCTCCGACTACAGGCTTTCCCGCAAAACGCACGTCATTCGCCACGAAGAGGCTCTTGCCAGGGGCGAGATGGCGTCCTGCACGGTCTTCTCCTACACGAACGAGGGATTCTCCCAGGGGCTCGTCTCAGACGGCAGGTATCTCTACGAGGCCGAGAACAAGGCCGGCATCGACATCGTCAACCAGATGGCCCTGGCCGTGCTGAAGCGGACCGGTTCGGCCCGGCGGGCAACCGTCCGCCAGTTCAACGCGCCCGGCAGGGGAGTCGAGGACCTCGCCTGGGACGGTGAGCGCATCTACACGTCCGACGAATTTGCGTTTCGCTTCCACCGCACCAGGGTTCCGGATGCGTAGCGGCTTAGCGCCTCAGAAGACGAATGCCGGTGCCCGCTCCGCGGACGTAGTCCACCAGGCTCCAGGAAGTGACGGCGATTATCAGGGCCGCGATGACGGCGCGAAGAATCTGCACAAGGCCGCCTTCGAGCCAGGCTTGGCTGGCGGCCAGGCCGACTATGACGAAGACGCCGGCGCCCTGGACCACGGCCTTGAACTTGCCGCTGGCCCTGGCCGAGGTCTTGCCGCCGGTAAGGGCCTGGACAATCCGTGTGTACGCGACGACGATGTCCCGGGCCGTCATGACCAGCGGGACCGCGATTGTGATCCACCCGGCCAGTGCCATTGCGAAGTACATCGTCAGCCTCGCCAGTGAGTCGGCCAGCGGATCGAGCAGCCCGCCAAGCTGGCTGGCGGTGCCCGTTCTGCGGGCGACCAGGCCGTCGAGCAAGTCCGTGAGCTCCTCGCAGCCCGCGATGACAAACAGTACAATCGCCCAGCCGACAGGGACGGGCGAACCGCCGGCCAGGACGGCGACGATTGCCGCAAACGCACCAGCCAGGGGCAGCCGGGCAAACGTGAGTAAGTACGCGAGCATTTACACACTTATAAGGAATGGCGACGCAAATGAAAACGGTTTATCCCATCGGGACGACTCTCTATCAGCCGGGCGAGTGCTTCAACGGCTACACGCTTGTTTCGGGGTCCGGCGTTGTGAAGCTGCTCGACATGAACGGGCGGACGGCCCACGCCTGGACGGTGGACCCGGACAAGGTCAGGGGCTTCATCCACCGGGCGAGGCTCATGCCCGATGGCAGGCTGATGCTGCTGTTCGGGCCGCGGGGCGAAAGGCTCGGGCACGTGGCGGAGTTCGACTGGGACGGCAAGCTCACGTGGGAGTACACGCCGGAGGACAGCTACCCGCATCACGATTTCTGCTCGAAGCCCGACGGCAGCGTTCTGCTGATCTGCCAGTCGGCCGTGCCGCGTGAGGCCGTTGAGAAGATCAAGGATCCGGCCCGCCGGGCACTGACGATTCTCGGCGACACGATCGTCGAGGTCTCGCGTGACAAGAAGGTCCTCTGGCGGTGGCGCCAGCACGAGCACTTGGACATCAACTTGTGCAACCCGATCCCCGCCGGCCGGGACTGGCCCGCCGGGCCTGACAACAACACCATCACCGACTGGACGCACACCAACACCGTCCAGTCTCTGCCGGAGAACCGCTGGTTCGACGGGGGCGACGAGCGTTTCAGGCCCGGCAACGTGCTGATAAGCATGCGGCAACTCGACACGATCCTCATCGTCGACCGCAGGACGGACAAGGTGGCGTGGTCGTATACCGGTACATTCCGTGGCGGCATGTCCGGCCAGCACGAGTCGGTGATGATCGAGAAGCCTTTGCCCGGCGCGGGCAATATCCTGGTGTTTGATAACGGCGCATCGCCCTACAAGGACCTCGCCCACACCGGGTGCTCGTTCGTGATCGAGGTCGATCCGCCGGCCGGGCAGGTCGTCTGGTTCTACGCGGACGGGCAACACTTCTACAGCCCGTTCACCTCGAACTGCCAGCGGCTGGGCAACGGCAATACGCTGATCCTTGAGGCCGCGTGCCGGCGGCTGTTCGAGGTGACGCCCAAGGGCGAGATCGTCTGGGAATACATAACAACCGACAACGCCCAGCGCGTCTACCGGTACCCCTACGACCACTGCCCGCAGGCCGCCGCGCTGGGCCGCCCGGCAGAGCAGCCCGTCACCCCGCCGAAGGATCTGAGGATCCTGCCCGACGGGGATACGGCGGGCTGATCGGGCCGCATCCTTCATAGCTCGGAGCCCCATGGGGCGACGAGCTACGCAGGATGCCGGAGGTGGGAATCGAACCCACACGACCTTGCGGCTACGGGATTTCGAATCCCGACAAAGCTTCGCGACGTCGAAAGTATGCGTTTTCCTGTTTGGTACCATTTCCTTGTTCAAGAAAATCGGCACAAACAGGAAAGCTGGAACGAAGGCCACGATGGGTTCTTCGTCTGGGATCGTCGCTAGCTGACTCGTGCGCTCAGCCAGCCCTTGTCGTTCAGCACCTTCCACGCAATCTGGATATGCTCCTCCTGGAACATCCGCTTGCGGTTGCCCCAGGCATAGGTCTTGGCGATTGCCTCTTCAGGCGTGGTCGCGTCTTCGCGTGTAGCCACCCAATGGACCGTGGCGAGCAACTCCATCCCGAACGCGGTCTCGAATCCATCGATCAATTCCCCAACCCGATTGAATCGCTGCTGCACAGCGGGATGGTCCTTCAAGACCTCCTCCGCCTGAGCCATTGCATCGGGCTTCGGCTCAATCTCTTTGTCCGGACGGTCCGACGCATCGCCGTAGCCCGTAATGAAATGGCCGTCGATGTGCGTCAGCAGGTGGCGCAAGTTCTCGGCGTACGGTCCGTAGGGTCCTTTCGTGTAGTTCAGTTTCAACGGCTGGCCGGTCTCCTGCATGAAATACATCAGCTTGTGGATCTCGAGCAACGTCACGAACGGGTCCATCACGGCGGCCAAATATCGCCGCATCAAACCAAGCAGTGCCGCCCGCCCCTCGGTCATGTTGGGCCGCTTCTCGAACTTCGCGATCTGCTCGGCGGACGGGGCGCCCTTCGGCTCGTAAACCAGCACACGGATATCCGGCAATTCGGCAAAGGCCTGACGAATCCGGGGCAGCACGTCCTTCCATTCAAGCCCACCCAAGCCGCACCCGAGCGGCGGGACCGCGACCGACCGAAGTCTCAGGCGGCGGACTTCTGCCACGAGTGCCTGCAATCCAGACTCAATGTCCGCGATCCTGCTCTTGCCCTTCCAGTGGCTCTTCGTCGGGAAATTGATGACGTAGTGCGGATTTTGCATTCGGTTTAGGTCATAGACATGCACCCGTCCCGGCTGGAGTTCGCCACGCTTGCAAGCGGCCTCGTATGCCCTAAACATTTCCGGGAACGTCTTCTGGAATTGCAGCGCGATTCCTCGACCCATGACGCCAACGCAGTTCACGGTGTTTACAATCGCTTCGGCGTCTGCATTGAGGATGTTGCCATGCATCAGCTCAATCATGTCCGGCCCTCTATTCAATAGTACCACCCGTGCTCGACCTTTACGACCGGCTGGTGATTCGCATCGCCAATCGCCTGGTTGACCTGAGTGGCCGTCCTTGTATTTACGACGCCGATCTTCTCAACCAGGTGCCACGGAAACGACTCGTAAACCAGGAATTCGGCCTGTTTATGCTCTCTGACGGCCAGATCTCGCCAATACGCTGCTTGGACGGCCGACCAGTCTACCCGGTTTAGATCGGATAGGTCAGAGTAAAACCTGGTGACGAACGCGCTGGCGTTGCCGTTGCTGAAGGCCCACCGCACGTGGCTGGACTCTGCCCACGCAACCGTTGCGGCCAGGTCGGCCTGCAGATGCACAATCGGCTCCTGTCCCCCCCGGTAGTCGATATCCGGATGATTACCACGGTACAGGATGTAAAACATGACGGAGCGAGGGCAAAAATAAAACGGCACGTATTCGCCCACCTTGGTTCCTTGTTGGCAGGTCACTTCGATTTCCATCAACCGGCGTTGTTTGATCCGCGACATGCCCACAATCTGGCAGTCCAGCCCCTTAGCAAGGCGGGCAGCGTCCGACCACATCACTTGGTCTCTGACAATCCCAGGCAGATTGCTGACATGGGTGATGTGGAAGATCTTCTGGTTTTTGGGCACGGTCGTCACGATCAGCAGCTCCGCTTCCTGTTGTTCTGGCTCATCAGCCATGGACTGCTATCATCTCAGATGTTTTCCAGCGAATCAAGAATGCCATGCAGGAGGCTGGTGGCGTGTTTCTCATTTTGGGTGCCATGTTTCCGAATGCTTTTCGCGGAAGCATGCCGACCAAGTTACGGAGGTCAAGAGCACATGCTTCCGAAAAGCCGGAAGCATGCCACCCCGGACTCGCAATACCGGAAAGGCCATGCCACTGGCCGCGATCTGAACCCGGCGGCCAGGCGAGTGATCGCCCACCTCGTGGTCAACTCCTCCCCGCTTGACGCGATCGTCGGCCTTGGGACAATCTTCGTCGGCACGACAGACCGTGTCTTCGCGCCCTCGATCGGCACGTTAGGCTATCGTGGCCCGCACTGTGAGAAGCTCAAACAGGTGCGATGGCGGCCGGGCTTCATACGCATGGGCTATTGGGGAGGGTACAATCCGGCCTCGGCTGGGCGAGTGGCCGGTGCAAGATAGCCCGCCAAGTCCCGCAGCGTGATTCGCGGGGCGCTGGCAGCCGGCTTGGGCCAGGCTGGGCTGTCGGCGTAGGCGCCGTATCCGGCGGCGTCGCTGTTGCCGTCCGGGGCGAGGTAGTTGTCCAGGCTCTTTCCCAGCCGCAGCTTCGGGTCCTGCACCAGGATGTCCCGTCGGCAGGTGATCTCCTTGACTGGATCGACCGGAGTCTTGGGGCCGTCCTTGGCGTCGGGGTCTTTCGCCGTGGCCCAGCGGGTGATGGGGAATGGGTAGCTCGCCGAGCCGCCGCGGCACCAGAGCACGCAGTCTGTCACGGCCGGGGCGCAGTTGGCATCGATCAGCACGCCGGGGCACTGCCCGGCGACGATGCACCGGCGGATGGTTGGCGTCGAGCCGTCCATCATGCCTATGCCGATGCCCCTGCTGATGATCGTGCAGTACTCGATGACCGGCGCGGCCTGGTCGCGGGCGAACACGCCGTAGTCGCCGACCGGCGATACGATGATGCAGTGGGTCAGCGTCGGCGCGGCCCTGTTCCAGGCGACAAAGGCGCAGAACTCGTTGTCGCCCGGCAGCAGGATACATCGCCGCATGGTTGGCTTGGCTGTCGCGCCGGCGGCGCGGATCATGTAGCCCCGCCGCTTCGGCGCGGAGATTATCGTCATGTCTTCGACAAGGCTTTCGCCTTGAAGCTCCAGGCCGGCGCCCATGGGCTGCGGGCAGGCGACCTTGAGGACGGTGTTGACTGCCCCGGCGCCGATGAGCGACACGCCGTCGGGTATCACCAGCGAGCCGACGTCGTACACGCCGGCCTGGAGGCGGATGACGTCGCCCTTGCTCGCTTTTGCCAGCGTTCTGGCCAGGACGCCCGCCACGCCCCCGGCCGGGGCTGCTTTCGCGGAAGCGCCGGGCTCGGTCGGCGCGGCGTTGCCGACCCGCGAATCCCGGCCAATCGCCAGCGCCGGCGAATGCGACTCCTCGACCCGGTAAGTTCCCGCCTCATCGGGGCCTTCGGGCTCGGCCCGTGCGGCTGGGCCTTCGCCGTCCTCGTCGGCGGGCTCGGTCGTTACCGCCAGGGCAGGCAACTCCCGCGCCGCGGCAGAGGCCGTGCGGACCAGTTCATCCGTCGCGCCACTTGCCCACAGCAGCGACCTTGCCACGACCGTCGCCGGCGCCTGCCGCCTGGCGGCCGTGGTGCCGAAGACGTTGTCGGCAACCAGCACGATCCGCCCCCGGCCCCATGTTCCGGCGGCAAGGGACGGCGATCCGCTGCCGGCGCCGCGTGCCAGGACCATGTAACGGCGGTCGAGGGAAAAAAGTTGGTCGGCCGGGTAGGGCATCTGCTCGTCGGTGAGCCCATTGGTGATCGGGTGGGCGGCGCCGGCGACATTCCGCACGCCCTCCCACTGTTCGTAACCGCTATAGAACGTGGCCGGCAGCGGCAGCAGTTTGGGCTTGCAGTAGTTGCTGGTGATCCCTCGCTCGGCCAGGGCTGGGGGGCACTTGGCGCCCGGCGGGTAGACGGTCAGCGGGTTGGGCTGGAACACCACCAGCCCGCCTCCGCGCTCGATGTAACCAGCCAGGGCCTTGGCCCAGGCGTCCAGCGCCGGCAGCATGAGCGTCCACTCCGGCAGGAGCACGGCCACATGGTAGCCGTCCGGGCTTGCCCTGCCGGGGCCCAGGGGCAGCACATCGTAACTGACGTCGCGTTGGCCTATCCTGGCTGGAAGTGCCGCGGCGTTGGCCTTCATCGCCCGCTCGAACGCCCCAGCCGACGCGACCGCGTTGGGATCGCCCGCCCACGATTCGCCACCCAGGCAGACAAGCGCCACGCGCAGCGCCGGCTCAGCGGGCGCGGTGGCGGCGGGGGGGGTGGCATTGGCCGTAGCGCCGTTGTCGGCGGGTGAGGCTGGCTCGGCCGCCGGCGCCGGCGACGCCGCCAGCAGAAACGCCGCGAAAGTCGTCATTATCAATGTGCCGCGAATCATGCTTGTTCTTCGATGTTCGGTTGGACGTTCGTGCCGCCCTTGAGTTCCCGTATTACCGAGTCTTCCGGTGCCGCGATTCTCTTTTCCCGGCTACCGGCTACTGCTTCCGGGTCCTGTTAGGCTCCAGTCCTTCGAGGATGAGTTGGCGGATGGCGTGGGCGGCGCCGTCGGCGTCGTGGTGGTCGGCTATGTGGTCGGCCACGGCAAGGGCCTGTGGCGCCGCGTTGGCCATCGCCACGGCAATGCCCGCCCACTGAAGCATGCCCACGTCGTTGGCGTTGTCGCCGATGGCCATCACCTGGTTTCGCCTCACGTGCATCTCGGCCGCAACCACGCGAAGGGCCTGTGCCTTGGACACCGTCGCGTGCATGACCTGGAGGAGGTAGTCCTCCGTCTGCACGATCGTCACCTGGTGGGGAAACTCCCGGTGTATGGCCTCGGCGACTTCCGGCAGCCTGGCCGGGGCGCCCAGAAGCAGCAGCTTGGTCATGGACTGGTCGGTCCAGCTCTCGACCGGCGCGACGGTGTCGGGCGGAAAGAGCCGGCCTGTCTCGGTGTTGTAGGCCGGGTCAAATCGGTCGGTGAACCAGTGGTCCATGACCTCGGCCGAGACGAGCACCTCGTCGTACGTCCGCCGGGCAAGCTGGATAATTCCCCGGCTGATCTTTGAGGGGATGGGCCGGTGCATTAGGACGTGCTGGCAGGTCGGGTCGATGACCAGCGCGCCGTTGTAGTTGATCATGGGCGTATCGAGGCCCAGCAGGTTGTAGAATGGCATGACGCTGCGCGGCGGCCTAGCTGTGGCCAGGACGATCTTCACCCTCGCCTGCTCACTGGCTGCCCTCAGGATGGTGGCGGTGGTCTGCGTTATCTCCTTGTCGGAGTTAAGCAGCGTGCCGTCCAGGTCGATGGCGACCATGCGGATTTTCATGGCAATTGCCCGGTCCCTTTCCAATAATGAATTAACGCGCGAAGTCGCCATCCGTTTCCATGCTTCTTTGGGCTGCGGGCTACCGGCAAATGCGGGCGACATGGAACTTCCGGGGACCCGCCGGCGTCATATAAGGTATCGGTCGGCGGCGCGGCGTTGACGAAAGGCGCCGGCGAGGCTTGGAACGTAACGCTAGAGGGCTGACATCTATGACTTTCAGGCAATTGGGCATAGGGGCTATCTGCCTGGGCGCTTTGGTGCTGCTGGCTGCGCCGGCGGGCGCACAGCCTGTGTTTGCGGGCGTGCAAAGGATCATGATGGGTCCCGGTGGGGCGAATCCGCCGGCGGCATCGGTCAAGAACGACAAGGTCGGCCTGCACCTGCCCCAGGGCAAGAACGTCAACTTCACATACACCATGACGGACGGCGCGGGCTTCCGCTGGGACATCCAGTATTACGGAACCGTCGGGCAGGGCACCAACTACGCCTACAGCGGCGGGCTGTACCTTCAGGTCAACGGCAACAGCGTGCATTCCAACGGGCGGGGGTGGGCCAGCGCCGACGGCGACGAGGTCGAGATAGGCCCGTTCAACCGCGGAAGCGTCAACATCTACCGCCGGATCAAGGTCTACAAGGACCAGGGCTTGGCACGCTGGCTGGACATCTACGAGAACACCACCAGCAATGAACAGTCCATAAACGTTCGCGTGTACAGCAACACCAACTGGACGATTGGAAACCAGGTATTCTCCTCCGGCAAGGGTCAGTTCACCGACAAGGACTTCGCGTTCATCACGCAGACCCAGGGCGGCAACGCCCCGGCCGTAATGCACTACGTCTGCGGCGAGCGGTCGAAGCTCCGCCCGACCGTCAACGTCCAGAACAACCAAGTGTTCGTCAACTATACCGTCACGATCCCCGCCAAGGGTACGTCCGTGGTGTGCTACTTCGAGAGCCAGTGTAACTCCGTGGACGAGTTGACCAAGCTCATGAAGACCCTCCGGCCTTACAAGGTAATGAAGGACCTTCCCCCGGCCGTGCGGAAGATGCTGATCAACATGCCGCTCAGTGGCGGCATCGGCTCGGTCGAGTTGACCCGCATCGAATCGGCGGACACCGTGGTCACCGCTCACGGCGACCCGATCTACGGGAAGATCGAGAACGAGTCGTTCGTGCTGGACACGCTGTTCGGGCCGATGACGCTGCCGGCAAAGCAGGTGCTGGGCATGGCCGCCATAAGCGGGCAGGAGCGGCAGTTCCGCGTGCTTCTGGCGGGCGGGCAGATAATCGCCGGGGCCATGCCGGCGGCAGATAAGCTCAAGCTCACCATGCCGGCAGGAGGCGACCTGGCCGTGCCATTCCAGGACGTCCAGCAGGCGGGGTATCGAATCTCCACGGATCGCCCGGAGGAAGCCGCATTCGGCGCGCCGATCATGGTCCTGCGGACGGGCGACCGCGTGGCGTTCGACGGCGCGGCTATCGGGCTGCGCCTCAGGACGAGCCACGGAGCGATCGGCCTCAAGGCCGAGGACCTGCTGTCGATAACGATGGACAATCCCGGCAACGGCATACACCGCGCGACCTTCCTCAACGGCTCGCAGCTCGCGGGCTTCCTGGAGCCCGAGAACATCCCGCTGACGCTCGTGTTGGGGCCCAAGCTGACCGTCCCGCGCAACCTGATATCCGAAATAAGGTTCGCGCCAGACGAGAAGCCCGATGGCACGCTGGACTCCGTCCGCCTGTCCAATGGCGACGAACTGTTCGGACGGCTGGCGACGGAGGAGTTGACCATCCAGACCAGCTACGGCTTGGTGAAGCTCCGCCCGGAGAATATCAGGAACATGACCTTCAGCACGGCGCATCTCGGCCGGGCTGCGATGATGCTGTGGGACGGCTCGACGCTCCGCGGGCAATGCACGCCCCAGATGCTGAGCTTCCAGATAGTGCCGGGCCCGACGCTGGAGCTCTACATCGGCCAGTGCGTGGAGATAACCCGCAGCCAGGCCATGCCGCCCAAGGAGATTCGCGACAAGCTCCAGAAGCTCGTCGGGCAGTTGGGGGCTGAGAGCTACAAGGATCGCCAGGCCGCCAGCGAAGAACTGCAAAAGATGGGCAAGGGCATCGTGCCAATCCTCCAGAAGCACCTGTCCGCCAGCGACCCGGAGGTCCGCCAGCGGATCGAGGACGTTATCGAGAAGCTCGGCGGGCGGATCGACACGCCGGCTGAAAACCAGCAAGACGGCATCATAATGGAGCAGTGAGAAGGACATGCGACGGCGGGGAAGTCCGGAACCCGGCGCTGATTCGCGCCATTTGGGGCAGGAACGTATGAAAATGGCAATTGTGAAGACGGTGGCAATGGCGGGTGCGGCGGCCTGTTGCCTTGTCCTGGCGCTGGGCGCCTCTGGCGCGCGCGGGCAGACCATGCCTGCGGCCCCGCCCCCGCCCCGGGCCGCGGGCGCGGCCGGCGAGAAGGAGTCCGGCATCCACGTCGAGGGCGACAAGCGAGTCGGCTTCAACTGGTACATGACCGACGGGGCGGGCTCGCGATGGGACATCTCGTCCAACGGGCAGGTCAGCGACGGTACGAACGACGCGTACGATGGCGGAATGCAGCTTCGCATGGGTGGGACGGGCTTTCCCAGCAGTTCCGAGGGCAGGCTGAGCAAGAGCGGGCGCGAGGTGGAGATCGGCCCGTGGACCAACGGTTCGATCCGCGTCTGGAGGCGGGTTTACATCGACGCGACCATCGGCTACGCGCGGTGGATCGACATCTACGAGAACACCGCCAGCGCCGTAGCGGACCTGAAGGTCCAGTACTACAGCAACCTCGGCGGGACTATCAGTTCCACGACGACCACCACCGGCAAACAGGACCTCACCGACAAGGACTGGGGCGTCGTCACCTCGGACTCCACGGATTCCTCGCGCCCGGCGGTCGCGCACATATTCACCAACAAGGGCTCGCGGATGAGGCCCGACGTGAAGTTTAACCGCAACCAGGACGATTTCAGCGTCCACTTCGACCTGAAGATCCCGGCTGGCAAGACCGTGGCGATCTGCCAGTTCGAGGCTCAGCGGCAAGGCAACGACCAGGCCATCAAGTTCCTCAAGGACTTCAACCCGCGCCGCGAGCTGGACAAGGTTCCCGCGGACCTGCGCAAGCTGATAGTGAACATGGGCGGCGCGACGCTGGTGATGGGAAACATCGACCTGCCCCGCCACGACAAGCACGACCTGGCCATCCGCCGCAACGAAACCCAAGACGAACTGCTCGGCACGATCCTCAATGAACGCTTCGACGTCGAGACGTTCTACGGCAGGCTCGAACTGCCGGCCGCAAAGGTGGCCGGGATAAGCATCCCCGCCGCCGACGACCCATACGTGCAGGTGGTCCTGCTCGACGGGCAGATGGTGGCAGGCAAACTGCTCAACGCCCCACTTCGCCTGAGGCTGACAAACGGCAACGAGATGTCCCTGCCGCCGGAAAAGCTCCTGGCTGCCACGTTCGCGCTCTCGCCCCAGAGGCCGGCGGAAATCAAGATCACCCGCCCCACCGTCATCCTGCGCAGCGGCCAGCAATTGGCATTCCGCGCCAGCGACCTGGACCTGAGATACCAGAGCCTCTATGGCGAAGTCCGCATCGAGGCCGACCAACTGACAAGGCTCGACCTCGACACGCCCGACGGCGGCTTGCACCGGGCCATTTTCCGCAACGGGTCGATCCTGTCCGGCCTGCTGGTCACCGACTCGCTCAAGCTCGACCTCGACCTCGGGCTCGTGCTGGAAACCCGCCGGCAGGTTGTCTCGCAAGTGCTCCTGCCGGCAGAGGACGTCGACGCTTCCGGGCTTTGCGAGATGACGCTGCGAAATGAGGATGTGCTCTTCGGGCAGATCGCCGATGAGTCGCTGGCGGTCGATACACCGTACGGCAAGGTGACGGTCAGCCCGTCGGACATCGACGAACTGGCCGTCCCCCAGGAAGCGGCCCTGGGACAGGTTTCGATCAAGCTCCGCGGTGGCACGACGGTGACGGGCAAGTTCGTCGGCCAGGCTATCGCTTTCCAGGTCGAGCCGGGGCCGAAGCTGCCGGTCTTCGTGGGCAACATCGTGCAGATCAAGTGCTCGAGGGCCGGCAAGGCCTCGCCGGGCGCGGGGGCCGAAAACCAGCCGAGGCCATCCACCCGCACGGCGCCGCGGCGAAGCAGCCGGTTCGGCGCCTCATCGCAACCCGGCACGACAACCAGGCCATCGATCAGCGCCGCCGAATTCGTGGTTGCCAAGCTCAAGGCGCGGGCGGAGGCCCAAGCCGCGGCCGAAAAGAATGCAGCCGATGAGCAGACCAAGAAGAATGCCGACATAGCCGCGAGGGATGCCCATATGGTCAAGGCGCGGGCCGCCGAGGCAGCCGAGCGGTCAAACCAACTCAAGCAACTCTCGGCCCAGCTCAAGGCCGTCCAGGAAAGGCAGGACAAGCTCGCCGCCCAGGCCAAGGAACTGGCCAAGAAGGAAAACTCCAAAGAGGTCCTGGAGAATAACGCCAAGTCCCGGGCCGAGCTAGCCAAGATGGGCGACGCAATCCGCAAACAGATCGCCGCAATCCAGCAGTCCATGCTCCGCTCGACCGCAACCACCCAGCCGAAATAGCTGGCGGACCCTCTTCGCCCCAAAGGGGCGCACGGCGCATAGCCGGGCGGTGACCGCAGGGAACCCCCGGAACCTGTCTATAAATTATCCGGAGCCCCCCTCGGGAGCGATGGCGAGCCCGGAACATCTCGTGGCCTTGCCATCGGCCCTACGGGGCCCATATTCTATGGGGCCTGGTTTCGGGGGTTCGCGAGTACGCTCACCGCCTCCCGGCGCGCCGGGACCGTCGGCCCCTTTCGGGGCCGAAGAACAGGTCCTCAACATCCCCCTGCTTTCGGGCGGGAATTCCGGTATACTGACGGGCTTGTGCCGCCGCGGGCGGCAGGCACTATGGGTCATGCGGGACCCATAAGACCTATAAGTCCCATGCGATCTGTTTGCGGTTTGTAACCGGCGGAAGTTGAAATGTCTTTGATAGTGGGCACGGGCGTCAGCAAGAGCTTCGGCTTGGATTATGTCATCCAGGGCGCCAGGTTCCAGGTGTCCGAGGGCGAGCGGATCGGCCTGGTCGGGCCCAACGGCCAGGGCAAAACCACGCTGCTGCGCCTGCTCTGTCGGCAGGACAGCCCAACCGTCGGCGAGATCCAGTTCCGCACGCTCCTGCGCGTGGGGTATCTGCCGCAGGACCCGCCCGCCCTTGTCGGGACTACGCTCTGGGAGTCCATGCAGGAGGACTTCGCCCACGTGCATGCGATGGAGGCCGAGATGAACAGCCTGGCCGGGCAACTCGGCGACGACGGCGGCGGCCAGAAACTCATCGCATACGGCGATCTGCATACGAAGTTCGAGACGCTCGGCGGCTACGACATCGACAACCGCATACGCACCGTCCTTTCGGGCCTGAATTTCGAGGTGTCCCAGTACGAAATGCCCCTTGCCCACCTCAGTGGCGGGCAGCGGACGCGGGCGCTGCTGGCGAAACTGCTGCTCCAGGAGCCCGACATCCTGCTTCTGGACGAGCCGACCAACCACCTGGACCTCGAGGCCGTCGAGTGGCTCGAGCGGTACCTCCAGGGCTTCGGCAAGACGATGATCGTGGTCTCGCACGACCGCTACTTCCTTGACCGCGTGACAAACCGGACGTGGGAGATTTCGTTTGCCAACCTGGACGTCTACCGCGGCAGCTACAGCCAGTACGTCCGCCAGCGGGATGAGCGGTTCGTCGAGCGGATGCGGCAGTGGCAGGCCCAGCAGGAGTTCATCGAGCGGACGGAGGAGTTCATCCGCCGCCACCTGGCCGGGCAGCGGACGAAAGAAGCCCAGGGCCGGCGGACGCGCCTCGAGCGCTTCAAGGCCGCCGAGGCCATCGCCAAGCCGCAACAGCACCATCACGTCGACGTGCGGATCAACCCGCTCAATCGCACCGGCGACATGGTCGTCCGGACGTCGGGCCTGGTGATCGGCTATGACAAGCTCAAGCCGCTGGCCACAGTCGGCAACCAGGAGGTGCGCCGCGGGCAGCGAGTTGCCCTCGTCGGGCCAAACGGCATCGGCAAGACGACGCTGCTTCGCACGCTGATGGGCAAGCTGCCCGCCCTGGACGGCTCGTGCGAACTGGGCGCCAACGTCCAGCCAGGCTACCTGCCGCAGATGCACGACAACCTCCGGCCTGACGCGACGGTGCTGGAATCGCTGCAAAGCGCGGATGCCGACCTCAAGGCCGAGAGGGCCCGGACGCTGCTCGGCAGCTTCCTGTTCACCGGCGACGACGTGTTCAAGAAGATCTCCGAATTGAGCGGCGGACAGCGCAGCCGGGTTATCCTGGCCCAGCTCGCCGCCACCGGACCCAATCTGCTCCTGCTGGATGAACCGACAAACCACCTGGATATTCCCAGCAGGGAACTGGTCCAGGAGATGCTCAAGGAGTTCGCCGGCACGGTGATTTTCATCAGTCACGACCGATACCTGATAGAGGCCCTGGCCACGCACATCTGGGCGTTTGACGACGGGACGATCCACCTGCTGGCCGGGGGCTGGGAAAACTACGTCCGCTGGCGGACGGAGTTCCACAGCGGCGCCTCCGCCACGGCCCCGCCGCAGAAGAAACAGCAGCATGACCGCCGCCAGGCCAAACAGGCTGCCCGCAAGGCCGGGCGCGACCGCCAGCGGATCCAGCGCAAGTGCGAAACCGTCGAGCAACTCATCATGGAAATCGAGCGGAAGCTCCGCGAACTGCTGGACGCTTCCGGCCAGGCCGGCGAGGCCGGCGACCTCGACCGCGTCGGCGACCTTGGCCGGCAGTACACGACCTCCGACGAGCAGCTCCAGGACCTCTGGAAACAGTACGCCCAACTGCACGATGAGTTGGATGCCTGCCCGT
>CAZSBS010000098.1:4238-16111 GCA_964605095.1 uncultured Planctomycetaceae bacterium | reverse complement strand
GGTCTGGGGCGGAGCCCCAGGCTGACAATGTACCTACGCAAGAACCGGATGAGCCGAATTTTCTCACAAACCCCCCGGGCTGCTAAAGGTGGCCCCGCCAAGTGCCGAAACATTAGGAGCAGGGTCGGGCACCGAACGGAGGATAGGAGAATGCGGTGTCTGAAGGTTCTTTTGGCTGAGGACGACCCGGCACACCAGGAGCTTCTGGAGTGCGCGCTCACTTCGCAACGTCCCTGTGTGGACGTCCGGGTGGTCGCTACGGGGGCGGAATTCAAGAAGGCGGTCCGCAACCAGCAATTCGACTGCGTGATCATCGACTACCAACTGCCCGATGTCACGGCAGATGAGTTGCTCAACGCTGTCAGCCGGGATTTGCACGGCACCCCGGCACTGGTGGTCTCCAGCAATGAGGCCCAGCATGTCGCCGTCGCGAGCAGCCGAAGCGGTTGTGTGGACTTCGTGCCCAAGGCCGAGGCGCTACAGGGTCATGTGCTCTGGGACCGGGTCCGGGAAGCCACGCGTAAGGCGCAGAGCAGAGCAACCGAGCAACAGAAAATCGAGCGACGGCAGAAGGAGTTGGCCCATCTGGCGGACACGGACCAGTTGACCGGATTGCCCAACCGCCGCTACCTCGACCACCAGCTTGCGTCCAACGCCTACGAGCGTGACCGTCGCCGGGAGATGTCCTGCATAATGATGGACATCGATCACTTCAAGGAGGTCAACGATATCCACGGCCACGTTGCCGGCGACATGGTGCTGCGAGAGGTCGCCGAACTGGTCGGCAAGGGCCTCTCCGGCGGCGATGTGGCGATACGCTGGGGCGGGGAGGAGTTCGTCGTCTTCCAAAGCTCAACCAACCTGGGCGAAGCCTGGATCTGGGCCGATGAGTTCAGGAACCGGGTCGCGCATGCCTCCTTCCATACCGACAGGACAGACTTCGGCGTGACAGTGAGCCTTGGCGCTGTCAGCTTTCCGACGGCGAAGATGGGCTACGACATGGTCGATCTTGCCGACCAGGCGATGTACCTGGCCAAGAACCGGGGGCGCGACCGTGTCTGCACTTGGCCCATGGTGGCTGTGGACCACGCCCTGACCGAAGCGACATACGGCGGCTGGCCAAGCCCGGCCCATCAACGGCTTGAGTTCCTCGCCCACTGCGAAGACATCCTCGGGCCGACACAGAAGGAGCACGTCACCCACCACTGCCAGGAGGTCAAACAGGTGGCCGAAAACCTGGCCGAGGTTATGGGGCTGTCCCAAGGCGAACTGAGACGGATCCAAATGGCCGGACTTCTTCATGATATCGGCAAGTCCGTGATTCCAGAGGAGCTCTTGGCCCAGCCCGAGCCCCTGACCAAGGCACAGTGGGCGGTCATGCGCCAGCATCCGGACCAAAGCGCGGAGATCAGCTTGCGGTTGGGGGCCGACCAGGACACGGTGGCGTGTGTTCGCCAACACCATCGCCCCTGGCGCGGGGGCTCCATCATCTCTGTGGCGGCGAAGGTGATCTGCGTGGCTGACGCCTTGGCGGCGATGATGTCCGACCGCGCGTACCGGCCCGCCCGTTCGGTCGTGGAGGCATTGGCGGAGCTTCGCCGTGGGGCCGGATCGCAGTTCGACCCGGCGGTGGTGTCGGCGGCCCATTTTGTCAGGCCGCTCTTTGTAGCCAGGGCCGCGTGACCAATTAAGAAGGAGGTAACTTTATGACCAGAAGCAGAACCGTCAAGAACCGCCGTCACGAGTCCAGGCGGCAGTACTTGCCCAAGGCGCCCGTTGCCTGGCGCAGGCATGGTGCCGCTATGTGGTGTCGCGGTTGGCTGAACGATATCTCGGTATCCGGTGCGTCCCTGCTCGTGTCAACGGAGGGCCAGCCGAACGCGGGACAGGAGATCGACTTGCTGCCCAGGTACAGCGAGGAGGCCGTGCTGTGCCGCGTGGTACGCATCCGGATCCGCGAGGATGACCAAGGCTTGATCGCCTGTCGCATTGTCTCTGCCGATGGCTATCCGGCACTTCTGAAACCGGTGCCGAACGCGGAAACGGCTCTTCAACAGGCGGTCTGCAGAGCGTGGCCGCCCGGACTCTGGATGCACAGCCCGCACGACGTGGCGTGCCGGAGGTCGGCTTGACGCGTACGGGTGCGGAGTGGGATCCCACGTCGGCCGGGAAGGTGCGGCTGACGACGCTCCGCGGGACCCGGCACCCCTCACGTGGAACAGGAGGAATTGGAAACATGGACAAAGACATGACGAAAGAGAATCGCCGGGGTTGGGTCCGCAACCGATACTGGAGAGCTTCGATCTTCTGGCGGCTGCACCGAACCGGGCCGTGGCAGAAGGGTTGGCTGATCGACGTCTCGACCTCCGGGGTGAGCCTGTCCATCCCTCAAGGTGCGTTGCCCGAGGTCGGGCAGGAAATCGAGGTCTGCTTCCTGCTCAACAAGCACCCGCTGCCCTACCGCGTGGCACGTGTCGAGACTTGCCAGCGCGTGGTCGGTTGTCGGATCGCCTCCGTGCAGAACCGCCGCGGCAGCGTACGCGATTACTACGTTGACGCTCCAATCTCCTGGAGGGTCGGCAGGGAGGGGCCGTGGCGCAGGGGACGGCTCAGCGATGCATCAGCGGCGGGACTTGCGCTGGTGGTTCATGGAAACCCGGCGAGGGCCGGAGATGAGATCGAGCTGGCATGCGGGGGCACTGCACAGCGGGCGAGGTGCCATGTCGTGCGAACCGAGGTTCGCGACGGCAACCGGATCCTGCTGGCCTGTCGGAAAGTTTCCCCTGAAAGCTGTCAGGCCTGGCTGCCGCCCCCCATGGAAACACAAAGCAGTTCCTCCTGGCCTCCAGGTAGGATTGCGGACAGCCATGCCGCATGAGGGAACGCAAGCGGGTGGCAGATAACCTGCGCGAGAGCGAGGAGCGGTTCAGGATGCTCGTCAGACGGCCGTGCGGTGTTCGGAGAGGCGCAGGGCGGGATATTGCTGGAGGCTAAGGCCGGCGGCGAGCAGGGCGGCGTTGAGGGTGGCCGGAGGGACGTCGGCAAGGCGGCAGGCGTCGGCGTGGTCGAGGCGGTTGTCGGCGTAGAGTTGGACGGCCAGGGCCAGGCGGACGTCGTACTCGCTCAGTTCGCCTCTTGCGACTATGTCGTCCGGCAGGGTCAGTTTCATGGTTACGCTCCGCGGCTCGGCTTGGAGCAGCTTAACTTTTTCTGTAGCGTTCGGCCTGCCTGTGGCGTCGCCATGCCGCGTCAGCCTGCATCGGCGATGCTAAGGCATCGCCTGCTTCGGCTTCCTTGCCTGGCTCGTCCTCGGCGACGGCCGACCTGCTACACAAAAACTTAAACTGCTCTAGATGGTTATCGGCTTGGTGGAGTCGCGGGTGAAGTAAGGAGCAGGGACCTGCTCGCTGAAGTGAACATGTCTCGAAAAACAGACTTCAGGCTTCAAGGCTGTCTGTCAAATCTGTCAAGTCCTGGGTTCCGTGTTCCCTGTTCCGCCGTTTGTTTTTCCAGGCTCCCCGGCTTCGCCCTCGGCGCGCCGGGGTGGCAAGCCGGCTACCGACCACCATTGCGGTCCTTCTTTTCCGCCGACAGCAGCTCTCGCGAGATCGCCTCGACCTCGCGGTAGCCTTGGGCAGTCTGCATGCGCCGCTGGGTGGCACCCGAAGTGTAGCCCAGCAGGGCCGTAACAAGGGTCGCGCCCTCGGTGTGGTACTTGCGGTTGTGCTCGGCCGTCAGCCGGGCGCGGAACTGCCACAGCACCGGCGGAAACAGCACCCGCAGGCGACGCACGTCAATGTAGACGCGGATGTCGTCGTCGAGCAGCTCGGCAAACCGGCGCTGCACGCTCTGCTGGAAGCCCCGGGCCTCGATGGGCGATTCCGGCAGGCGGGCGTAGTTGGTCGTCGCGCCCGGCACGGCCGCGGCGATGCGGAAGTCGTCCTCGGCCGCCAGGACCGCGCCGATGCCGCGAAGCGTCATGACCCGCCCGTCGAGCGGGAACTTGCGGTTGAGCATGGCCGCGGCGCCGATTAGGCGCGGACAGCCCCTGACCGTCAGCAGTTTCAGCGACCAGGCGGCGTGGGCGTTGTACCAGTACGCCAAGACATCGTCGTGGGTGGGAAACAGGGCGGGCGTGGCGGTCGGGCCCGTCAGGGCCAGGATGGCGAGTTGGCGGTCCAGGGAATCCTCGCAGCGTGGCAGTTCCTCGCGGTCTGCCAGGCCATTGCCTAAGACGCACGCCCCGAGCACCTCGCCCAGCGGGGCGTAGTCGATGGCCGGGGCGACGCCGGCGGTGTCCACCATGATCGGCGGGCGGCTTTCGTCGGCGCATCCGCCCACCGACGCGACGGCCAGGGCCAACAGGGCCGACAGCGCAAGCTTGCATGCCGCACTATTCATGGCGAAGATTGTAACGACTTTAGCCGGGAGCCAGTAGCCGGGAAAGCCAAAAGCGGAACCCGTCAAAAAAGGCGGAACCAGGAACCCGGAAAAAAATGGCACCCGGTCTTTTTGTTTCCCAATACCGGATTCCAAGTTCCGGGTTCCGCTTTTTATCCCGCACCGGCAGCCGGCTACAATTCATTACCGATTTGGCGTTTACGTCCGCGGCCCCAAGGCGTAGCATGAAAGGCGAATCAGGAAGCGTGCCTATGGCGGACATTTCCGACAGAGCGTTGCCATTGAGGGGTCGCACGGCTTTGGTCACCGGGGCCGCAAAGCGGATCGGGCGCGCCGTTGCGCTGGCGCTGGCCGAGGCCGGGGCCGACGTGGTGGTCCATTACCGTGGCTCGGGCGGCGAGGCGGAGGCGACGGCCTCGCTCATTCGCCAGGCCGGGCGGCAGGCGTGGTGCGTCCAGGCCGACCTGGCCGAGCCCGACCAGGCCGACAAGCTCCTGGCCCGCGCGGTCGAGGCAGCTTCCGCACCGGTGGACATACTGGTCAACAACGCCTCGACATTCACCGCCGACACCGTGATGGACTTTACGCCGGAAAGCCTGCTGGCCAGCGTGCAGGTCCACGCGATGGCGCCGCTGGTTTTGGCGAGGGCTTTTGCCGCCCAGCAAGTCCCGGTCGGGGACATCGTCAACTTCCTCGACAGCCGGATGGAAGACTACGACCGCCACCACGTCAGCTACCACCTAGGCAAGCGGATGCTCTGGACAATCACGCGGATGCTGGCGATGGAACTGGCGCCGGCGATCAAGGTCAACGCCGTCGCGCCGGGGCTGATACTCCCGCCGGAGGGCAAGGACCAGCAGTACCTTGCCGATCTAGCCCATACCAACCCGCTGAATCGTGTCGGCTCGGTCGCCGGCGTCGCCGCGGCCGTGAGAATGCTGGTGGAGAGCGACTTCATCACGGGGCAGGTTATTTACCTCGACGGCGGGCGGCACATGCGAGGATGCGTCTATGGATGACAGGCCGCCACATTTGTCAAAAACGCCTCTTGTGCCAAAAGAACTTGACCGGATTCACATCCGCGACCTGGCCGCGCGGTGCATCGTTGGCATAAACCCCGACGAGCGCGTTAACAAGCAGGACATCGTCATAAACCTGACGCTCCACGCCGACCTCCGCCAGGCCGGACAAAGCGATCATATCGCCGACACGGTTGACTACAAGGCCGTCAAACAGAACGTGCTGGCGCTGGTCGAGGGCTCGTCGTTCCTGCTGCTTGAGCGCCTTGCCGAGGCCGTCGCCGAGGTTTGCCTGGCCCAGCCGGGCGTGCTGCGCGTGGAGGTGCTGGTCGAGAAGCCCGCGGCCTTGCGGTTCGCGCGGACCGTCGGCGTGGAGATCGTCCGCGAGGGCGGCGCCACGTGAGTGCGACCGACCGAGCCGCCGTCGAGGCCTTCGTGGCTGTGGGATCGAACAGACAACTTAAGGAGCTATGCCTGCAATGAACACCGAGCGAGTCCAGCAGTTGATTCACGAATTGCTTATCGAGCTTGGCGAGGATCCCTCTCGCGAGGGGCTCGCCAACACGCCTCATCGCATGGCCGAGTCGCTGAAGTTCCTCACCAAGGGCTATCAGGAGAGCATCGACGACGCCATCAAGGGTGCGGTTTTCAAGTCCGAAGCGAACAACATGATCATCGTTCGCGACATCGAGATCTTCAGCCTCTGCGAGCACCACATGCTGCCGTTTTTCGGCCAGTGCCACATCGGCTACATCGCCGGCGACAAGGTGATCGGCGTCAGCAAGCTGGCGCGGATCATGGAGGTCTTTTCGCGCCGGCTCCAGATCCAGGAGCGCCTTACTCGCCAGATCGCCAAGGCGGTGCAGGAATCCGTCAACGCCGAAGGCGTCGGCGTGGTCATCGAGGCGCGTCACCTTTGCATGATGATGCGCGGTGTGGAAAAGCAGAACTCGGTCATGACCACCTCCAGCGTGCTGGGCAGCTTCCACCACGACGAGGCGACGAGGCTCGAGTTCCTCCACCTGCTGAACCGAAACAGGCCGTAACCGAAAGCTGAAAGGGCTGACCATGGGTATAGCACAGAGGCTGCGCGAACTGCGGGCATTTGTGGCGAGGCTGGCCAGCAACCCCGGCGGCGAACTGGGCCGAGGCGCCAGTCTGGTCCACTACCAGATCAAGCTCTGGACGTACTGCCTCCGCCGCCTGCGCGACAACAACGCCATGGCCATGAGCGCCGCCCTGTCGTTCAGGACGATCTTCACAATGGTCCCCACGCTGGTGCTGATAATCCTGTTGCTGCGCAGCTTCGGCGTGCAGAAACAGGCCGAGCAGTACCTCCAGGGCTACATCAGCCGAAGCGGCATCACGGTGATAACGGTGGCAGCCTCGCCCACCGACGCCGACGAGGGTGGCGGCAAATCGACCACCCTTCCCGTGGGGGCCTCCGCCCCAGCCAGCGCCCCTGCCACGGACGTCCTGTCGGTCCAGGGAAAACTCACCGAGGTAATCGATCTGGTCGAGAAGAAGGTGACTCTGGGCCGGCTTGGGCCCATCGGCCTGGCCCTGCTGATATGGACAGCCCTGACGTTGATGACCACGGTCGAGCGGTCGCTGAATCGCATTTTCCGCGCCCCGGGCGGGCGGTCGATGGGCCGGCGGACGCTGCTTTACTGGTCGGCCATGACGCTTGGCCCGATCGCCCTTATCGCCGCCCTGGCCGCCGCGGAATACGTCACCCGCTATGCCAACGGGGTGCTCGGAGGCCACTACTGGCTAAAGTGGCTGCTGATCCCGCTGGGCGTGCTCCAGCCTATCGCTGTCGGGATAATACTGTTCGCCGGCGCCTACACGCTTATCCCCAACACCAAGGTCAGACTACGCGCGGCTTTTACCGGCGCGGTGGTGGCCTTTCCGGGCTGGCTGGTGGCGATGTGGGGCTTCAGCCTCTACGTGACGCATGTCGTCGGCCGCGACCCGCTGTACGGCACGCTGGGGCTGCTGCCGCTGTTTCTGTTCTGGCTCAACACGTCCTGGCTGGTGTTCCTCTTCGGCGCGGAGATCGCCCATACCTCCGGCGAACTGGCCCAAGGCGGCATGCTGCTCGATGATGAGCAAAGGGACCCGCACGACGCGATGGTCAGCCCCTGGGACATGTTGGCGGCCGCGC
Source organism: uncultured Planctomycetaceae bacterium (assembly GCA_964605095.1). Taxonomy (GTDB): domain Bacteria; phylum Planctomycetota; class Phycisphaerae; order SM23-33; family SM23-33; genus JAUWQU01. The sequence goes on along the minus strand of CAZSBS010000098.1, from coordinate 8,524 downwards.
TGGCTGTGGCCGGACCGTACGCCGCCGGACAGGGACCCGTCAGCCAATCCGACATCGTCGCTCGCTTGCGCCTCAAACCGCGAAGCGTCCGACTGCTGCTGGAAAACCTGGTCGAGCGGAAACTGATCTGCACGGTCGAACAGGCCGACGCGGACACTTACGTTCCCGGCCGGCCCATTGAACAGATCCGCGTGGAGGACGTTATCGAACTGGCCGACCCGCAGGATGAAGCCCAGGCCATCAAGGCCCGTCCATACGATAAGGACCTCGCCAAGGCGATCAACCAGGCCCGCCTGACCGCCCGTAAAGCCCTTGGAGAAACGACCCTGGCGGATCTGCTGGGGGCGGTAGCCGGTAGCCGGTAGCCGGGGAGAAAAAAACGGAACCGGGAACATGTGTGTCCAGCCCCGGGGCCTGTTCGCTTCAGCGAGCAGGGGCTTGGGTAGCTGGCATCCGGGGCTGTCCGATAATTCCGTGCAATGGGTGGCGCCCGAGCGGCGCCCGGCCAGGAATACTCATGGCGGCGGCGATTGTTAGTTGCCGCGCCGGCCCGGCGGGTGTATAAGCAGGCGGTCGGCTTTTGCCAATTACACTGGCCGTCATTTCGTAACTTGGCCAAGGGCAGGTGTGCCGGGGTTTGCATACCTTCTTGGGTTCGGATAGGGTTTTGTCAGAAGGGACGGAAAGATGAAGCGCAAATATCTTCTCGTTGGGGTACTCGTTGCCTGCGTGTCAACGGGCCATGCCGCCGGAACCAATAGCGAAGAGGTCGCCACCGTCGAGGCACAGAGTTGCTACGAGCAACTGGTGGACACCTACATGCACTTCGAGGCCAAGGCGTGGGACGCGGCATACAAGGAATCGCTGAAGTTCAACCGCGACTTCACCGCTAAGCAGAGGGCCGACATCTCCTACATGCGCAGGGCGGCCCAGGAGTACCGCCCGGACTGGTGGAAGTTCGCGAAGTCCAGCAGCAGCGTGTCGTTCCTGGCGACTGTCTGGGGCAAGCCGTTCACCGCCAACTACAGGCCGTCGGAGGGCCTGGGCTATTCGGGGATATTCGATTTTGACGAGGCGGGCCGGCCTGTGATCGTCTTGACCTGGCAGCCGCACGTTGTCGACAGCACCAAGGCCCTGGAAGGCGACGCCGCCGCGGCCCACCAGATGAAGGAAGGTGACGAGGCCGAGGCGATTATCTGGCACGAACTGGGGCACAACTACGTCACCCTGGGCTTCGACAGGAACCAACTCTACGATTTCTACATGAAGTATCGGATATTGTACAACTCCCTTCAGGAGTTCTACGCGGACACGACGGCGCTGTACCATTGCAGCCCGCCGGGGCGCAAGGCGACGCTCCTGATACGCATATCGGGCTTGAGTTGGAACGAGGTCAACGATCCGCACGTGCGCGGGTCCATGGGCATCGGCTCGTACCTGCTGGCCAACATTTTGAGCGACCCAGCCAAGTGGCCCAGCTTCCACCTGCCGACGACGGTGCCCGAAGCCGACCCCGAGCGAAAGTGCATCCTGTACATGTACGAGCACCTGGACCCGGGTTACACGCTCGACGAGGACCGCAACCTGCGCGAGCTTATGGGCAACCTGTTTCGCAAGCAGGGCGCCTCCATTTTCCGCAGCAAGGGCACGATCTCCCTGCCGAATAAGCTCGAGTACAAGATAACCCCCTCCGAGGACCGCGACGCTCAGGTCAAGCGCGACACCTGGGTGGCCACCGAACTGAAGAAGGCCATCGCCTCCGGCGTGGTAACCAAAGTCCATGCCACCAGCGGGCATCCGAAACGCTTCCGGCTCAAGCCTGTGTGGTAGGGCCTCGATACACGCACCTGCTCGAGTCCGACTCCCAGACCGTGACGCCAGAGAGCATCCCCAGCACGGGCTTGAGATGCTTCCAGAAGTACGTGGCGATCATCTCGCTCGTGGAGTTTTCCAGGCCCGCGATGTCGCTGAGCATGCGGTGGTCCAACTCCTCCAGCAGCGGCGCCACCGCACGCTTGATGTCGCCGAAGTCCATCACCCAGCCCTTCACGGGGTCGATGGGTCCGACGACGTGAACGTCCACGCGATAACTGTGCCCGTGAAAACGCCGGCACTTGTGCTCGGCGGGCAGGTTCGGCAGCGAGTGGGCGGCCTCGAAACGAAATGTCCTTACCAGTTCAGCTTCCATATCTGGCGAACCTTTATGTCAGCCCCGTTCACGGGGCTTCGCCCCCGCGACAGCGGGGGTTTAGACCAGGCCTTTTAGGCCTGGGTGTGCGGCAATGCATCATTCATTCCTATTCCCTTGGCTCTCATTAGCCCGCTTTAGCGCGCTTACCCGTTCCTGAGAGCCTTTAGGCTAAAGCCGCTGAAAGCGCGCTAAAGCGTGCTAGACAAGAACAACAGCAACGTACCGACCGCCCCAGGCCTAAAAGGCCTGGTCTATACCCGCCTTCGGCGGGCAAAGCCCCGTGAACGGGGCTGAAGGCCATGTCGCGAAACACCCATATACCATTAGAGCCCTTCAAGCTGCCACGAGCAAGCTCGAAGCGTTGGCGGGGTCCTCACCGCCCGCGGCCCTCGTCGGGCCAGAGCAGCTTGTGCAGTTGCAGGCCCAGGCGCACGTCGAGGCCGTCGGTCAGGATCCACTCGGCCAGGTCCGCCGGGGCGAGCCTGCCATGAACCGGCGAAAATATCACCGGGCAGCGATCCAGCAGACCCCGGCCGCGCACGGCTGAGACCGCAAAGTTGTAGTCGCCGCGATCCGCCAGGACAAACTTCACCTCGTCCCCGGCGCAGAGGCGCTCAACGTTGGCCCACAGGTTCGCCTGCGACATCCCGCTGGATGGGCACTTGAAGTCCACGATGCGGCCGACGCGCGAGTCCACCGGGCCGATGTCCAGCGAGCCGTTGGTCTCCAGCAGCACCTCCCATCCGGCGTCGCAGAGCGCGCACATCAATTCCAGGGCCGCAGGCTGGCACAGCGGCTCGCCGCCGGTAAGCTCGACCCGCCGGCAGTTGAACTTCGCCAGACGCTCCACCAAGTCGCTTACGGTCATGTCCTGCCCGCCCTCGCGGGCATAGGCGGTGTCGCACCACTGGCAGTTCAGGTTGCACCCGGCCAGGCGGACAAACGCGCACGGCAGTCCGATCCGCGACGCCTCGCCCTGGAGCGACAGAAATACCTCGCAGACGCTCAGCGTGTCGCAAGTGGGGTCGGGGCCGGTTGGGTTGTCCGTGTCGGTCATACCGTTATTCTAGTGCAGAGGGAGGGGAAACCTACTCCGCGGCCATGCGGCGGTCGTGGATTACCTGGGCGATGGTCGTGTCGCGGCGCTTCTTGGCGGCGGCGAAGAACTTCTCCAGGCCCGCACCGTCGCCGTCGGCGACCAGGCTGCGCAGGCCGCGAAGCGACTCATCGAAGTCATCCAGGGCACGCAGGATTCCCGGGCGATTCGTCAGGAAAATGTCCCGCCACATCTCCGGGTCGCCGCTGGCCAGACGGGTGGTGTCGCGGAAGCCCGTGGCGGATACGTCCAGGTCCGCCGGCTCCGGCAGGAGCATCAGCAGGCCAGCCAGCGCGTGCGGCAGATGGCTGACCCGCGCGACGACCCTGTCGTGGCGGGCCGGGGTCATCATGACCGTCCGCATGCCCATCTTCTGCCAGAGCGTCCCCACCCTCTCGACCACCTCGGGCGGGGTCTTGGCGGTTGGAGTTAGGATGCACGTCGCCCCGTGGAACAGGTCGGCCCTGGCGAAGCTGGGGCCCTTCCGCTCGCTGCCGGCCATGGGATGCGATCCGCAGAACCGCGGGGCGCCCAGCACCCGGTGGGCGGCGCGGACCACGGAGACCTTTGTCGAGCCGACGTCCGTGACGATCGCGCCGGGCCGCAGGTGCTCGGCGACGGACCGCATGTGCTGCTCGAAGGCGCCGACGGGCGTCGCAAGGATCACCAGGTCGGTCCCTCCGACGGCCTCGGCGGCGTCGGTGTGTATGGTGTCCACCGCCCCGATGGCCAAGGCCTGCTCGAGCGACTCCATCCGCCGCCCCACGCCTGCCACGCGAATCCGCGGGTCGAACGCCTTGAGCGCAAGGCCCGCCGAGCCCCCCAAAAGACCCACGCCAACTATCGTGACGTGCCGAATGTCCATCTCGCCGTCGGCCATGTTCGCTGCGGAAAAAGGGTTATTGGTCCTGGCCCCGAGCCACAAGGCTCAGGACACACTGAAAAAGCCTATGCCAAACCCGCCCGATTGGCAATAGCGCGGGGCAAAGGGCGCGGGGC
>CAZSBS010000098.1:0-4138 GCA_964605095.1 uncultured Planctomycetaceae bacterium | reverse complement strand
AAGCCTATGCCAAACCCGCCCGATTGGCAATAGCGCGGGGCAAAGGGCGCGGGGCAACAGGGGCAACAGAAGCCCCTTGCCTACGGAGACCAGTCCCGATAGTGTTTCGCAAATGCGTCGTGCCGGGTCCGTCATCGCTAATGATTCCCTTCTGCTTCTCACAGCCCTGATCTGGGGCCTTGCGTTCGTCGCCCAGAGGGAGGGGATGAACTATGTGGGTCCCTTCACCTACAATGCCGTCCGCTTCGCCCTAGGCTCGCTCTCCCTCGTGCCGCTGATTCTGTTCCGCGCCCGCCGCCGGGGATGCGCCCCCATCGCCCCCACCGCCTCCGCCCCCCGCAGGATCGGCGCCCTGCCCGCCGGACTGATCGCCGGCGGCATCCTCTTCTTCGGCGCATCCCTGCAGCAGATCGGCATCGTGCATACCACGGCGGGCAAGGCGGGATTCATCACCGGACTGTACGTGGTGCTCGTGCCGTTGTCCGGGCTCTTCTGGCGGCAGCGGGCCGGATGGAGTGCCTGGGTGGGCGCCTTGCTCTCCGTGGCTGGCCTTTTTCTGCTGAGCATGACCGATACGCTCACCATCGAGCGCGGCGACCTGCTGGTGCTCATCGGCGCCTTCTTCTGGGCGGCCCACGTCCAGGCCGTGGGATGGCTCGCGCCGCGAACCGACCCTGTGGGCCTTTCCTGCGTGCAGTGCGCCCTGTGCTCGCTCCTGAGCGCGGCAGGCGCGCTGCTCACGGAGACGCCACGCCTGCCGGACATACTTGCTGCCGCCGGCCCCATCCTGTACGGCGGGGTGATGTCCGTGGGAGTCGCCTACACCCTGCAGGTGGTCGCGCAGCGCAGCGCCCCCCCTGCGCACGCCGCCATCATCCTCAGCCTGGAGAGCGTGTTCGCCGCCCTGGGCGGCCTGGTCATTCTCGGGGAGAGTCTCTCGGCGCGCGGCGCCGTGGGATGCGCCGTCATGTTCGCCGGCATGCTCGCCTCCCAGGCGCCGCTTGTACTAAGGAAGAAGGCGCCCCCATAACCAGGCGGGAATCGGCGGCCGCGCGCGTCCTTGGGGGAAAGGCGGCAGGGCCTTTTCCGGCCCGTTCGGGGGCCTGGCGTTTATGGCAGGAAGGCAAGGTCCCTGACCGCTTTTGTCCCCGGCACGGATGTTTGTTCTTCGCCGCTTTCGGGCACGCCCGTGAAAGCGCCGACGGCATTGGAGCTCTGCTGGCGGGTTTCTCCAGGTCCCGCAATGACGGTGGAGGGCGCAGGGCCTTTCAGGTTTCGCACCCGCTGGACGACTACTCCGACTTTCAGAAAGGCTTCACCTTCCCGTCTTCCCGTCAGACCAGGATTCCCCGACCGCTACCCGGACCGCTTTACCCTCTTGGCCCCTTTGTCCTCTTTGTCTTCAGCCCCGTTTACGGGGCTTTGACCGCCGAAGGCGGGTATAGACCAGGGCTTCTAGCCCTGGGGCGTTGGGGATAGTCCTGCTGTTTCTGCTTAGCACGCTTTCAGCGTGCTTTAGGCGGCTTTAGCCTGAAGGCGGCCGCGCCCCCGCGCCCGGCCGAGAAAGACGAAGGAAAGCCATGAAAAAGATTCCTGACCCCTATTATCTCCTAACATATTGGTACTACAAAAGATAAAATAGTTCTGACCCGTTTTACGTTCCGTGCCCGCTCCCAAGTACCCGTAGTCGGCGAAGTGGCTGCCCGAGACCGGCGCGATGTTGTCAAGCCGGCTGAACGCCGGTCACTATTAGTCACTTCTTGCCTTCCGACAATGGTGCCTGTCCCACATCACCCTTTCCACGTAAGGCTCTTTCATCCTCTACTCCATGCCGGCTTATCCCGGCGCTCACGGTGTCCCCAGATATCCGGATATCCGAGTGAGCCGAAGGCTCATAAACAACTGCCCCCGGTCTCCTCGGTTTTCGATATCTGACTAGCGCGGCAACCCACCCAAGCAAGACAAGAACTAATGCTATAGCAATCTTGCATGCGTACGACATCCATTGGGACAGGTGGCTGGCGCGGTATCCCTTGCTCTGCCCTTCGCTAAGAATAGCCCTCCGCCACCTAGACGCATCCCAACCATAGTCAACCCCGATTCGCTTCGTCAAACAGGCCCTGGCCTCTTCGCGAATCGGCTTGCTAATGTACTCACTCATCACGATCACAGCGTCGTCATCACCCCATCGGGCACTTTCTTTATCGCCAAACATGAATGTCAAAGCCCACAGAACCTCCGGAGATACGTCCTCAGGAAGCGCCTCAATGGCTGCAAACACGACACTGAGTTCAAAGGAGTGCATTCCCCTCTGCCTATACTGTTCATCCTTGTCTCCGGTCGGCGCTGTCTGTGACGAGAGAAACAGCAACACGAGCCACGGTTCACCCTCTTCGTGTCTGGCCAGTTGTCTGGCCGCCTTACGGCGCGTGCTATTCTTCTCCCCGCCCATGCCTGAAGCTTGGGCATATAAGCCTTCTGCTATAGATTGCAGTCCATAGTCCCTCACCTGTCTCGTGCCAGTATTACCTTGAGAAGCGGGCGGCCTCTCCGCACCAAGCATCTCCACGAACGACACAGCAGCCGTGGCGATACACAAGACAAGGACACCCGCCAGCAATGTCCTTAGTTTGCTCGTGGCCATATCTGACTCCATATGTAACCGCTATGGGTCGCAAATATAGGGCTCTCATATATAGAAGCCGACAATAGGGGACAGTCAGAAGCGCCGGGATAAACCGGCATGGAGTAGAGAATGAAAGAGTCTTACGTGGAAGGCAGTAGCGCCCCGCCACGGCCCCGAGTCATGGCGGCGTGTTCGCAAGGGCACGACGCAAGCGTTGACAGGGGAACACGCAGGCCAGCCATTGAGCTCCGAAATCACCCCTCCGGGACGCCGACCTCGTTGACTGGCAGGGAAGGCAACAGGATGCGCGGCGCTATCGCGAGCCGCGTGATCGGTCCCGCGGAGTCGAAGACCCTGAGCACGCGTGAAAGCTCCAGTAGCCCGGAGGCGGATAGCCAGGGCGTGGGGGGATTGCGGAAAGTCTTTATGCAGCGCCATGTTCGGTTACTTGCCTTTCTTTATCGCCGGCGCCTTGGCCTTGCCGAGTTGCTTGCGCTGTTTGGTTTCGATCTTCTTGATGCTTTCCACCACCGGCAATTCTTCGGGCATCGTGCCGCCCAATTCCCGAATGGTTTACCGCACCTTCGCGCCCACTTGTCGATGCGTTTGGTTCGCCGCGTCTTTCCCCCTCACCTCGTCCCGGCGCAGTTGTTCCTCTGCCTGGGTTGCGCGAAACAGGTTCGCCGCCAGTTCCGTGCTGCCCATGTGATCCAGAATCTTCTGGCTCTTTTTCAAGCCTTTTCGACGGTGAATGTCTTCCTGTTTCAGCCCGCCATAAAGCCCCATATAACCGTGATTCTGAAAGATGGCGTAGTCAATTGGTTCGACAACGCCCGCATCCTTGGCCGCGCCGGCCAACTGGGCGTTATGGCGGCGCATCTCTTCACGCAACAGAAGCCGCCGATCTTCCTCAATGCCCTCGTCCGCCAGCTCCTGCCGCCGCGTCTGGGTGGCAAAGTAGGTTTGACCATGCGCCACGATTTCTTTCTTGGGATCGGCGTTCTGAATAGCCAGGTAGCAGGCGTAACGCGACAGGAGGATGGTCTTGACAGGTCGCTCCGCGCCGCTGCCGATGGCGACCATATCGGTGATGTCAACGAAATGGTCTTCGAGGCGGTGTCCGCTGTTGAAACAGGACAACTTGGCCTTCTCGATTACCCCCTCAAAATTGCGGTAGTCGCCGTAGCCCAGAACCCCGGCAAACTCGCGGCTTGACCAGAACTCTGCCCCGGCATCGTTTGTCCGCTTGATCCGCTCGAATGGCGACAGATGGCCTCCGGCAGCCTTCTCGATTTCCTTGCTCATGGTCGACAAACTCCTTCCATGCTCCCACAATTCCCTAATCCCGTCGAATTCGACGGGATTGGAAACCGCTAAATGCCCTCAACCCTTTTTCTTTCCCACGTTCGCGTCCACGATTGTCGCCAATTCACATCCGAAGTGCAACGGGTCGTTGCCAGAACACTTCCGCTGGGGTCCGGTAGTTGAGGCACTTTCTCGGTCGGTCCCGAC
>CAZSBS010000097.1:0-16165 GCA_964605095.1 uncultured Planctomycetaceae bacterium | reverse complement strand
ATCCAGGCGACCGGGCTTCAGGACGGCGACGTGATGATCGGCGTGGCCCTGACCCGCGGGACCGACGAGGTCGTGCTGGCGACCAAGAACGGCCAGGCGATTCGCTTCCCCGAGGCCCTGGTCCGCTCGATGGGGCGGACCGCGGCCGGGGTCAAAGGCATAAAGCTTCGCAAGGACGACGAGGTCGTCGGCATGGTTGTCGTCGACGAGATGGCCACGCTGCTGACGGTCTGCGAGAACGGTTACGGCAAGCGGACGAGCTTCGATGAGTACCGCCTACAGGGCCGAGGCGGATCGGGCATTATCAATATCAAGGCCAACAAGCGCAACGGCTGCGTCGTGGCGATGAAGGCCATGCGCGACGCCGACGAACTGATGCTGATTACCTCGCAGGGCAAGATCGTTCGGATGGGCTTGGCGGATATGCGAATCATCGGCCGGGCCACGCAGGGCGTGCGGATGATAGGGCTGCGCGAGTCCGACAAGCTCGTGAGTGTCGCACGCGTAGTCAGCGACGACAACACGCAGGGCGAACTGGACATGTCTCTGGGCGGCGAAGGCGAGCCTGACGCCAAGCTGTTCCGCTCGCGGGCCGCCAACATCGATGACGAGGAAGAAGAGATCGAGAACGAGGGAGACGAGGGAGAAGACGACGTCGTCGAAGAAGAAGACCTTGAAGAGGACGGTGAGGAATCTGGCGGCGAAGATGGCCTCGACGAAGAGCGGGAGCAAGAGGAAGAGGAATAGGAAGGGAACACCGGAATCTTGGCCCCGAAGGGCCGACGGTCCCGGCGCGCCGGGAGGGGTGACCGAAGGGAACCCCCGGAACCTGTCAAGAATTACACAGAGCCCCGATAGGGGCGATGGCAAACCTGAAGTGCTGCCGGGACTCGCCGTCGCCCCTGTCGGGGCTCTTTCTGATTGGGTTTGGTTCCGGAGGTTCGCGGGTACGCTCACCTCTCCCGGCGCGCCGGGACCGCCAGCCCCTTCGGGGTTCGATTCTGGCGACAGCCATCGTCCTCGTTCTCGTCCTCGTCCTCGGCTTTTCATGCTTGCCGCCGGCAGGCAGGTTTCCGAGCGTACCGAAGGTTCATGATCGTCCGCGTGAAGTCTTCTTGGGTCTGCGCGAGCGTGCCGCTTCTTCTTATGTTTACACCATCGTCTTGCCCAGTCCGTCGGTGTCGCCGGAGCCTCTTTCGCGCGGCATGGCGGGCAGGGTGACGGTGAACGTGGTGCCCTCGGACTTCTTGGACTGGACCTCGATGGTTCCCTGGTGCTCCTGGACGACCTTTTTCGCCACGGCCAGGCCCAGACCCGTCCCCCTCTGGCCCTTCGAGGAGTAGAAGGGCGTGAATATGCGGTCCATCTGGCTGGGCGGGATGCCGCTGCCGTTGTCGATCACGCGGACGATCACGTTGCGGTGCATGGAGTCGTACTTGCTGGCGACGGTGACGATGCCGGTTTCGCCCTCGACGGCGTCCAGGGCGTTGGCTATGAGGTTCAGGAACGCCTGGTGCAGCCCGGCGGAGTCGGCGGGTATCGGCGGCAGGTCGTCCAGGTCGGTCAGCAGCGCGACTTGGCGCTCGTCGGCGCGGGGGCTCACGAGTTCGACGCACTCCTTGAGCACGTGGTTGACGTTGACGTTCTCCAGGATGGGCTCGCGGGCCTTGGAGAACGCGAGCATGTTCAGGATCAGGCCGTTGATCCGCTCGATGTTCCGCTGGACGATCGGCCAGGCGGACTTGGCCTTGCCGAGGTCGTCGGCTGTCAGGCCCATCTCCACCACGTCGACGCCGGCGTCGAGGGCCTGGAGGATGTTCTTGATGTGGTGGCTCAGGAACGCCACCGTCTCGCCCGCCGCGGCGAGCCTTTCCGACTGCACTGCCGACTGGTGAAGCTTCACGTTCTCGATGGCCAGGCCGGTCTGATAGCCGATGGCGGTCAGCAGGCGGAGCTGCTCGGTCGAGTAAGTCTGCTCCGAGACGCTGCAATCGATGTGGATGACGCCGAGGATCCTCTCCCGCCCGTTGATGGGCACGCAGATGGCCGTGCGGATGCCGAAGTTGTGCACGCTCTTGCCGGCGGCGAACCGCTTGTCGCTCATCGCGTTGAAGCACAGCACGCCGACCTTCTTGCTGACGACCTCGTTGATGATCGTCCGGGAGATGGGGATCTGCCCGCCATGCACTTCCTCGCCGACGCGGGCGGCCTCGAGGCTAAGCTCGTTGTTCGCCCCGATCAGCAGGATGTATCCCCGGTCCGCCTTGAGGATGTCGAAGACTTTGTCGAGGGTCTTCTGAAGCAGCATGGGGACGTTGAAGGTGGACCCCAGGTCGTTCATGAGGTCGTAGAGGACGCGGATGTTCTCTATCGCCTCCGCCCCGGCCTCGGGGGTGGGGATGATGACAGAGTCCTCGTTGCTGGGCAGCGTGGCGACGATCGCGGCGTCGACGAGCGAGCCGTTTTCGTCCAGGTCGATGGCGGCTTCGGTGGGCTTGCCGCCCCCGAAGACCAGCAGCGTCGTGCCGCAGCGGATCTGGTCGCCGCGGTGGACGGCCGTCGGGCGGGTGACCTTCACGCCGTTGAGGTACGTGCCGTTGGCTGAGCCGAGGTCATCGAGTGCCCACGCGCCGCCGCGGGGCACCAGCGTGGCGTGCCGGCGGGAGACCGTCCCGTCGCTGAGCTTGACCGCGCAGTTGGCCCGGCCGACGATGTTCTCACCATCGAAGAGGTCGAATGCGCGATCCTTATCCGCGCCCTGGATGACCAGAATAGACGCCACTATGCGACACCCAGTTAAATGAGAAAGGCAGCAAACACTCCGACATGTCTGGGCCGGTCCCGTGGCCAAAATGCCGCAAACCCTCACGGCCGCTGATTATGCCACGCACAGGTTTGTCAATGGTTCGCCGCAATCCTTCTGCGGACCAGGCAAAGGAACTGCTCGCCAGGCTCAGGCGGATGAAAAGGCCAGACAAGGCCACCTGGGTACTATGTCCATTAAAATAATACGATTATATTCATGGCTTGTCAATGGCCTTCCGGGTAAGTCTCCGGGCGGTCTTCCGGCGGCGGCCTTCTTGCACGCCGGGCCGCCATATGTCAAAGGATGCCAAAAGATTGCCAAAAAGCTTGCCGAAAGCCCGGTGCTCGGTTAGGAATCGGTGAATAGAATCTTAGCCCGTGCCGCCTTGCGTGCCGATCGGCCGCGGGGTGGCCGGGCCAATCAGGAAACCGACAATGTTGAACCCGTTGAACATCTTTGGACAATCGCCTTTCGGGCCTTTGGTGGATCACGCGCGGAAAGTGCATGAGTGTGTCTCGTTGATCAAGCCGGTGGCTGAGGCAATCCTTGCCGAGAACGCCGCCCGGCTGGAGGAGCTCCATAAACAGGTATCCAAGCTGGAGTTCGAGGCCGACCATATCAAGGACGAAGTCCGCGAGAACCTGCCTCACCGTTATTATCTGCCGGTGGACCGAGATGACCTGGCGAGGTTCCTCTCGTCGATGGACAAGATCGCCGACGACGCCGAGGACTTCGCGGTGATGGCGATGTTCCGTCCGCTTCGGCTGCCCAAGGAACTGCACGCGGAGTTTCTGGCCCTTGCGGATAAAGTTGTGGCGGTCTCGGAGTGCCTGCTGGGCGTGGCTGAGCAACTCGCCGACATCCAGAAGGGAGGCTTCACCGGCCCGGACTCGAAGGAGGTCCTCAAGCGGATCGCGGAGGTCTGCCAGATGGAGTTCGAGTCCGACAAGATCAACCACCAGCTCGCTCGCCATGCCTACGGCGTGACAGACCTCGACCCGATCACGCTGATTTTGCTGGACAAGCTCTGCCGGGCGCTCGGCAAGCTGGCCGACCACGCCGAGAACGTGGGCAAGAACCTGCGGTTGATGATCACGCGAAAATAACGCCGTCCGAAAGGCCGATCCCTTGACTCTATCGGTGGTCCTTGTAGTTGCGATCATAGCGGGCCTGTACATGGCCTGGAACATCGGCGCCAACGACGTTGCCAACGCGATGGGCACGTCCGTTGGCTCCGGCGCGCTGACGCTGAAGCAGGCGGTCGTCCTGGCGGCGGTGTTCGAGTTCGCCGGGGCGTTCTTTGTCGGCGGCAACGTCGCCCAGACGATCCGCAAGGGGATTGTGGACACTGATTCGCTCTGGGCGGCCACGCATAGCGTGGAAAGAGGCAATCCGTCGAAAGGCCCTACCAGCATCCCGGCCCGAGTTTCCTCCGCCAGCGTGGCCTCGGAACGATCCGGCGAGCAGGCCTGGTGGGGCGCGTCGGCGGAGAAAAACCCCACGGGGCGCCTTTACACGCAACTCATCCTGGGCATGCTGGCGGCGCTCATAGCCTCATCGATCTGGCTCAACGTGGCGACATATTTCGGCCAGCCGGTCTCGACGACCCACGCGATTATCGGCGCGGTGATTGGTTTCGCCATCGTCGCCGCGGGAGTTCACGCGGTGGACTGGTCGATGATGGGCACGATCGCGCTTAGCTGGATCATCTCGCCGCTGGTCGGCGGGGTACTGGCGTTCATCGTTTACAAGTTGGTGCAGAAGTACGTGCTTTCCAGCCGGCACCCGGTGTTCATGGCCAGGCGGGCATTGCCGATCTGCTTCGGGGCGGTGTCGTTCCTTATCTCGCTGTCGGTGCTCTACTCGGTTCTCCACGTGAAGGCGAACGCCCTCGTGACGAAAGTGCCGCTGGCGGCCCTGTGTGGGCTGGTGGTGGCCCTGGGCGCCAGGGCGGTGCTGTCCCGCAAGGCTGCCCGCCTGCGCGTCCGCCGAAGCCAGCGATACGAGGTGGTCGAACGCTGGTTCGGACGAATCCAGCCCGTGACGGCCTGCTACATGGCCTTTGCACACGGGGCAAACGACGTGGCAAACGCCATCGGGCCGCTGGCGGGAATCTTCCATTACGCCGGCGGCGGGACCATTGCGGACAAGGCGCCCGTGCCGTTCTGGCTGTTGGCGATAGGCGGCGTGGGAATCGTCATCGGCCTGTCCACCTACGGCTACAAGGTCATGGCCGCCATCGGAAAGAAGATCACCGAGATCACCCCCACCCGCGGATTCGCAGCCGAGTTCGGCACGGCCTCGACAGTCCTGCTCTGCTCCCTCATGGGCCTGCCCATCTCCACCACGTTCGTGCTTGTCGGAGCGGTCATGGGCGTGGGGATCGCAAGAGGCTTCGGCGCGATCGACCTCGGCGTCGTCCGCAAGATCTTCGCCTCCTGGCTCATCACTATCCCGGTCTCGGCCTTGCTGTCGGCGGGAATATACTGGCTGCTCATCAGGTTCGTGTAGAGGCCGGGTGCGGCAAAGAAGAGTTCAACGCAGAGAGCGCAGAGCACGCGGAGGAAGAAGAAAAAAATCATTAGAAGTGGATTGCATGTATTAAATGATCACATGGATTGAAGAATATATGAGTCTCTTAATCCATGTAATCATTTAATCCATGTAATCCCCTTCAAAAGCCGTTTCTTTTGCTTCTTCTTCTCCGCGTTGAAATCGCTGTTCCTATTTCGCTTCCATCCAGTTGGGCCCAACGCCGACGTCCACCTTCAGCGGCACGCTCAGGGCGATGGCGGACGTCATCTCGTGGACGACCATTTCCCGCTCGGCCTCGACGGCATGCTCGGGCACCTCGAAGACAAGTTCGTCGTGGATCTGGAGCAGCATCCGGCTGGGCCTGCCCTCGGCGTCGATGCGCCGGGCGATGTTCACCATCGCCTGCTTGATCAGGTCCGCCGCCGAGCCCTGAACCACCGAGTTGATCGCAAGGCGCTCAGCCATCGCCCGCGCCTGCGGGTTCTTGGCCTCGATGTCCGGCACGCGACGGCGCCGGCCGAAAATCGTCTCGACGTAGCCCTGCCGCTTGGCTTGGCTGACGCACTGGGCGAGGAACTCGTCGATCTTCGGGAACCGGGCCTTGTACCTGTCGATGAACCCGGCCGCGTCTTTCCGAGGGATGCGAAGGCTCACCGAAAGCCCGTACGCGGTCTGCCCGTAGATTATCCCGAAGTTCACCGTCTTGGCCTTGGCGCGCATGTCCGGGGTGACCTCGTCGGGCGGCACGCCGAACACCTCGGCCGCCACCGTCCGGTGGATGTCCTGGCCTTCTGCGAAGGCGGCGCGGAGCTTCTCGTCGCCGCAGAAGTGCGCCAGCACGCGAAGCTCGACCTGCGAGTAGTCCGCTGATAGCAGCACGCAGCCCGGCGGGGCGACGAAGGCGGAGCGGATCATCCGTCCCTCGTCCGTGCGGATGGGGATGTTCTGAAGATTCGGGTCGCTGCTGGAGAGCCTGCCCGTGGCGGTGCCCGCCTGGTGGAAGCTGGTGTGTACGCGCCCGTCGCGCGGCAGGACGTACGCCCCCAGGGCTGTGAGGTACGTGCCCAGCAGCTTGGTGAGCTTGCGGTAGTCCAGCACCAGCGCGGGCAGCTCGTGCTCGACGGCGAGCTCTTCGAGCACCGACGAATCGGTGCTCGCTCCGGTCTTGGTCTTTTTGCGACTCGGCAGCTTGAGCTCGGCGAAGAGCACGACGGCAAGTTGCTTGGGCGAGTCCGGGTTGAAGGGGTGCCCGGCGGCGGCGATGATGCGGCCGCGGAGCACGTCGGCCTGCTTGGACAGCTCGCTCTCGAGCCTGCCAAGCACGCGCCGGTCGAGCAGTATGCCGGTTCGCTCCATCCGCGTCAGCACGGGCACCAGCGGCATTTCAAGGTCGTAGAAGAGTTTGGTCAGGCCTTCGGTTTCCAGCATGCCGGCCAGCACGTCGGCAAGGCGCAGGGCAACGTCGGCGTCCTCGGCGGCGTAGACGGCCACCACGTCGGTCGCGACGGTGTTCATGGTCGTCTGGTGCTTGCCTCGCCCGATGAGGTCCTCGATGGGGATGCAGCGGTGGTTGATGTACTCGGCCGCAAGGGCGTCGAGCTTGTAGGTCATGCGGGTCGAGTCCAGCACGTGGGCGGCCACGAGGGTGTCGAAGATCCGCCCTGCCAACGGCATCTTCGCCTCGCCCAGCACGAGCATGTCGTACTTGAGGTTCTGGCCGACCTTTGTGACGGACTGATCGGCGAGGATTGGCCCGAGCTTTTCGCGGACCAGTTCGACATCCAGCGTGCGGGCGCCCAGCGGCCCGGCCACGGGAATGTACACGGCCGCGCCGGGCTTGAACGCCAGGGATATGCCGACAAGGTCCGCGCGCATGGGCTGGGTGCCGGTGGTCTCGGTATCGACCGACAGCCGCGTCACGCCGGCAAGCTGGCGGATGAGTTCGTCGAGCGCCTCGGGCGTGTCGACAAGGCGGTAGTCGAAGTCGGCGGCCGTGGTATGTGCGGGCTTGGCGGGCTCCTGGTCAGCCTTGGCGGGCTCGCTCGCGGCTTCGGCTTGTTCGTCGTCGGCCTTGGCGGCTGAGGCGGTGTCCACCCTGGCGGCACCCTGCCCGCCGACGCCCATGTTGTCCAGGATGTCCATCAGCTTGTTGAAGCCGAGCTCGGCGAAGACCGGGCGCACGGCATTGCCGTCGATGCGATCCAGCCTCATCGCGTCCAGCGAAAGCTCGATGGGCGCGTCGCGGTCGAGCGTGACGAGCTTGCGGGAAAGCTCGATTGTCCCGGCCGCCGCCTGGAGGTTTTCCTTGAGTTTGGGCGTCTGCTCGTCGGCGTGGGCGAGCACCTCCTCGGCCGTGCCGTAGCGGGCGATGAGCCTGGCGGCTGTCTTGGGTCCGACGCCCGGCACGCCGGGGATATTGTCCGTCGAGTCGCCCGTGAGCGTCTGGACCTCGACGGCCTGGTCCGGGCGATAGCCCTTCTCGCGCTCGATGGCGGCCGCGTCGAGGACCTCATCCTTCATGGGGTCGTACAGCGTGCAGTGCGGGCCGATGAGCTGGTCGAGGTCCTTGTCCCGGCTGACTAGCACCACGTCGAGTTGCGGCGAGGCAAACCTTGCGGCCGCGGTTGCGATGATGTCGTCTGCCTCGTAGCCTTCGAGCTCCAGCACGGGGATGCCCATCTTGCGGACGATCTCCATGATGCGCGTCGCTTGCGGGTGGAAATCGTCGGGCGCGGGTTTTCGCGTGATCTTGTAATCCGGGTAGGTTTTGCGGCGCAGGAGCTTTGCGGCCGGGCCGTCAACGGCCATGGCGAGGTACGTCGGCTTTCGGTTGCGGATGAAGCTCAGCAGCATCTGGCAGAAGACGAACGTGGCCCGCGTCGGCTCGCCGGTGGGGCTTGTCAGGTCGCGGAACGGCGCGTAGTATGCCCGGTATATCTGCGAATGCCCGTCGATGATGTATAGCGTGTCGGTCATGGGTTTTCTTCAGCCCCGTTCACGGGGCTTTGCCCCCGCGATAGCGGGGGTGTAGGCCAGGGCTTTTAGCCCTGGTTAACGTGCAATGTGACAATCTCTCTTGTTTGTCTTTCTCTTAGCGTGCTTCAGCACGCTTACCCGTACTTGACAGCCTTCAGGCTAATGCCCGCCCAAAGCACGCTGAAAGCGTGCTAAAAGACTATAAGTTGCCTTGTCACCCCAGGCCTAAAAGGCCTGGTCTAAACCCCTTCGGGGCGAAGCCCCGTGAACGGGGCTGTAAGCCTCAGTCGCCAGATGCTCACGCTATCCATGGACTTCCGATGTCCTTCTTCCTAATCTACTGCCTACTCCCTATTTACTACTCCCTGACTACTACTCCATTCAGCCTTGTTAAAGAAGGAAGTTCAGAAGCACCCATGCCGCGGGGGCAGCCAGCAGTGGCGAGTCGAGCACGTCCAGCACGCCGCCGAACTCCGGCACCAGTGCGCCGGAGTCCTTGATCCTGGCCGAGCGCTTCAGCAGGCTCTCGCAGAGGTCGGCGAATTGTCCGACGGCCCCGACGATCACGCCGAACCCTGCCGCCCAGCCAAGCGACATCCGCATGCCGAACAGCCAGACGACCAGCATGCTTACTCCCGCCGCCGCGGCCAGGCCGCCGAACAGGCCCTCCCAACTCTTGCCCGGCGAGAGCCAGGCAATGAGCTTGTGGCGCCCGATGGCTGAGCCGGTAAAGTACGCGCCGATGTCCGTGCATTTCACGGCTGCAAGGAAAAGTATAAGTGCGGGCACGCCCTTATCCAATCGAATGGCCAGAATGATGGCCGCGCCCACGCCGAGGTACGCCACTGCCAGGACGGTCGCCGCCACGCGGGTGACCGCGGCGTCGAGGCGGTGGCGGATCATCTGCTCGAGGAACGCCCCAGCCACGATCAGCCCGATCATGCACCAGACGTCAGCGGGGGTCATCATGGAGATGAAGCTGAGGGGGCGGAGGTTGTCCCAGAGAACGAAGTCCACGGGGGCGAACTTGTACCATATCGGCTGGGTGGCTATCAGCAGCGTGCCGACAGTTGCGCTGACTGCCAGTAGCCCGGACCCTGCGGCTGAGGCGATGCGATTGAGCTCCCGCAGGGCCATCACGCAGAGCACGACGATCACCAGCGCCAGCAGCAGTCCCTGCATGTCCGCTATTGCCGGCCAGGGCTCGTAATACTCCACCGCCAGCAGGCAGGCTATGGCGGCGATCATGATCCCGCCGAACACGACCCGCGTAAGAATGGTCTTGGCACTTGGCATGGAAGTATGATGCCCGCAAGGCCGGCGAAATGCCAGAGCCCTTACGCCGGCGGCGGGGCGCCGGTGGGGCGGTTCTGATTTCCGGGGCCCCTGTGGCCGCCTCGTCGGCGTCGCCGGCGGGATTTGCGGTCCCCTCCCTGGCGGGCAGTGCCGGCGCCCGGCTGGCCGGTAGATCCGGTGGTTGATTCAGCCGGGGCGTTGCCACCGCGGTCGCCATCTTGGCGCTGTCCGCCGTGGCTGTCGCCGCTTTGATTGCCGCGGTTGCGGGTGTCGTTGGTGGCCTGGGGTGTTCCCGGCGTCTGGGCGGCGGGGGCCTGGGGGCCTTTCTTGCGTCGTCGCCGTCGTCGTTTCTTGCCGGCCCCCGGGCCGGCGGGGGCGGGTTGATTCCCGCCGGGCGCCGCCGCACCGGCGGGCTGTCGGGTTTGATCCGCCTTGTCGAGGGCTGCCGCTTGGCGCAAGTCCGCGCCGTCAAGGTCCGTGGCGTCGTCGGGGGCGTCATCGTCGGTGCCGGCGCCCACGGCCACGAGGTCCTCGCCGGAATCGCCCATCGCCTGCTCGCGGCGGGCCTCGACTTCGGCTTCGGCGGCCGCGCCGAGGCGCTCGCGTTTGCGAAGTATAGGCCTATCGGGCCGGCGGGGCCGCAGTGGGGCGGGGGCGTCGGATTTCGGCGGGGCATCGAGGTTCCGCTCGACGAGATCCTCGATCGCCACGGCCTGTAAAGTGAAGTCCGCCAACTGGATCTTCACAAGCTGCGTGATGATCTGCGCGTCCACCACGCGCCCAACTGCTCCGTCGGCGGTGCGAACATACGTGTTCTTGTGGGGCAGTTGCTTGCGCAACAGCTCGTATGTGGCGTCCTCGTAGCGCAGGCAGCACATAAGCCGGCCGCACCGGCCGGATATCTTGGACGGGTCCAGCGTGGCCTTCTGAGTCTTGGCCATTCGCATCGACACGGGGCGCAGATCCTTCAGGAAGCTCTGGCAGCAGCACCGCTGGCCGCAGCGTTCGTAGTCGGCTACCAGCCTGGCATCGTCGCGCGCGCCGACTTGCTGCATCTCGATCCGCGTGCGGTACTGCGAAGCCAGCAGGCGCACAAGGTCGCGGAAGTCCACGCGGTGCTCGGCGGCGAAGAAGAACACGAGCCTCTCGCCGCCCAGCAGGTGCTCGACGGCGACGAGCCTCATGTCCAGGTTTTGATCGCGGATTATCTGGCGGCAGTACTTGGCGGCCTCCCTGGCGGACTGTTCGAGGTGCCGGTAGTCGATCACGTCCTGCGGGTTCGCCAGGCGCAGGATGCGCCCGTCGCGGCGGAAGGGGTAGTCCGGCCCGTTGTCGCGGATGAACTGCTTGAGCTTGTCGCTTGTCAGGTGGAAGCGGTCGCACTCGGCGCAGACAGGCGCCACGACCTCGCCTAGCTCGACGCCGCGTTCGGAGCGGATGACGACCTTGGTGCCTCGTGGAATAGGGGTTTCGGAGTTGTGCTTGAACTCGCCGATGCTTAGCATCGCGCCGTATCGCACGACCGCGGTCGGCCTGGGCGGGCGCGACCGGTCGGCTGGGGCGGAGCCTTGGCCGTCCTTCTCGGCCTGGGCGTCGGGCTCGGGCTGGACGTCCGCCGCCGAGGCGTGCGCATCAGCCGGAGCGAAGGTCTCATCGACAAGGACCGTTTGATCTTCGTCGGCCTCGATTTGGCCTGTCTCGCTGCCGCCGGCATCGGTTTCCGCGGAGGCGTCGGCGTCGGTGTCAGCCTGGTTGGCCGGCGAGGCGGGGTCTTCAACACCGTTATCAGCCGGCAGTTGCGCGGCAACGGCGTCTAACGGGGCGTTCTGGTCAAGAGGCTGGGTATCGGGCGCAGTGCCCTCGGGAGGGGTCGCTTGCGACATCCTCGAACTCCAATCCACATTTTGCCGCGGCGGCCCGCGGATTGAATGGTTTTTCAGTTCCCGGCCCGTCACCGGGGTCCAAACGCCCAGAGGGCTTGCCCGCCCAGGCCGGACTTGCCGGACCCAGGCTGGTTCGTGGCCACACCCGCATGGTGCAGGCGGCAGCAACCACAAGAAGATTATACCGCAAGTCAGGTTGCGGGTGAAGGCTGTTTTTCGTTTGGTTGCAGTCAGGGGGGCAGAAGGGGTTCCTGGACGACGATGCCCCTTGCGTAAGAATTGTTCGCGACCCCGTAGCGAGCTCGGTTGCGAAGCGTTCCGCGAAGCAAAGCGCCAGCCTAATGCGCATGAGTAGATCGACACATCGTTGGAGTGGATCGCCCCGACGCCGCACCGCGCGAGAATCCGCTCCACGGTAAAGTTGCCGCTGCACGCGACGTAGACGGGCCGCCCGCGCCAGCCTTGGGCGGCTGTCTCCAGGACTGCCCGCATGTAGCGATTGATTGACCCGATGAACATGCTGCCGTGCCCTTGCTCTGTAGCTTGCCGCTTGCCAAAAAGCGCCGCTGTGGTAGCGAACCACATCCTCCCGCCTGGTGGGCGGGCGTGCGCAACACACCCGCGGCGCGGGTACGACTTTATTATCCGGGACTGTCAAGTGGTTTTTCTCGGACTGCGTCTCGACGTGCTCATCGGCATCTTGGCTGAGCTTGGCCAGGCCCTAACATGGGGCGGATTCTGACCTTGACGCCCCAGCCCGACGTGGTACAATGCAGCCTGCAACGGGAAAGGCACCGCTCAACGTTACCGCCTTTGGAGGTCTGTACCGCTCAACGTGCTCAGTGGTGATGGTCTGTCGGCACTTTTGAGAAAGGGCAGTACGATGAAGGCGAAGATGATCGGGGCGATGGTGGCGGTGATTCTGGCGGGCGGGGCGGCAATGGGACAGACACACGCCCCTTGGCCTACGAACTGGAATAACTGGAACGACCCGGCCCTATGGGCCACAGTGGGCAATGCGTGGAATGTCGGGGAACTTTCGGGAGTTGGCGTCGGCGGATATGGTCCTGACCGTATCTGCGGGGCGGTGGGGTACGAGTACCGCATCGGCAAGTTCGAGGTGACCGCCGGCCAGTACACGTCGTTCCTCAACGCCGTGGCCAAGACTGACACCTACGAACTCTACAGCACTTCCATGGTGCCCCCCACGCCATTCTACGGGTGGTGCAATATCGAGCGCGGCGGTAGCCCGGGCAGTTACACGTACAGCGTGCCCAGCGACTACGCCAACCGGCCGGTGAACCAGGTCTCGTGGGGAGATGCGGCTCGATTCGCCAACTGGCTGACTAATGGGCAGCCGACGGGCGACCAGGACGCCTCGACTACCGAGGACGGCTCCTATTGCCTCAAAGGTGCGACAGACAACGCTGGCCTTCTGGCCGTGGCGCGAATTGCAGAAGCGAACAGGGTGCAAGACAAGAAGTACTACTTCATCCCCAGCGAGGACGAGTGGTACAAGGCCGCGTTTCACAAGAATGACGGCGTGACGGGGAACTACTTCGACTACCCCACGGGCAGCGACGACACGCCCAGCAATATTCTTGACACCACAGACCCGGGTAACAACGCTAACTTCTACCAGGGTGGATACACCATAGGGGTTGGGATCTGCACACAGGTCGGCGAGTTCGAGAACTCGGAAAGCCCGTACGGCACGTTCGACCAAGGCGGAAATGTCTCTGAGTGGAACGAGGCGATCATTTCCTCCGTTCCTGACTCCATCTCTCCCGCGCGCGCCACGCGGGGCGGGTCGTGGGGCAACCACTGGCCCGACCTGGGCGCGGCGAAGCGGCAGTATGGTAACGGCTACCTCTACCCGGCCTCCGAGGACGACATACTCGGTTTTCGCGTCGTCGAAGTCCCCGAGCCAGCCACGTTGGCGATGCTGGCGCTGGGTGGGTTAGCCGTGGTTCGCAGGCGAAGGAAATAGATCACCAGTCGGCACTCTTTGGAAAGGGCAGTACGATGAAGGCTAGAGTTCTTGGGGCGATGGCGGTAGTGCTTCTTGCAGCCGGGGCGGTAATAGCGGAAGGCCCGTACACGATAACTGACCTTAGCCCCGTTGGCGCGACGAGAACGTGGGCGGTGGCGATCAACAATCTCGGGCAGGTAGCGGGGTACTCCGAACTCGCCGATGGTCGTTTCCACGGGATGCTCTGGGATTCCGGCAGCATGACTGACCTAGGCACGCTTGGCGGGAACACCTATGCGGAAGACATTAACGCAACGGGGCAAGTTGTGGGCTACTCCTTCGCGGCAGGCTCCGTTCATGCCTTCGTCTGGGAGGGTGGCACAATGACTGAACTGCGTTCTTTCGAGCCCCCTGCGGGGAACTACAGCAACGCATACGGTATCGACGGGAGAGGACGTGTTGTTGGCCTCGCTGTTGTTGACAGTAGCGGGCATACCCATGCCACGATATGGGATGGGATGGGAATCGCCGACCTTGGTACGTTGGGGGGGAGCAGCAGCAACGCCTATGCCATCAACGACGCTGGGCATGTCGTGGGGTACTCGCGCACAACCGACTTGGATCCGGTTCATGCGTGTGTGTGGGATGGGAGTGCGATTACCGACCTGGGCACTCTGGGGGGGAGCACAAGCATAGCGCTGGGGATCAATGCACCTGGCCAGGTCACTGGGTACGCATTCACGAGCACAGAGGAGTATCGCGCGTGTCTTTGGGAGAAGGATGGCTCTGGGTGGTCTGCTACCGACCTGGGAACCCTTGGAGGGGACTACAGCGTCGCTGAGGGCATCAACGACTTGGGCTGGGTCGTCGGTCAGGCGAAGGACGCCGGCGGGGTTCGTCGCGCCTGTCTTTGGAGAGACGGGGAGATCATCGACCTGAACAGCCTTCTTCCTGTAGGTTCGGGCTGGACACTGGTGTCCGCCTTCGGCGTGAATGAAGCCGGGTGGATCGTAGGGACGGGCACGTTCCAGAACGGTGAGACGCACGCTTACCTACTCACCCCCGAGCCCGCCACGCTGTCCCTGCTGGCCCTGGGTGGGCTGGCGATGATGAGGCGGCGGCGGTAGGTCGGCCCCGATCATCGGCTGTCAGCACAGCCTCGCCTGGCCGGGCGACTCCTGCTTGGCCGGCGGGGTGAGATGGACCACATCGGCCGACCATGCTTCCGCCAGCCTTTCGGCCAGCAGCTTCCGATGGCACTGGGTCACATCCTTGCACCCGCACAGCAGGATGATGGCCTTGCTGCCAGAGGCCCCTTCGGCTGGGCTCAGGGCAAGCCCCTCGACGTTGCTCAGGGCAAGCAGCTCGCGGAGGCGTTTCTCGCCGGCCGGGAAGTTGGCGATCTGGATCTGCTCGAACGTGCCCTTGTAGTTCTCATTCCCAAGCTCGCGAACCCATGCGTAGCGATGGCCGAACTCGCGGCTGAGCGAGTAGCAGCTCCACTGTGGAACGCGGGACCGTGGGACCATGCGGACATCGACCAGGACCGCGTCCAGGCGGTCCATCGTGGCCCGTATGTCATCGATCTTCCAGCCGCTGTAACCGAGGGTGTAGATGGTCATTGGTTGCTCCTTCCGTCTGGGTGATTAAGGGATTCAAGCTCCACAATCCGCTGGGCGGCCAGGCGGGCGTGTTCGCGGAGGGGGTAATTCTCGCCGGCCAGGCACAGGGGGAACAGATGCTCTCCCACGGCCGCCAGTTCTTCGCCGGACTCGGTGCTGCCGGAGTCCATGCCGGCCAGGCTCGGCTGACGGTACAGGCCGGTCAGCCTGTTGATCTCCCGCTGGACATCGAGGGCCTTGGCCAGGTTGGGGCCGCTGCCTTCGCCTGCCGTGCGGATGCACCGGCTGTAGAGGTCGTTCAGCCGGGTCAGGGCCGTGCCAAGAAGCTCATCGCGGTTGTACTCAGCCGCCAGGGTGAGCCGCTTGCGGGCCTCGGCGATCACCGACCGGACCTGCGAGGGATCCACATCCAGCTTGGAAACGCAGGCACTCTCCAGATCGGCCCCCGGTCGGGGCCGCTCAGGGTCGGGTCAGGCCGCTGGCAACGTCCCAGGACGCGGCCAGCGATGGCCAGCCGCGTTGGGCCGTCGGGGACGGGGGCAACGTCCAAACCGGCCCGACGCGGCCTGGACCCCTTGGCACGCGTCAGCCGCCTTCCCCAGGGACCCCCGGCGAATCGCAGCACCGCCCGGCGCAAGCCGTGGGGCGTGGCGTGTCTGAAGTCGTGTCGGTGTGTGATGATTCTTTCTGGCAAGCCGCAACTCTTTGCGGCGGCAATTCTTAGTCCCGCAGGGACGTTTCGCGATAGCCACGGCCGGAGCTTTGCGCAGGCCGTGGAATATGGGCGCCGTCGTTGGGAGCCCCCAGGGCGACTGAAAGTCTCGGCAAAGGTAAGGACCATCAGGTGGGACACACTTGGCCGAACACCATACCCGCCGCGGCTTCCAGGAGGAGTTTATCGAATTCCTTGAGCGTCACCAGGTGCAATTCGGCCCGGCGCACATCTGGTACTGAAGGCGTCAATCGCCCTGGGGGCTCCAAACAACCGCACCTGCGTCCACGGCCTGCGCGAAGCTTCGGCCGTGGCTGATATGGATTGACCTGTCAACCCTATGCGCGGAACTTCCGCTGTTTT
>CAZSBS010000096.1:0-16259 GCA_964605095.1 uncultured Planctomycetaceae bacterium | reverse complement strand
GGCCCGGCTTTGGTAAGGCCCAGTCCAGCGCGATTCTCGCCATTCTCGTCGGCCAAGCTAAGCGCTGGCCCGCTCTTACTCACGCCCAAGCAGGCTCGGCCTTTACCGTTTTCGTCTACCAGATCCAGCGCCGGCCCGGGTTTGCCCATAGTCAATCCGACGCGAGGCGAGCCCTTCTCGTCGTGCAGAACCCGTCCTTATCCGCGTCCAGCATGGCCCGTCCCGTGCCCTTCTCGTCGGTCAGCCAGCCCGCCTGCCTCTTACCTGGCCGCTGGGCCTCGGCGGCAATGATCTCAATCCGTGCTCCCCGCGTTGAAGAACATCCTCGCCAGCACGGCGTAGATTCCCGCCGCCAGAACCAGCACCGGCCCCATGAAGACCGTCGCGAAGTAGCTCACCGCGTAAGCCGCGCCCATCAGCAGCGCAGCGTTCGTCCCGGCCGAAGTCGCGTACGCCGCCGAAACGTGCTGACGCCAGCCCAGCAGGTGGAAGATGAAATAGGCGGCCGAGATGAACGCCGCGCCGATAAGCATCCGAGCCGGCGGGCCCAGGCGGCGCTTCTTTCGTGGCGACTCGGCCGGGGCGGGCTGCGACGGTTTCGAGGGCTCCGTCATTTGCCGCCCTCCTTGAGCTTCTGCCAGATCGGGCCAACCGTCAGCCCGTACAGCAGCACCGCGTCGCCGACCTGATTGGCCCCGGCGTGCCAGAGCTCGCCATCTCTGGCGATCGGAAAGCCGCCCAGACGGATCGTCGTCACCAGGCCGCAGAGGAAGTCCACGTCGCCGTATGTGCCGGCCGCCAGGCACGCCAGGCCGCTGCTGGCCACCGACGCGCCGAGCACCGGCACGACCATGCCGCTGTCCACGTCCATCTGGTCCTCGATCCCCGCCGGCCATTCACGGGCATAGCCGAAGCCCACGATCGAATCGGCAAGCTGCTTCTTGGCCAGCTCGTACTGCTCCCGGCCGAACTGCTCGTCCAGCACGCACAGGCAGTGGCACACGTGCCAGATGGTCGATCCCTCCGGCCGGTATATCGCCTTGCCGTCCAGCGTGTACGCCGAGATCAGCATCCCCGTCCGCGGGTCGATGAGGTTGGCCTTCGAGTAGGTGATCCACCGACGGATGAGCTGCGAGTGGTCCGTGTCGAGCAGGCGGTCGCTGACGCGCATCGCCGCCAGGGCCGTGGTGTTGCAGAACGTCCAGCACTCGTCGGGGTAGCTCTCGCACGACAGCGATGGGCTGGCCTCCATGCGCTCGGCCATTACGTCCACGCGCCGCCGCCGCAGTTCGTCGAGGTAGTCCTGCCTCGGCCGGACCATGCACCGCACGCCGAGCATGAGCGCGATCTCGCCGTCGATGAAGATGCTCCGCTCGGGCTTCTGGACCCACGGTTTGGCCTGGGCGTAGCCCATCAGGAAGACGTACATGCCGCCCTCGCGCTCCAGCCGGAGCGTCTCGTCGATGATGTTGTCCATCGCCGCCAGGGAACTGCCCGCCCGCGTCGGGTCGCGAAGCGAGAGGTTGCCCAGCGACCAGACGAGGAAGCTGCGGCCCATGAAGTCCCACTCGGCGTTGGCGCGGCGCATCTTGGCGATCTCGCCGCCCAGGAGACTCTTGTCCGTCCAGATCCGCTCCTGCCGGGCCGCCATCCGCATCGCCATCGGCGCTGCGCCGGCGTCGGAGTGGATCTCCGCCGCGCCCGGCCGGTACAGCAGGTGCATCAGCGGCAGATAGACCGCCGCCGCGATCAGCAGCGACGCAGCCTTCAACAGCAGCCTCTTGAAGGGTGACAGTAATCTCATTGTCCCCATATTGTCGCAATCCGGGCGGCGGGGTTTCACGAAATCTTCGCGTTTTTCAGGGGCGTAACCAAACGATCTTTCGCAGCCCGTCGTGGAAACCCCCCGCCCCCCGGCAGAGCCGCCCGCCAGCCCGACGGGTGTCCCTCGCCGTAACGCGAATGGCGTTTTGGTCACTGTCCGAGAGAACGAGGAGATCTCTGGTCCCTGCGTATGTGCTACTTGCGGCCGCACGTGGACGCCAGCACCGGGTGCTTGACGTGCTTCGCCACTTCGCACCAGGCTTCGGCCGCTCCGTCGGCGTCCATGTCCGGTAGGAAGCCGAAATCCAAGTAGAGCTTGATAGCCCCAGTGCGCTTGGATTGCGAGCGCAGGTATGTCAGCTCGTGCCACTGGGCCAAGCGGTTCATGGCGAAGGTCATCATCCCCTTGGCCAATCCTCGACTCTGAAACGCCCGCCGCACGGCGACCCAGTGAAGAGGCCTGGGAGGGGCAAGCACTGCCGGAGCCCATTCCGATCCGGGCACGGGACCAACTCCAGACGCAGGTCGAGGTTTGCCGAAGGCATTACCACGGCGACCCGCGTCTGCCGATCGTCGAGATTTCGGCGCGACTGGCGGCCTGATCTGCGCGACTGTTCGCTTGTCAGACAGTCATCGCTCCGGCCACGCGCCCGCTTCGGCGCACCTGTTTACGGAGGCACGCGTTAACTCCGCGCCACTACCAAGACGCCTGCCCTGACGGGGGCAAACCCGTGTCGCACTACCGGTCAGATTCCGAAAATGCGACCTGCACTGCCGCCTGGGCCGCTACATCGGCAACGTCGCGGCGTTCATTGCCAAATATGTTGGTTAGCGCCCCGCCAGGAACTTGTTCACCTCGGCGTTGAAGGCCTCCAGGTTGGAGTAGTCGTGCCGCCAGGTGGTGTACATGACCCCAACGACGCCGTCGATGCCCTTGGCGTCGGTGAGCCACTCTCCTATCCGGCCAACAGGGCCGTCGTAGTACCCGGCCAGCACCTGCTTGTTGCCCAGGGTCGCGAAGTGCTGCATGGACTCGATCCGGCCCGGCGTGTGATTGTGCCAGTTCATCACGGTGACGGCGGCGGGCAGGCCCTTCCACGAGCCGTTCCACGGCCCATCGCCCTTGACGAGGTAGTACCGGCCCTTGGGGCTGGCGTTGTGGTACGGGTCGAACATGTCCGACCATACCATCAGACCCTTGCCGGCATCGACCAGCCGCGCCAGCTTCGCACAGCGGGAGATGTTGCCGGCCAGAACCTCGCCCGGGGTCTTGCCGGCGCCCACGCAACTCCCATCCCAGCCGGCAATGCGGATTTCGTCGTGACTCAGGAAGTACCCGTCGGGCTTCAGGCCGTCGCGTGTGCGCTCCAACTCCCACTTCAAGATGGCGTAGAGCTTCTCCTCACCCATACACGCGGGGACTTGGTCAGTATGGATGACGGCGGTGTGATAGTAGCTGAGCTTGACCGTCTGGCCGTCACGAAGCCTGCTGGTGGCGGGAATGGTCACCTTCGGCTGGTCGTGCCAGGCCGTATACTCGCCTGGCCAGGGGACGTTGCCCAGCTTGGGATCGAATATCCTGCCGAAGTCCGTGTCCTCGACGTATTCGGTCCGGCTATCCTGGCTGACCATCTTCAGCGGCGCCCCGCCGCGTCGCAGGACGTTGACCAGCCCCGCGGGCTCGATCTGGAGGTTGTCCCACCATATCTTCCCGCTTTGGCCGCCCCAGGTGCCCAGATACAGGTTGACCTTGTCGAACTCCAGGCTGTTAAAGGTGATGTCCAGTCGCTTCCAGCCCTGCGTTGGGGCGATGGGCGGCTGGTAGTAGTTCAGCGACACCCCGCCTTCGCCCAGGATGGCGATGCGGGTTTCGCCGCCTCGCCAGCCCTCGGTCTTCACCCAGACGCTGACGTGGTAATAGTGGAACGGCTTGACCGCCAGCGATTGGCAGGCGCGGGCGTGGCCATGCTGGCTGTCGTGAACTGCCACGTTCTGCATGCGCAGACTCGCCTTGCCGTGCTGGAAAACGCTGGTGTCGATGAAGCTTATCTTGCCGGGCTGGTCCACGAACGACCAGCCGGCTGGGCTGTCGCCCTTGTGCCGCTCGAAATCGCCGTTGACGGCCTCGATGCTGTCAGACGGCACCAGGCTGCCGCCGCGGACGGTGAACAGGGCGTCGGTCACGGGCAGGCCCTCGGCCAGGTTGGGGTCGTGGCCAAGCTCTCCGTTGGAGTAGCCCATGCCGCACACGCACGCGGCCAGGAATATGCCGCGCTTCGTGCAGGCCTGGCGGAGACGGGCGCAGTTGGCGACGTACTTGGGCCCCAGGGAGTCCCAGCGGGTGAACTTGCTGTCGGCCAAGGCCAGGTGGGTGTAGCCGGCCTTCTTCGCCCGGTCCAGCAGTGCCAGTGCCTCGTCGACGTTCTTGTCGACTAGCAGGTTGGTCTGGAGGTAGATCCATCGCTGGGGAAGGCGTTCCTCGGCCAGACCGGCGTCGCAGGCCGTCAGCACCGCAAGAACGCAGATGATTCGCGACATGTTACGCTCCCGTTTTCATTGTCCTGATGCTGCAGCGCTGATTACTCTCGCGAAAACATATTATACTTACGTTAAGCGAAGATAGCATCGAGGTTATGATTCACACAGGAAAGCGAGAAGGAGTGAGCGTATGAAAATACTGGCTATTCTTGGCAGCCCGCATGGCGTGAAAGGTGCGACTGGCACGCTTCTGGCCGAAGCCGTCCGCGGCGCGAGGGAGGCGGGGGCGGAGTTGGCCGTGCTGTCGCTGGCCGAGTTGGAGGTCGGCCCGTGCCGGGCGTGTGACGCCTGCCACAAAACAGGCGTTTGCCCGTGGAAGGACGACTTCAACACCGTCAAGTCGGCCATGATGGACGCCGACGGCATCATCCTGGCCAGCCCGAACTACATCGTCAGCGTCAGCGCGCAGATGAAGGCCCTGCTGGATCGCTGCTGCGGAATGCTGCACTGCCAGGCCCTGCGCGGCAAGTACGCCGCCGCGATCGAGACCTCCGGCGGAACCGGCGGGCAAGAGGTGCAGCGGTACACGCTCAGCTTCGAGCGTTTCATGGGCTGCTGGACAGTTGGCAGCGTTGGCGCCACCGCGATGGACCTGGCCGGCCCGGCTGAGCGGCAGCATGTGTTTGCCGCCGCGGCCAAGCTGGGAAAGGACTTGGCAGAGGCCATCCGTAGCGGGCCGACGTTTCCGGACCAGCAGCCCGAGCAGGACGCGTTCTTCCAGCGTATGAGGGCTCTGGTCCAGTTCCGCAAGGACGACTGGCCTTACGAATATCGTCATTGGCAGTCCAAGGGCTGGCTGTAGGCTGTATGTGGTAGCCGGTAGCCGGTGGTCGGCGGAGGACTGACGGCTGTTCGCTTTAGCGAGCAGGAAACCCGGTTTATTATGTCGGGCCAGCAAACTGGACACCGCTATGCGCGAATTTGCGGCTTATGAATGATCCGTACAATCTGGGACGTTTTGTGGACGCCTAGGACCAGGTCATTGGCTGACCGCTGGAGATGTTCTCCCGGGACTGCCTCTAACCCCACCAACAGCGCCGGTCCTCCTCGGGCGGCACCATGCGATGAGCCGTCCATCCGCTTACCCATCAGCGAATTGCCCGTTATCTGCTGCTGATTCCGCAAGTATGTCTCCCAGTCTATGTAGCCGGCATGATGATTATGAATCACCACGGGCCATTGCTCAAGAGGAACGGCATGGCCGTCCGTCTTGCGAGCCCGTCCGTCTACGATGACTGTCCGCGTGCAGCGTCTACCATGAACGAAAGTCCCACCATAGGCCGGGTTCTGCAGGATCGACAGAATCCGCTTGTATCCGGGCAGTTGCCAGAGAACCTGTCTGGGACCGGTGCCGTCTGACCAAGTGGGGGCCAGCAGTTGATTGTGGCGATACCACAACATCACCTGTCGAGCACTGCCCAATTCGCTGAACTTTTGGAAAATGCCCCGGATCGCATCCTGAACCTGCAAGTCCGCCGTCATCTCCTGGCGGTTGTCGTCGGTACGCACGTACCCGATCGGTACGGGGCCAAGGACTTCACCTCGCTGGATCATCTGTAGGAGGGCCTCCTGGGCTCGCTGGCGCAACAGCCCCAGCTCGAATTCACTCATCGTGCCTTTCAAGCCCAGCAACAGCCGGTCGTTCAGTTGACGTGGATCGTACACTCCGTCATGGTCAATTACCAGTGTTCCGGACATACCGCACAAGTCAATCAAGTAATGCCAATCCCGATTGTTACGGGCCAAACGTGAGGCCTCCATGGCCAAAACTGCGCCTGCCTCTCCGGCACATACGGCCCCGACCAGGCGATCGAAACCCGGACGCTGCTGAGACCCACTCCCTGAGCGCCCCAGATCATCGTCGATGACCTGGACCTTGGCAAACCCCAGACCGCGGGCACGGTCCGCCAGCGCATACTGGCGGCGCTGACCCTCGTGGTTGTTACGCACCTGATTCATCGTGGACTGGCGAACGTAGACCCAGGCCCGGCCGGTGCTGAACCTTCGCACAATTGGAACGTCGCGGCCATAGAGCGGGTGGTATTTGTACCAGATGCGCCGCATAAACGGTGGATGGGTATTGTGTGCTGACCGTGCCTGGCACGGGGAAAAGTGCATTCGCGAAAGCCCTGGGGAACGAAACACAGCGACCGACACTGGTGATGGACGTCGGCGCCCTTATGGGTTCGCTCGTAGGGTCCACGGAGGCCAACGTCCGCCAGGCGTTGAAGATCGCCGATGCAATGGCGCCCTGTGTGATCTTCATTGATGAGGTCGAGAAGGCTTTGGCCGGCTCCGCCTCAAGTGGGCAAACCGACAGCGGCGTATCGGCCAGGCTGTTTGGATCGCTCCTGACCTGGTTGAGCGACCACGAGTCAGACGTGTTCGTCGTATGCACCGCAAATGACGTGAGCCGCCTGCCGCTGGAATTCGTCCGTGCGGAACATTTTGACGGCGTTTTCTTTCTCGACTTGCCCAGCGTCGGTGAGCGGCAGAAGATCTGGGACATCTACAAGTCGATGTTTGCCTTGGCCGGCCAGACTGTGCCAAGGGACGAGGACTGGACGGGTGCCGAAATACGCTCATGTTGTCGTCTCGCTCGCCTGCTGGACATTCCACTGGCCGAGGCCGCGAAGAACGTCGTACCCGTGGCTGTAACCGCCGCTGAGTCCATGGATCGCCTTCGCACCTGGGCTTCGGGTCGCTGCTTGTGCAGCTTCCAGCCGGGCGTTTATCACCGGGGTGGCCAGGGGCCTGCTGTTCGTGGGCGGAAGGTTACCCGGGCGTCGTCGAATTAGACAACGGCCGGTTCTGCGGGGAGCGTTCACACAATAGACGACAGTATTCTTCCAATCATCGCCGTGGACCAGATACGTTCCCGCTGGTATTATGTCTATTGCGGTTCCCCATCGGGTTCTGCCATGAGCGACACGGTTCACATCGCCGGGGCAGCCGATGCATGATCGACGTTATCGGTGCGCACTGATGACTGAAAGGGCATGGGGATGAACCACAAGACGGTTGGTCCTACGGCGGAGGGGTTTACTGTCGGAGTTGTCGTATTGTGCCTTTCGGCCCTTGTGCTGGCGGGCGCGGCCGAGGATTATGTCGAACTCTACGGTGGCGAGGAAAAGGCCCTTGCTGCCTCCAAAGACCCCAACGCATCTTCGGCATTCGCGGCCAGATTGTTGGAGGCCGCCAGGCGGGTTACCGACCAGAAGGACCTCCAGGTGCTTCTCTGTGAGAAGGCGAGCGATTTCGGCATGCAGACGCCCGCCGGCTACGCCACCGGCGCGGCGGCTCTGAGGCTGCTGACGGATGTCGTTGGCGATGGCGAAAAGAAGATCGATGCCCAACTCAAGCTTCGCCAGACCTACGAGTTTCGATACGCCGCGGCCTACGGTGCCCAGCGAAAGGCCGTTGGCCAGGACCTGGTGGACCTGCTTGTATCGCTGGGCCAGGAGCGAGTCGACGCAAGACAGCCTGATGAGGCCCTCCGATTGTACAAACGGGCACTTTCGGTGGCCCGCGCCGTGCGGTACGACCTCGCCCAGGATATCCTCGGCAAGACCCTGGAACTCGGCGCAACCGAGGAGTCCGAGCGGAAACTCCAGGTTCTTCAGGAGGAGCTTAAGCGAGATCCGAACTCGACCGACGCCCGCACGGAGCTGATCCTGGCGTATCTGGGCGAGTTCAACACCCCAGCGGAGGCAGGCAAACTGCTTACTGATAAGCTGGATAGGGAGTTCAGGAAGCACGTGGAACTGGCGATGAAAAAGGTGGAGGACCTCGACGAGGCCTCGGCAATCGATCAGGCTCGATGGTATGCGGACATGGCGGCCAGGTCGGTGGTTTCGGACAACCGCACACTTTTTGCCAAGGCCAGGGCGTGCTGCGTGCGATACATGGACCTCCACCCGGCCAAGGACGCCTCCCAACTCGAGGCCCAGTTGCTTCTGGAGAAGTTGACGGATGCGATGAACACGACCGGCAAGGGCAAGCAGATGACCCTTGCACTAGGCAAGGGGGTCACGATGAAGCTGGTGTTTATCCCGGCCGGCAAGTTCACGATGTCCTCTGCTACCGAGGAGCGGAACTCGCCGATATCTGACATAGCGCTCATTCACGACGTGACTCTCACAAAGCCGTTCTACATGGGGATCTACGAGGTGACCCAGGAGCAGTATGAGGCCGTCATGGGCAAAAACCCCAGCAGCATCAAGGGCCCCAACAATCCGGTCAACCGGGTTTCCTGGGACAATGCGGTTGAGTTCTGCAAGAGACTCTCAGCCAAAACGGGCAAGAAGGCAGCGCTGCCGACCGAGGCCCAATGGGAATATGCCTGCCGGGCCGGGACGAAGACCGAGTTCTTCTTCGGCAACGACGCGGAGAAGATGGACCGTTACGCGTGGTTTGACAAGAACTCTGGGGATAGAACGCACCCGGTAGGCCAGAAGAAGCCCAATCCATGGGGCCTGTACGACATCTACGGCAACGTCTTCGAGTGGTGCCAGGACTGGTGCGGCTTCAGCGAGGTCAACATCGAACACGCGGTTGACCCCACAGGCAACAAAGAAGGAACAAACCGCGTTCTGCGCGGAGGAGCCTACTGGTTCGGGTCGAAATTCTGCCCATCGGCGGCAGGCTACGGGGGCTCGCCGACATACGCGAACACCGAGTGCGGATTGCGGGTGGTTGTCCTGGCCGACAAGTGAAAAGGGCATGTGGATGAAAAGGCATTATGCTGCTTTCTCGACGGCATGTATCGTGCTGTGCCTCCCGGGTCTGGCCTGGGCTGGCGCGGCCGAGGAGTACCTGGAGCTTTTCGGCCGGTATGAGAAAGAAGCCTCCGCCGCAAAGGACGCCAACGCCCCGGCACGCCTCGCCGCCAGGCTGCTGAACGCCGCCACGTACGTTGATGAAAACAAGCCGCTCAAGGTCCTCCTGCTGGACAAGGCATACGAGTACGGGGTCAAGGCGCCTGCGGGCTACGAGGTGGCTGCCGACGCCCTGGAAATGCTGGTCGAGGTCGCGCCGGACCGGCAAGTGCAAGCCGGGTTGAAACTCATTGAGATAAACCGGCTGCGGTATGACCGCGCCGCGGGCCCCAGGCGCAAAGCGATCGGCCAGGCGCTGGTGGACGCTATGGTGTCTCTTGCCGACGAGGCGGCGAAAGCCGCCAAGCCTGACGAGGCGCTGGATCTGTGCCGCCTGGCCCTGTGGGTCTCCGCGGACGGCCAGCCCAAGCGAACCGCGGAGATCGTCAGCAAGATCACGACGTTGGCCGCGAAACGGGAAGGCGAGGACAAGGCCGCCGCCATCAAGGCGCCGGCGGGTTACTCACAGGAACTGGCAGCCTGGGCATACCAGGCGCTTTTTGGCCAATTTGAAAAAGACGCCGCCGGCTCGACAGACCCCAATGCCTCCGTCGAGCTTGCGTCCAGGCTTGTCAGCGCGGCCCTGTCGCTGCGGAGGCAGCCCTGGCTTCAGACCGTGCTGTGCCAGAAGGCCTACGAGTTGGGCATGAAAACCCCAGCCGGGCAGGTCGTGGTGTCGGCAGCGATGAAACTGTTGATGGACGCGGCGCCGGAAAATGACTCCTCGGCAAATGACAAGCTCCTGGCCGTCAGCCGGGCTTTATATGCGCGAGCTTCGGGTGACCGGCGCAAGGATGTCGGCCGAGACCTTGTGGATGCGATGTTGGACCGCGGAGACGAGTTGGTCAAGGCCAGGCACTTCTCCGATGCCTTGAGCTGCTACAAGGAGGCCCTGGCACTTGCGCCGGAAGTGGACTCCGACCGGGCTGATGAGGTCGCCCGTACGATCAAGGGCCTTGCTGCCGCTCTGGAGGCCGAGAAGAAAGTCGCCGGCCTCAGGGCTGACCTGGCCCGCGACGCGGGTAATCAGGCCGTCCGGACGGAACTGATCCTGGCGTGCTTGGGGGCCTTCGACGCCCCGGCCGAGGCGGCCTCGCTGCTTACGCCAGAGCTTGACGAGCAGTTCCGCGCGCACGTTCAACTTACGGCCAGGCCGGTTGAGGAACTCGACGAGCCAGGCAGCCTGCGCCTTGCCCGGTGGTAC
Organism: uncultured Planctomycetaceae bacterium; assembly: GCA_964605095.1. Classification (GTDB taxonomy): domain Bacteria; phylum Planctomycetota; class Phycisphaerae; order SM23-33; family SM23-33; genus JAUWQU01. The sequence goes on along the minus strand of CAZSBS010000096.1, from coordinate 5,816 downwards.
CTGGCCATCGCAGGCAGTGCGCCCGCTTCGGACAAGGGCGCCATTTTGGACAAGGCCGTCGCGTGCTGCGAGCAGTACCTCCGGCGGCACCCGGCCAAGGATGCGGGGCTGCTGAGATACATGCTGTTAATGGAGAAGATCGACAAGGCAATCGCCGAGGCCGGGCACACGCCAAAGTACGTCGCTCTTGCCATGGAAGACGGCGTGACGATGAAGCTAGTGCTGATCCAGCCGGGCAGCTTCCTGATGGGCAGCCCCGACAGCGAGGGCCGGCCCGCGTTTGAAAGCCCCCGGCACAGGGTGACGATCACTAAGCCTTTCTACATAGGCGTTTACGAGGTGACGCAGGAGCAGCTCGATCAACTGATGCCCGGAGTCACCGGTAATTTCAAGGGCGCCCGCAATCCCGCCGACCAGGTCGAGTTTAACCACGCGGTCACGTTCTGCGAGAGGCTTTCAGCCAGGACGGACAGGACGATCACCTTGCCCACAGAGGCCCAGTGGGAGTACGCCTGCCGGGCCGGGACGAAGACAGTGTACTTCTTCGGCAACGATCCAGGAAAGCTTGGCGAGTATGTGTGGTTCAGCGGCAACAGTGACGGTCGGACGCACCCGGTCGGGCTCAAGAAGCCCAACCCGGCCGGGCTTTACGACGTCTACGGAAACGTCCCAGAGTGGTGCTCGGACACATGGTGGTTTGCCTACGACAAGTCCTGGCGGATGGACCCGATGGTAACCAACAGGGCTATCTCCGCGCATATCGCCAGAGGCGGGTCTTGTAAATGCAGTGAGGTCTTCTGTCGGTCGGCTTGTCGCACAGGAGAGGATGGGGCGTCCGCCGTGGGCGTTGAGGTCGGCGAGCGTGGCTTACGCGTGGTGATGTCCGCCGATGGCGGCAAGTGAAAGGGCAATGGGGATGAACGGCAAGACATTGTGCCTGATGATAGCGTCCTGGGTCGTGTTGGCCGCGGCCCGCACGGCCGGGGCGGACCCGGCCGAGCAGTACGAGGCGCTGTTCGGCAAGGAGGAATCGGCCGTTGCCAAGCTGGCGGATCCCAACGCCTCGGCGGAGTTCGGGGCCCGGCTGTATGACGCCGCCAAGGGCGTCGACGAGCAGAAGCCCTTGCAGGCCCTGCTCTGCGGGAAGGCCTACGAGTTCTCGATGAAGTCGCCCGCCGGCTTGCCGGTGGCGGCTTCGGCAATGAAACTACTGGTTAAGGCGTCACCCGAGAAGAAGCGATCCGCACAGGACAGGCTCATCGAGGTCACCGCCGCATTGCACGGCCGGAGCAAGACCGCCAACGAGCGAAAGGCGCTCCTGGCGGAGGTCGTCGAGCTCCTCATGGCCGTGGGCGACGAGCGCGCCCGTCCCGATACTCTTGCCGAGGCTGGCAACCTCTACCAGCGGGCGCTCGTGCTGGTCAAGGCGGAGAAGTCATTCCTGTGCAAGGAGGTCTTCGATCGTCTCCTAACCGACAGGATCAAGTGGGTCGCCGATGCCCAGGCCGCCGCCGGGAAGCTGGGCGAACTCAAGGTCGCCCTGGATCGCGACCCGAAGAACGCCAACGCCCGGATCGCGCTGATACTGGCCTGCCTGGGCGAGTTCGACGTGCCGGACGATGCGGCAAAGCTCGTCTCGGCCGAACTGGATGCGGACCTTCGCGCACACGTCGATCTTGCCGTCGCGAAGCTCGACGATCTTGACGAAACAGCGTGCCTCGACCTTGCCCAGTGGTACGCCGCCATGATCGACAAGGCCCCGCCGACGAGCAAGCCCGCTTTGTTGAGAAAAGCCATGGATAGCTGCATGAGGTACACCACACTTTACCAGGCCAGGGATCTGGGGCTGCTGAAGGGCACGTTGCTGTTGGAGCGGCTTGAGAGGTCGGCCGAGCCCATAGGGGGGCTGCCCAAGTACTCGCATCTGCCTGTGGGCCGCGGGATGGTGATCAGGCTGGTCCTGATGCCGGCCGGGAGCTTCGTCATGGGAGGCGCCAGGGTCTTCAACAACGAAGACGGCCCGCAGCGCGTGGTGACCTTGACCAAGCCGTTCTACATGGGAGTGTTCGAGGTAACGCAGGAGCAATACCTTCACATTATGGAATACGAGCCCAGTCCCTCCAAGACCCCGCGGGATCCGGAGGTGTATGTCCGTTGGGGCGACGCCATGGAGTTCTGCAAGAGGCTCTCGGGTTTTACGGGCAGGAAGGTGCGCCTGCCCACCGAGGCCGAGTGGGAGTACGCCGCCCGCGCCGGGACGCCTTGGAAACATTTCTTTAGAAACCACACTGAAATGCTGGGCCAGTACGCGTGGTACGAGGGCAATTCCGACAAGAAGACCCACCCGGTGGGCCAGAAGAAGCCCAACTCCGCGGGTTTGTATGACATCTACGGCAACGCAAGGGAGTGGTGCTTAGACGGGAAAATCACCTACCACGGCCCAATTGGGAACGTGGATCCCGTCTGGGCGACGTCAGGCATGGAACGGGTCTTACGCGGCGGGGGATGGGGCGACGGCCCAATCCCATGCAGCTCGACAGACCGCCAGGTCGGCTCCATTGAGAGCAGACTCGAGGAGAACGGGTTCCGCGTCGTGGTGGAAGCGCCGGCCCCGGCCGCCACCGGCGGGAAATGAAAGGGTATGGGAATGACCAGGCATATTGAGTGCATGACTACAGCGGGTGTGCTGCTGTGCATGGCTGGAGCGGCCCTGGCTGACGCGGCCGGGGACTACCACCAATTGTTCGACCAGGAGGAAAAAGCCGTCGCCGCATCGAAGGACCCCAATGCCCCGGCCGAGTTCGCCGCCCTGCTTCTCAGATCCAGCGCGAACGCAACCGAAGACAAACCACTCCGACAACTCCTGTTGGAAAAGGCGTATGAATTCGGGATCAAGACCCCTTCCGGCTATGCTGCTGCCGCCGACTCCATGGAAACGCTGCTGGCCGATATGCCGGACCGCAAGCCCGAGGCACAGGAGAAACTCCTAGTCATCGGCCAACTCCGTTTTGACCATAGCGCTGCCGACAAGCGGAAAGTGCTCGGCCAGGACATGGCGAACATGCTGATTGCCTTTGGGGACGACCATGCTCAGTCGAACAAGCCCGATGAGGCTGTGGCACTGTACCGCCGGGCCCTGGATGTCGCCACGCAAGCCCAGTGCCTTACGACCATGAAGATCGCGGAAAAGATACTCTCCGACATGCTCGGGAAGATTGCCGCCAACAACGCGTCGAGCCGCAGGCGCAAGGACCTCCAGACCGAGATAGAACGCAATGCGAAGGACTTGACCGCACGTAAGGCCTTTGTGCTGGCATGTCTTGGCCAGTTCAATGCCCCGTCGGAGGCGGCCAGGCTGCTGACCGACACCATCGACGAGGGCTTCCGCACGCACGCCCAGCTAGCTGCAAACGACGCTGATTCACTGGACGAGCCGACCTGTTTGGACCTGGCGCGGTGGTACGTGGAAGTCGCACGCACTGCTCCGCCCCCTGACAAGGACGCGATCCTGATCAGGGCCCAGGCGTGCTGCAAACGATACATGATGCTCCACGCAACACGGGATATCGGCATGATAAAGGGTGTGCTGCTGCTGGACGAGGCCCGGAGGTCCATGGAGCCCGTGGCGGGGATGCCCAGGTACATCGACATGCCGCTTGGCAAGGGGGTGATGATGACGCTGGCCCTGATCCCGGCCGGGAGTTTCGTGATGGGCGTTTCCGAAAGAGAGATGGGCCTTGGCCGGTCCGAGGGCACGCGATACGCCGTTGTGACCATCAGAAAGCCTTTCTACATCGGAGTCTACGAGGTCACGCAGGAACAGTACAAGGCCGTGACCGGCGTCAATCCCAGCGCCACAGATGTCTGGGACAAGCCCGTCAACCAGGTCGCCTGGGCCGATGCAGCCGCGTTCTGCACCAAACTTCCGGAACAGACGGGACGGGCGTTCAGCCTACCCACCGAGGCCCAATGGGAGTACGCCTGCCGGGCCGGGACGAGAACCACATACTACTTCGGCAACAACACTGACAAGCTGGGGGACTACGCGTGGTTCAATGCCAACTCCGATATGCAGACTCATACGGTCGGGCTGAAGAAGCCCAATTCATTTGGCCTGCACGACATGTACGGCAACGTCTATGAGTGGTGCGCCGACTGGTGGGCTGATACGTGCGAAATCGCCGGACCGGTTGACCCTGCCGGGCCGGCCACGGGCAGATTGCGGCTCGTTCGCGGCGGCGGGTACGCCGGTTCGCCGAGTGATTGTCGCTCTGGCTTTCTGGGCGGGGTCAACCCCTACGTCAAAAACACGGACCTTGGCTTTCGGGTGGTGATGGCAGGGAATTGATGCATCGTGGGCTTCGGGCCGTTGTCTGTGCAGCTTTCAGCCGGGCGTTTATCGTCGGGGTGGGCAGGGTCATTCGGTTCGCGGGCGGAAGGTGACGAGGGCTTCGGCGAATTGAAACGAAGGACGTCCTGCGCACAACGTAAGCTTAGTACTATTGGCGGTTGCCGATGGCATCGGTGGTATTCTTGAACTACAATTCCGGCAGGCCAAATCAAGAACGACCTCGACCTGGCAGAACAGGATGATGCAATGAGGCTTTCAGACAAGACGATTACGACGCTTGCGGATCCGTCGACGCACCGTACTCGGGCAGCACATGGACAAGATGAGCGAGGACCAACTGATCGAAGAACTTCTTCAGCCCGTTTTTGCTCAACTCGGCTTCACACGGATGTCTATCAGCGGACACAAGGATAAAGCCCTGGAATACGGCAATGACTTCTGGATGAAATACCAGCTGCCGACAACGCACTTTCTGTATTTCGCCGCGCAGGTCAAAAAGGCGAAGCTGGACTCCGCGGGGCGCACGCGGAATACAAACATATCGGAGGTGCTCAACCAAATCAGCATGGTTCTGAAACATCCCATCTGGGACCCGGAAACGAACAAGCGGGTCCTGATAGACCACGTGTTCATCATCTCTGCGGGCGAAATAACGAAACAGGCAAAGGAGTGGCTGGGGCAGCACCTTGATCTTGATAGTCGCCGTCAGGTGATCTTCATGGACCGGGACGACATCTTGAATTTGGCTATCGGTATGAAGTTTGCCTTTGAGCAAGAAGAGCCGGGGAAGAGATGGCCCCCCGATGGCCGCGTTCCGTTTTGATGATCCAACCGTCGATTTGGAGCTTTCTTTGGGAAGTTCGCCACTTTCGCTGTTATTTCCCGCCACACCGACTGTTCGTTCTGAAACAGCCTTGTTCTGAAACAGCCTGAGAGCGACGTCTGTCGATTCCTGACTCAGCCGTAAGATTCCGAATCCCAATTCTTTTCCAGGAGAACCCTATGACCACAACCACAGACCCGGTCCGCGCCCATTCGCGGGCCAAGACCTTTTCACCCGCCCAGCGTCCGCATGCGGCGTTCGCTGCCGTGCGGGTATCTTTTGCGTGGCTGGGCGTTCGAAAGACGCTCACACGCGACCAGAAGAACCAAGCCGCCGATACCTTTGGTGCCGAGGGCCAGTACTTGTCCGCGGCAAAGAAGCTGATGGACACGCAGCACCCGGCGTTCCGGGCCGTCACCGCAGTCCGGAATCGGATTGTTGCCCACTGGCGAGGTTCGAGCCTGCCGTACCCGGAGCCAGGCATTCGGCTGATCCGTCAGGACGCCATCGAGAACTTCGACGACCGCATGACGCGTATGCGGGATGAACTTGCTGAGGCTGCCACGGCCCTCGATCGGCAGTACGATGATTCGTCATTACCGGCTGATCTTGGTTGTCCAGCCCCGGCACACCAGTGACCGT
>CAZSBS010000095.1:0-16407 GCA_964605095.1 uncultured Planctomycetaceae bacterium | reverse complement strand
CTACCGGCTACCGGCTACCATTTACCGTCTTCTCCCGCCGTTAGGTTTCTTTTCGGTATTGTCGAAATCATGCCTGGCGGGTAGAATGGGAACATCGGCATTCGGGAGACGCGCGGGTGAGCCCGGCGTAGGCGTGTGAACATACTGGCCGAACGGTCGCATCTGGAGATGCAGCGTGCAACGACATGACGGTGAGCCCCTGAACGACTGGCTTGACGCGGAGGCTCGCGTCGAGCGTGCGCACGGCCTGTACGAGAAGGGCCGGTGGGCCGAGGCGGCGGCTGAGTTGCAGGCGGCCATCGCCATAAACCCGTACAACGCGGCCTGGCACTTCAACCTCGCCCTTACGTTCGAGGCGATGGAAGACTCTGCGCAGGCGTGCAAGTCGTATCGCTCGTCGCTGGCGCTGTCGCCCCACGACGTCGAGACGCTCAACTGCCTCGGCGTGAACCTCACCCGGCTGGGGCTATACTCCGAGGCGCTGGGCAGCTTCGAGGAAATCAGCCGGCTCGACGGGGCCTACGAGCCTGCCTACTGCAACCGCATCGTCACCTACTCCGAACTCGGCCAGCACGAAAAGGCCGAGGTGATGTTCTACATGGCCCAGCAGATCAAGGTCGACTGCCCGCTGTGCTTTTACAACATCGGCAACAGCCTGTATGCCCGGGCCGAGTACCGCCGGGCCATCTACTGCTGGAGCCGCACGCTGGAGATCGACCCCGGCCACCCGTACGCCCACGCTCGGATTGCCGAAGCGTGCTGGTCCCAGGGCGACCTGGACACCGCGGCCAGGCACTTCCAGGCTGAATTGGACGTCAGCGGCAGCGACCCCGATATCTGGGTGGACTACGCCGAACTGCTCAGCGAGCTGGAGAAGTACGACCAGGCCGAGCAGTGCTGCCGCAAGGCTTTGGAGTTGGAGCCGGATCACACGGCCGCCAACTACTGCCTTGGCGAGCTGGCCTTGATTCGCAACCGTCCGGCCATTGCCGAGCAGCATTTCCGCCACGTCCTCAAGGCGGAGCGGGACTATCCGGGCATTCACGCCAAGCTGGCCGAGGCGTTGATCCGGCGCGGGCGGATTCAGCAGGCGGCCAGGCACCTGGTGACGGAGATGCGTTGCAGCGGGGACGATCCGGTGATGCTCCAGGAACTGGGGCAGTTGCTGCTGGAGGCCCACCTGTCCCGCCACGCCAACGGCGTTCTGCGCCGGCTGGTGGACCTGTCGCCCGACGATCCGTGCGCCCAGCACAACCTGGCTGTGAGTTTTTTTCGCATGCACCGGATCGACGACGGCATCCGCCACTGCCGCAAGGCCCTTAAGCTCAAGCCTGAATACCCGCTGGCCCTGTACAACCTGGCCCTGGCCCACCTCCAGAAGGGGCAGCTTCAGCGGGCGCGGCGGTACGCGGCCAAGGCGTTGACCCTTTCGCCCAACGACGAACACCTCCGTCAGCTCACCGAGCGGCTTGGGGGCGTAAGCCTCTGGACTAAGGTCCGTGCCCGCTTGAACGGGCGGCGAAACAATCCTAAGATCCCCGACTGAGGTTTTTAACTCCCAGGGTGCATCGTCGAGCCCGCCGAGTTACCGCAGCCGTGCTGTGGGTGCCGTGGTTCGCGAGTCCCGCAGGGACACGCAACCACGTCTTTCGGTTTGGAGAGAGGGATCGGGCGCCAAGCACGTCGAAGACGTGGTTGCGTCGTCCCGGTGTGCCGGGACTCCGCAAACCACGGCACCCATTACACGGAACTATTGGATAGCCTTAATTACCGGCCACTGGCTGCCAAAGACTGGGAATGCGAATGAGCGACCGAAAGCTGCCCGTAATCGTAGTCAGCGAACCACTTAACGAATCGAGCCTGGAGTACCTTCGCGCCTACGGCGAGGTGCGCCTGGCGACGGCGGCAACGGTCAGGGAGGTCATAGCCGACGCCGACGCGTTGGTGGTTCGGACGTACACGCAGGTCAACCGTGAGCTTCTCTCGGGCGCTCGCAGGCTCAAGGTGGTGGGGCGGGCCGGCGTGGCGATTGATAACATTGACGTTCCCGCCTGCCGGGCTCGCGGCGTCGAGGTTGTCCACACGCCCGAGGCCAACACGCTTGCGGTGGTGGACTACACCATTCGCATGATAATCGAGATGAACCGCCGCTTCTGGCCCATCACGGGCTTTATGCCTCCGGAAGAATTTCACAAGGCCCGCGCCCAGATCTACGGGCGGTTTCTTTCGGGGTTGACTCTCGGGATCGTCGGGTGCGGGCGGATAGGCAGCCGGGTTGGCAGGGCTGCCATCGGCCTGGGCATGCGGGTGCTCTACAACGACATTCTCGACATTCGCGTGGACTACCAGGCCGAGGCGGTGGACAAACCGACCCTCTACGCGTCGAGCGACATTGTGACGATCCACGTGCCGATAACGAAGCAGACGCGCGGGATGATCGACTCTTCGGCGCTGGTGCAGTTCAAGCCCGGCGCACAGTTTATAAACGCCGCCCGCGGCCAGTGCGTCAATTATGCCGACCTTGGCGCGGCTGTGCGCAGCGGGCGGATATCGGCGGCGGTCATCGACTGCCACGACCCCGAGCCGCCTCCGGCCGACTACCCGCTTTTCGGTCTGGACAACGTGATCCTCACGCCACACGTGGCCGCCCGCGTGCCCGACGCGGTGCAGCGGATGTGCGATGTGGTCTTCGACGTCGTCGCCGTGCTTCAAGGCCGCACGCCGCGGTTTGCGGCACCAGCCGAGCCGGTCGTGCCGGACGGGCAAACCTAGTCAACCGTATTTCCCATCCGTATTTCCCAATTTTGTTGACACCGTGTCGGGTTTTTTTATAATCGCATCGAAATATCCGCCGGTATCGGCATAAAGGCCTACGCCGCCGCCGGCAAGTGCGATTAAGGAAGCCCAAGAGGTTCGGATGCGGATCGGCCGTGGCCGGGCTGCTTGTAAACCTTTCTGGTCCTAAGGAATGTGGGAGACGTTATGGTAGCGCATAAGAAACAACTCCTCATGGCTGCGTCGGTCGCTTTGGCGGTGTTATGGGCGGTTGCGCCAGTGGCTCAGGCTCAGGATGCTACGCCCGAGGCGGGCACGGCGACCTCCACACCGGCGGTCGGCAACGAGGCGCCCGCGGCGGCCCCCGCGCCGGCGGTCGCCAAAGAGGGCAAGCTTACCGACCTGTGGGAGAACCTGATCCACTATATCGTGATCGGGCAGGACCAGGCGGCGTTGAGCTACGCCAAGGCGATTCTCGACGCGGGCGCCAAGCCAAGCGAAATATACTACCTCTCTGCGCGGAACCCCGGCTCGCTGAGGACTCTGGCCAGCGGGCGGCAGCTCAAGGGTCTCGCTAAGCCCGTCGACCAGCTTCTCAAGATGATCGAGCAGGGCTACAGTTCCGAGCGCAGCGACCCCGAGCAGATCCGCAACGCCATCGAACTGCTGGCCGGCACGCAGCGGGCGTACAACCGCGGGACCGAACGCCTCGTCATGAGCGACATGTACGCCGTGCCGCAGTTGCTGCGCAAGCTCGAAGACCCGCAGATCACCGACGACCTCCGCGAGAAGATCATGCTCGTATTGCCCAAGCTCGGCAAGGAGGCCGTGCTGCCGTTGATGGCTGCACTGAATACTCGCAACTCGCAGTTGATGCTGGCCGTCGCCAACGCGCTGGGCAAGCTGCAATACCCCACAGCCATGGCGGCCCTGAAAACCGTCTACGACCGCAAGGACCTCCAGGAGCAGACCCGCCGGACAGTGCGGTCGGCCCTGGTCGCCTGCGCGGGCGGGGATGTCTCCATCCTCCAGAAGCCCGCCGCCCAGTTGTATTACGACCTGGCGCTGAAGTTCTACTACCGCGCCGAGTCGCTCCAGCCGGACATCCGTTCCGAATTGGCCAACGTGTGGTACTGGGACACGAACCTCGACGGCCTGAGCTACAAGCCCGTTCCGCGGCAGATTTTCTGCGACATATACGCCATGCGCGGCGCCCGCGACTCACTCTGCAGCGATCCGCAGTTCTACCCGGCCGTGTCGATCTGGCTTGGCGCCAACGTCAAGCGAGAGGTCGATCTGCCGTCAGGCAGCCAGGATCCGACGCTCAGCAAGGACGAGCCGTCGGCGAGGTTCTATGTCCTTTCTGCCGGCGCCAAGTATCAGCAGGACCTGCTGGCCCGCGCCCTTGCCGACCGGGATTGGCCCGTTGTCGTCGCGAGCATCGAGGCCCTCGGCAAGACCTCCGGGGCCGATACGCTCGTCAAGCCCGTAGCCGGCGGCGCCCAGCCGCTGGTCGAGGCGATGAGCAGTTCCAACGTCGTCGTCCGCTACTGGGCGGCGATATCGCTGGCCCTGGCATTGCCCAGGGAGCGGTTCACCGGCTGCGAACTGGTCATGCCGATACTCTCCAACGCCCTGCGGCAGACCGGCAAGAAGTCGGCCATGCTTATCGCAGCCAATGAGGAAACTCGAAATTCCATCAAGGACGCCCTCCGTGGCATGGGCTTCGAGGTGATCGACTCGGGCGACCCTGCCAAGGCCCTTGACGGGGTCCGCGCCGCCGAGGGTGTGGACGTGGCCGTGCTTGCCAACGACCCCGACCCCATGATCGCCATCGGCATGATCCGCCGCGACCCGGAACTGGCCTCGCTGCCGATCGTCGTAATGTCGCAGACCGACCGGTTCGGGAAGCTGGCCAAGGCCGATGTGCGAGTCCGGCTGGTCGCGACCAAGGGCTCCAACGAGGATCTCGGCGCCGCCCTGACCGACCTGCTCAAGGATGTCAGCGGCGCCCCGCTGACGCCGGAAGTCGCTGGCGAGTGGTCCGTCCGTGCCGCAGGGGCCATCCGAAAGCTCGGCCTGACCAGAAACGCCGTCTACGACGTCAACCGCACCCGCAAGTCGCTCATCGAATCCGTCAGCGACCCGCGGGCCGAGGTCAAGACCGCCGCGGCCGACGCACTGGCTACGATCCCCGGCCCCGAGGCCCAGCGGGCAATCGCCAAGCTGGCGACCGACTCGGCCGCGGATGAGAAGATCCGCATCTCCGCCTTCACGGCCCTCGATGAGTCCGTGAGGCGATTCGGCAATGCCCTGAGCGACGAGCTATCTCAGGCAATCGTCGATATAGTCGCCAAGGCCCCCACAGGTGACATCCGCATGGCAGCCGCGGAGGTGCTCGGCGGCCTGAGCCTGCCAACCAGCCAGATCAAAGACCTTATCCTACAGTCCGGTGGAATCAAGTAACTGCCCCTGGCAGCCGGGAGTCGCGGCGGCATTTGGGAGCGCCCCGTGCGTCTAGGCAGGAAAAGCAGGATCGTGCTGTTGTCGGTTGCCGCGGTCGCTGCGGCCGGAGTGCTTACGGCCTATATCCTGGCCAGCAGCGTGCCGTCCTACTATCGACCGGTGAGGCTCACCGCAGCCGAGAAGGACTCGGCCATGCGCGAGTTCCGCCGCCGGCTGATGGACTTCAACAACGACGGGCAGAAGAACGAGCCGTTCAACTGGACGGTTACGCAGGATCAACTCAACCGCTACCTAGATTCGATGGACGAGATCGCCATGCAGGGCGGCGCCAAGCCCGGATCGGTGCATCGGGCGATGGAGTCTGTCGGCTTGGCTGAGCCGGCGGTAATACTCGACGGCGGGCACGTCAGGCTCGTCGCCAAGTCGCTGCAATACCAGAAGGTGGTCTCGATCGACCTGAGCTTGGCCATTGGCCCCGACAGCCGGCTCAGGGTCAGCGTCGCCGGTGCATGGATAGGGCAACTGCCGATGCCCGCGTCGCTTGTCCGGTCGCTGGTCGAACGCCTGCGGGGTAAGTTCGCCAAGAAGCCCGCCGGCCAGACTACCGCCCCGGCGATTGGCGGACTGGATTCATCCCAGGTGGCCCTGGTGCTCCAGCGGGTTATCTCGGCCATCGATGGTGAGCCGATTGCGACGGAGATGACATGGAGGATCACTACGCGAAAGCGGGTGCGAGTGACGCGGATCGACATAGACGCCGGTCGGCTTACTCTGCACATGGCCCCTGTGCCGAGACCTGAAGAAAATAGCCACCAAGTGCCGATAAACTAAGACTGTAGCGGCAGGCGGGTAATTCGCCAGTCGTCGCCAGCCTGGCCGGGCTCGGCGCCGCGGGCGAGTTCGAACACGGCCGAGGCGCCCGGCGAGTCCAGGCGCACGACAAGCCGGCCAGGCCCGCGGTCGAGCGTTTCGTAAGTTCCGGCACGGACGCGCATCACCTGGCCTCGTCCGCCGCTGACGGGGCCCTGGTAGCTCAGGTACGCGCGGCGGTGGTCGGGTAGCTTGCGGGCGGTTTGGCTGTCGCCTGGGCTAAGGTCCAGGCGGTCCCGCTGAAGCTGCCAGGTCGCCAGGGCCTCGCCCGCTTCGAGCATTTCTAGCATTAGGTCGTAATGATCCGGGCCGCAGCCGGTATGTAGAATGATGACAAACGCTCTTGGCATGTGTAAGATGATACCGACAGTGCAATTGGGAACCAATGATTCATACTGCCGCCGCGCGGCGATCCGCGGAGGCGACAGGGGAGCGACACGATGAGGCATTTGGCATGGCTGCCGATTGCTGTGATGCTGGCGGTACTGGCCGCTGGCTGCGCGCCGGATGCGGATCAGTTCAGCGCGGCCAACCGCTCCGACGCGATCTCCGCCTTCCAGGTCGGGCACGTCGCCGAGGCCAAGGCGATGTTCCAGCGCGCCCTGTCGTGGAACCCGTCGGACCCGGAGTGCCTCTACTACATGGGCCGGATCGCCTGCACCGAGCAGGACTGGGAAAACGCCAGCTACTACTTCCAGTGCTGCTTCGACGCCGACCCGTCATTCCCGACCGCGCGAGAGTGGTACCTTTATGCCGAAAGGTCAGCCGGGACCGTCGGCGAGAAGTTGAGGTTCCGCCCCATCCCCCCGCAGCGCAGGTGATGTGCCCCTGGCCCGGCCGAGAAGGCCCGACCAGGGACGATACGAAATACCCAGGCCGCATCGACAATGTGGCATAGACTGAGATAAGAGTGGTACGCACGGGTTATCATTGAAAGGAAGACACATGACCGATCCCAACGAACCGTTTGACAACACCCAGCCCCCCCAAAGCCCGACACCGGCCCCAGCACCCGGCGTTATCGGGGCGAATACCGCCGGCATGGTCTCGGCCGAGTCCGCCGACGCCAAGACCATGGCCATGCTCTGCCACTTGCTGGCGATATTTACGTGGTGGATTGCGCCGCTGATTATCTGGCTTATCAAGAAGGACCAGAGCCCGTTCGTCAACCAGCAAGGCAAGGAAGCGCTGAATTTCGAGTTGACCTTGATTATAGGAGTGGTGGTTGGGTTCTTGACCGCATGCTTGTTAATTGGATGGTTCATCCTTGCGGGCGTATGGGTAGTGAACGTCGTATTTGGGATCCTGTCCACGATCACCGTGAACAAGGGCCAGCCGTATCGCTACCCGATCTGTATTCGCTTTATCAAGTAGCCCAAGCTACCTGATTCCGAAAGCCCCGAATGGGGCGATAGTATTTGGCCGGCCCTTGGGGCCCCTTACGGGGGGGCGTAAGCCCCCGGAGGGGATGAGCTTTAGAACAAGAGCCCTGAAGGGGCGACAGAAATCTCATCATTTGTAAGCTTTCCGCCATGAGCGACGACAGGCATAACACATACACCAGCCCGCTGGAGACGCGGTACGCCAGCCGGGAGATGCAGGAACTCTTCGGCGACCAACTGCGGATAGCCACTTGGCGGCGCCTCTGGCTTGCCCTGGCGGAGGCCCAGCGCGAACTGGGCCTCGAAAGCGTTACCGACGCCCAGCTTGACCAGATGCGGGCGCACCTTGACGACATCGACTTCGACAAGGCCGATGAGTACGAACGCAAGCTCCGCCACGACGTGATGGCCCACATCCACGCCTTCGGCGACGTCGCCCCGCTGGCCAGGCCGATCATCCACCTCGGCGCCACGAGCCAGTACGTCAACTGCAACACCGACATGATCGTCATGCGCCGGGCCCTGGAGATTCTTCGCGGCCGGCTGGTGAACGTCATCGACGAACTGGCGACCTTCGCCGCCCGCCAGCGCGACCTGCCGTGCCTGGCGTTCACTCACTTTCAGCCGGCCCAGTTGACCACCGTCGGCAAGCGGGCCACCCTTTGGTGCATGGACTTCATCCGCGACCTGCGCGACATCGAGTACCGCCTGGACAACCTCGAGTTCCGCGGCGCCAAGGGCACGACCGGCACGCAGGCCAGCTTCCTGGCCCTGTTCGCCGGCGACCACGAGAAGGTCAAGGCCCTCGACCGCCGCGTGGCTGAGAAAATGGGCTTTGCGAAGCTCGCCCCCGTCACCGGCCAGACCTACAGCCGGAAGATCGACGCGGCCATCGCCCAGGTCCTGGCGGGCGTCGCCGCCAGCGTCCACAAGCTCTGCAACGACATCCGCCTGCTCGCCCATCGCAAGGAGATGGAAGAGCCCTTCGAGAAGACTCAGGTCGGCTCGTCCGCCATGGCCTACAAGCGGAACCCCATGCGATGCGAGCGCGCCACGGCCCTGGCACGCTTCGTTATGGACGTTTCGGCCAGCCCCCTGCACACCGCGGCTGAGCAGTGGTTCGAACGAACCCTCGACGACTCCGCAAACAAACGCCTGGCCATGAGCGAGGCGTTCCTGGCCACCGACGCGATCCTGCTTATAACGCTCAACGTCACTCAGGGCCTGGTCGTGTACCCTGCCGTCATCGCCGCCGCCGTCGCGGCTGAGCTGCCTTTCATGGCCACCGAGAACATCCTGATGGCGGCCGTCGCCGCCGGGGCCGACCGCCAGGAAGTCCACGAGCGAATCCGCATCCACAGCCTGGCCGCCGGCGAGCAGGTCAAACTCCACGGCAAACCCAACGATCTACTGGCCCGCCTTTCGGCCGACTCCGCTTTCGCCAACGTGGACATCGACGCCGCCATGAAGCCCGAGGACTTCGTCGGCCGATCTTCCCAGCAGGTCGATGAGTTCATCGCTTCCGAAGTGGCACCCATCCGCGCCAAGTACAAGTCCCTCCTCGGCCAGCAGGCGAATCTAAGGGTGTAGCGGCAACAGGCACACTACAAACGCCAGAGGAACTTTCGAATCGTGGCGTCAGTCAGGCGAATGCGGAGCGTTCGTAGTGTCGCCGTCCCCTTGGGGGCAGGAAGGCGTCATGTTTCTCTGCAATGGCCGCTGCGCGAGATTCATTCAGGATACCTCTCAGTCGTAGTGCCCGCATCGGTGGGCGGTCTCGTACATTGCCACTACGTTTTCCGTCGGCGAGTTGTCCTGTAGCGAGTGGGTGGGGGCGAAGCAGTATCCTCCGCCTGGCATCATGATGTCGAGCGTCTCGCGGCAGTTGGCGACCACTTCCTCGACCGTGCCGTCCGCCACCGGCCCGGCTGTGGATATGCAGCCGTGAAAGGCGAGCCGCTCGCCGAAGGTGCGTTTGAGGTATTCCGGCGACATGTCCTTGGCTTCCGGCTGGAGCGTGTCTACCGCGGACATGCCCATGCGGATGTATTCCTCGTACGCCCAACTGCTGGACCCGCACGTGTGGATCATCACGGGGATGCCGTATGAATCGGCCAGGTCGATCAGCCGCTGGTGATATGGCTTGATGTGCTTGCGGAAGATGTCCATGCTGATGATCGGGCCGTGCTGCGTGCCGAGGTCCTCGCCGATCCACATGAAGTCGATGCCTCCCTCGGCCGCGGCAAGGGTCCGGCTGGCGACTTCGAACTCGATGTCCATCCGGCGTTTTATCAGCAGCAGTCCGGCGGGGTCGTCGGTTATCAGGTCCACGAACATCTGCTCCATGTTGCGGAGGAAGCCCGCGGTGTTCATGACGCAGCCGAGGCCGGGGTTGCCGACGTGGACGGCGTAGGGGGCCTTTGTTCGGCAGGCTACAGCGACGCCGGAGTAGTCGAAGTCATCCGGCGACGGCATGGGCCAGGCGGCGACGGCCGGCTCATCGGCGTCCATGAGCGGGAAGTCGCAGTAGTCCCAGTATCCGCCGGTTTCATGGGCGATGTATCTGGTGCGCACGCCCCACTGGGCGTCCACGTGGCGGTCGGGAATCTCCACGTGCCGTCGAGGGCCTTTGTACGGCGCGCCGACGCCGCGGATGTCCACGCCCAGGGCCTGGCGCAATTGCTCGGAGTCGTCTGGCCCCAGGCCGAAGTGCTCCTTGAGGCGGCGGTCTATGCCGGGGTTGGCGCTGTAGTTGATCGGCACGCGGTCGGGCACCCGCCTGGCCAGCGCCGTCAGGACACGCTGCTTGGATGTCATTTTCTCCACGCCGCCCAGGGCTTCTGCGATGCTGCTGCCGCTTGTGTTCATAAGAATTCTCCGGCTGAACCGCTCCGAGAAGGCCCCAAGGCCCACGCAATGATTGCGGGGGCTACGGCTGGTCGATCTTCGTCGGCGTGCGATACTTTATACCGGCGGCGTCAAGGCGCTTGAAGTGAGTCTGAAGTCGATTGAAGAACTCGGCGTAATCGCGCGGGCCGTCGGGCGACCATGCTATATCGCTCAGCGCGCACGCTCGCGGGTAGGTCATGTACAGCACGTGGGGGAATGTCTTCATTCGCTCGCCCCACAAGTTTGCCTGCACGCCGAGGACAAGCTTGGGATTCACCGTCGCGACGTCCGCCGGGATCGCATTGAGTTCGTACGAAGTCTTGAGGGTGATGACGGACCTGCCGAAGCCCTGCGGCTCGGAGGCCTTCTCGGGCGATTGGACGAAGTCGAAATAGCAGTGCGCCGTCGGCGTCATCACCAGGAACTGGCCGTTCTTCGACGCGTTCTTGATGAGGATGTCGGCCTTGCCGCTGCGCCAGTACATGCCGATCGCGCCGGCTTTGGCGCCGCTTTCGAGTATCTCATCCCAGCCCACGAGCGTCCTGCCCTTCTTCTTGAGATACTCCGACATCCGCCCCACGAAGTAGCCGTGCAACTCGGTAACGTCCTTGAGGCCCTCGGTCTGCATGCGCTTCTGGCACTCGGAACACTTGGCCCAGTTCCCCTTGCCGCATTCATCCGCGCCGATGTGGATGTACTTGCTCGGGAATGTCGCCAGGACTTCGTCCAGTATGCCCTGGAGCACCTCGTACGTGTGCTCGTTGCCGGGGCAGACCTCGCCGCCGCCGGCCTGCTTTCCGTCAATGGTGCATCCGACGCCGAGGCCCGCCTTCATCAGGGTGCCGCAGTGGCCGGGCATCTCGATCTCCGGCACGATGTTGACGAACCGCCTGGCGGCGTACGCGACGAGGCCCTTAAGCTCATCCTGCGTGTAGTAGTGCCTCGCCAGCGAGTAGTACGTCTGGTTGGCCAGGCGATTCGGGTCGGCCGCGTTGAGGGCCTTCTCCGGCGTCAGGCTCGGGTACTTCATGATCTCGATGCACCAGTTCTGATAGTCGGTCAGGTGAAGCTGGAGCGAATTGAGTTTGTGCATGGCCATGTAATCGACGTACTGCTTGAGTTCGTCGATCGTCCAAAAGTGCCTGGCCATGTCGATCAGCAGCCCGCGCCACGCGAAGCGGGGCTTGTCCGTGACGGTTGCGCACGGCACGGCCAGCGAATCGACGGGCCTGGCGGTGGAGTAGTTCGGCTCGTCGCAGGGGCGGGGGGCGGGCTTCGTTAGCTTCCCGCCGAGTTTGCCCTCGACCATGGCCTGCCCGCGGAACGCCTCGGCCGGAGCGAGCTGAAGCAACGTGATAGCGCCGTAGAACGCCCCCGCGGCCTTTGGCGCGCGGATGACGACGCCCTTGTCGGTGACGGTGAGGCAATAGCCCTCGTCGCCCAGTGCCGCGTCTGCCCCGGCGGTGGTCATCAGGATCGCTCCGGCCTGTCCTTGGGACCCCTGTCGGGGCGGCTCGGTCGCGAAGGTCACCTCGGCGACGACGTTCTTGTCAAACGCCTGCGAAAGCCGCCCGGCCAGGTACTCCGCCGCGTGGGCAAGGCGGGTGTCTTCTTCTCCGTAAGGGGCCCGACGTGTGTCCCCTCTTCCGTAGAGCACCTTCGTCGCCGGTGTGATCGTGAGCTGCCCGGAGGCCATGGTCACGCTGAGAGGCTTGGGAATAAGGGCGGGCTGATCCACCGCAAGCGCGGGGGCCGCGGATATCGCGGCGGTGATGGCGAGCATCCCCAAGCCGACAATCACCTCGACGCTGAACTGGCGAAAAGCGGTTGTCATTATTCTTTCCATTTTTTTCCATTATCTGTTCGGATTGGACCACGATTGCCTGGATGGGCGTCCCCAGCCGCACGGCCGGGCGTCGTATACTTGAACCTTTGCTTGTCGTCTTGGGTGACGCTAAGTCGTATATTACTGCTCCGGCGATTGGCCCTGTTGTCCCTTCTCTGGAGAACGTGACATGACAAGCGACGCTCCTACTCGTGATGAGGCCCTGGTGCTGCTTCAGGAGTTCAATCAGAGCGAGATTCTGATCCGCCACGCCCTGGCGGTCGAGGCGGTGATGCGTCACTTGGCGGGGCGGTTCGGCGGCGATGCGGACAAGTGGGGCGTGGTCGGGCTGATTCACGACCTGGACTTCGAGCGGTTCCCCGAAGAGCACTGCCGCAAGACCCGGGAGATACTCGCTGACCGCGGCTGGCCCGAGGCTTACATCCGCGCCGCCGTGTCGCACGGCTGGGGGATATGCTCGGATGTCGAGCCCGTAAGCGAGATGGAAAAGGCCCTCTACGCCATCGACGAGCTTACCGGCCTGGTGGCGGCGACGGCGCTGGTCAGGCCTACGAAATCTGTGATGGACCTTACGGCCAAGAGTGTGATGAAGAAGTGGAAAAACGCCCGGTTCGCCGCCGGCGTGAACCGCGGCGTAATAGAGAAGGGCGCGGGCATGCTTGGCATGGAGCTTGCCGGCCTGATCGAAGAAGTTATCGCGGGCATGAGGGCCGTGGCCGGCGAGATCGGCCTGGCGGGCCAGGTCGGCACGTAGTGTGCCTGCGGCAGGGGGTTTGACAAATGGGGCCGGGTGGTGCCTAATGGCGGGTGGCTTAAAGTCCTGATCCAGCGCGGCGAGCGCCCTACGACTTTTTTTGGCGGAGTTCGGAGAAACCGATGACTCGATTGGTCTTGGCATTTTGCCTGATGGGCGGCCTGCTGTTGTCGGGCGGGTGCGGGGGCAATTACGTCCTGACGGTTCCGGACATGGTAGCCCCGGCCAGCGGGAAGGCCGTGGCGGTCGTGCGACTTCAGCGGGCCGACTTTTTGTATGTGCCTATGGCGGTCAAGAATGCGCTGATCCAGCTCCAGGTGGGCGACGAGCCCCATCGCGGCGCGTACACCGACGCGCTGGGCTATGCCGGTACGACGTTGCCGGCACCTGCAAAGCCCGGCCGATACAAGCTCCAGGCCAGCCACTCGGACCATTGGGGCGACGAGGTCCGGGCGGAATCGTGGGCTTACGTGTGGGACGCCAACGCTCCGGCCGTGGCGGTGGACCTGGACTGCCTGCCGGGCATGTCGCTTGGTTTCAGCAAGCAGTCGTCGCTTGCCCTGGTCCGGGCGGCCAAGGGCGCCAACATACTCTACCTCACGCGCCGCTCGTCGTCTTCGCACGCGAAGCTTCACGCCCAACTCGCCAAGGCGGGGTATCCGGACGGGCCGATCCTCGAGTGGCAGCGGCAGTACTGGCACATCGTGCGGGATGGCAAGTACTACAACATGCCGCGGGTGGTCGTCGAGAACCGCCTGGTCAGCCAGTTGCCGGACATTCGCGCGATGCTGCCCGGCCTGACGATGGGCATCTGCGAAGACTCCCTTGCAGCCAAGGCATTCGCCGAATCCAACATGCGGGTGGTCGTCGTGGGCAGCGCCCAGGTGGAAGCCAAGGACGTGGTCCGCCGGGCCAGTTGGTCGGAACTGGCCGAAAAGGGAAGTTGACGCCCGGTTTCGGTACAATAGCTCCAATGGCAACCGGCCAAAGCATAGTGGTTTTCCTGCCCAACTGGGTTGGCGACGTGGTCATGGCCACGCCGGCAATCCGCGCTCTTGTGCGCCACTGGCCGGGCAGGCGGATCGTCTTCGCCGGCAAACCGACGGCACTGATGACACTCGGGCCGGTGGCCGAGCCGCGGGACATGGTGACGCTGCCGGATGGGCTTTGGGCGTCGGCCCGGCTTCTTCGCCGGATCGGGATCTCCCAGGCCGTGCTCATGCCCAACAGCTTTCGCTCGGCCCTGATAGCCCGGCTGGCCGGGGCAGACAGCGTGGCAGGATACGCACGTGACGGCCGGGGCTGGCTGCTGACGCAGAAGCTCGCGCCGCAGCGTATGCAGGATGGGCGGTACATGCCCGTCCCGGCCATCGATTACTACATCGCCCTGGCCGAGATGCTCGGCGCCAACTGCGCGTCGCGCGACCTGGCCCTGCCTCTCGAACCCCAGCACGAGGCCGCGGCCGAGATAATCCTGGCCGAGTGCGGCGTCGACCGCGCCGGGCCGGTCGTCATGCTCAACCCCGGCGCGAGCTTCGGCACGAGCAAGATGTGGTCGGCTGAGAAATACGCGCACCTGGCGGACATGCTCATCGAGCGCCGCGGCGCGCGGATTATCATCAACGCCGCCCCGGCTGAGAGGCAGATCGCCCGGTGGGTCGTGCGAGCGATGCGCGGCGCCCCAGCCATCAGCTTCGCCGACCGCGACAACAGCATTGGCTTGCTCAAGGCGATGCTCCGGCGGTGCGACCTGCTGGTGACCAACGACACGGGTGCGCGTCACCTGGCCGCGGCGGCGGGGGTTTCCGTGGTGACGATCTTCGGTAGCACGGACCCCGAGTGGTCGCGGATCGACTACCCGCGCGAACGCATCGTGCGTGCGGACGCCGAGTGCAGCCCGTGCCAGTTGAAGCTCTGCCCGCTTCCGGCTGGGCCGGACTACCACAAGTGCCTCGAGCGCGTCAGTCCCGAGATGGTCCTGGCGGCGGCTGAGAAACTCCTCGACGCGTTGAGGCCGGATGTGCCCGCGGCAAGCGCCTGCGGGCCGGGAGGCCGGCGATGATCGCGGGCGACGTGCCGGAGGCCCTGCTTGCGGCCGTCAGGCGCGCGGGGCTTGACAGCGTCGACGGCGCCTTCGCCTACGCCGGCGGAGCGGACCTGAGCAAGCCGGGCCTGGGCCATCGCCGCCGCACCCGCATCGAGCTTCCGGACGGCCAGGGCGCCGCGCACGTGCTGTACCTCAAGCGTTACGGCCCGCAGGGGCTCGGCGAGGCCACGCGCCGCTGGTGGACCCATGGCCGGCGGATGAGCCCGGCTCGGGTCGAGTTTCAGAACATTCGCGCGGCCCGCCTGGCGGGCGTGCCGACAATGCAGGCGGTAGCCTACGGCGAGGACCGCTGCCTGCTGGGCGCCTGCCGGAGTTACCTTATCGTCACGGCCGTGCCGGGTGAGGCGCTGGAGCGCTGCTTCGAAGGATACCTCGCTGCCCATGACGCCGCCGCGGTCGCCGAACTCACCGGCCGCCTGGCGAGGATGGTCCGCTGCCTTCACCAGGCCGGGTACGTTCACCGCGACCTTTACGCCTCGCACGTGTTCCTTGATGAATCAGCCGGGCGGGATGATCTGTACCTGATCGACCTGGCGCGGATGTTCCGCCCGCGCGTGATAAAGCGACGGTGGTGCGTCAAGGACTTGGCGCAGCTCAAGTATTCCATGCCCGCGGCGTGGGTAAATGCGCACTGGCAGGCGCTGCTGGCAGATTACCTGGCCGGCGTGCCCGACTGCGGGCGGCGGACGTGGGATGAACTGATCGGCCGAAAGGTCGAGTCGATGCGCCGGCGCGGCGACAAGCGTCGCCTGCGGAGCAAGGAAGGTTCGCCGCAATGAAGGTGGCGTTGGTTATCGAGCGGTTCGATCCGAGCCGCGGCGGGCGCGAGGTCTCGACGGCGCAGATCGCCGAAGGCCTGGCACGGCGCGGGCAGGATGTGACAGTCTTCTGCATGGCCGCCGGCGCGGGCGGACAGGGCTTCCGCACGCGGGAGCTCAAGTGCTGGGGCCTGGACCGCGCGACGAGGCTGGCGAGTTTCGCGCGGTCGGTGCGCGGGGCGTCGCGCGACGGCGGGTTCGATATCGTCCACGCCACCCTGCCTATTCCCGCGGCCAACGTATTTCAGCCGCGAGGCGGGCTTACTGGGGCCCAGGAGGCCGCCAGCCTGCGGCGCCGCCGGGGCCTGCGGAGGTTCCTGACACAGCTCGCCCAGCCGCTCAACCCGCACCGCCGCAAGATGCGCTCGATGGAACGGAAGCTCGTCGCCGACCCGAGCCTGCTTTGCCTGGCCGTCAGCGAGATGGTCGCCCGCGAGTTCATGAACTACTACGCCCGTGACAAGAACGTCCGCGTGATCTACAACGCAGTGGACACACCC
>CAZSBS010000094.1:0-16478 GCA_964605095.1 uncultured Planctomycetaceae bacterium | reverse complement strand
CCAATATATTGGGCTTCTTGGTGAAAGTGTCGCCGCCAACCTCGATGTCCATCGAGAAATCCGCGCCCACGTCGAACGGCGGGTCGATGTAGATCAGCTTCAGCCCGCCCTGCTTTTCGATCTCCTCACGCAGCGGGCCGTTCTTCAGGCTGGAGAGGATGAGCTTGTTGTCGCCCCAGATCAGCTTGTTCGTCCAGCCCTTGAGCTGCCGGCCGCGTTCATCCAGACTGAACAGCAATCCCTGGCCCTTGTCCTTCCGCTTGGTGTCCTCGGGCTTTTCGGCTCGCGGCTCATCCACCTGCTCGATGACCTGGAAGGGCAGGACGATGTTGCAGACCTCGCTCGTCTTGCCGTTCCAGACCAACTCGACCTCCCGCTTGTCCTCAAACAGCAGGAAGCGGTACTTGTCCGGTAACGGCCTGTCCGCCTCGATAAAGCGGATGATTTCCTGTTGTTCCTGTTCGGTCAGGCGCATATCGACTCCATTTGTTGCTATGGCGACACCCTGGCCGAAATTATGCCTTCCGACTTGGCGGATAGCAATGATCGGCCCGTGCCAACATCGAAGCGGCCCGCGACCTCGTCCCGGCAAATGAAAATAGGCACGCTAACCATTTGTTTCCCCATCCCGGCCGGGTTGGTTCTTCTTCGGCCGGCGGTCCCTGGTTTCACGGGCGGGTTGCCCACCGGGTCCAGCGACCAGGCCCACTGCCGGGCGAGAAACGCAAAACGGGTCAGAACTATTTTATATGCTGGGCTGACAAGTAGTTAGCGGCTATTTTGAGGGTTTGAAGAAAAAGGTGGAATCTGGAACAGCATACTGGTTTTCAGGTTTGCCCCGACGTTCACCCGATCAACCGATGCTTTACCTTGAAGTGTCTGGCGGATTGGGCCAATGCACGGTCGGCTGTGAGCAGCACGGCGTCATTGCCGGCCGCGGCAGCCAAGTGAAGAGCGTCAAGCGTTCGCAAGGGGCTGCTGAACCTGCCGAGCCAGTCTCTTGCAACGGTGTACTCAGCCGAGCCAATGGGCACCATACGATAGAGTCGTTTGGCCAAGTCGCTTTCCAACTCCGCGAGCACATCCTGGCCAGACCGGGCATCCAACTCCCCCGTGCGGACTTTCAGGGCGATAGCGGAGTGAAACTCCACTTCCACCAATTGGCTGATTGCCGGTTGTTTGACCCGTAGGATCGCATCCTGCGCCGGCCGGCTCAGTGGTTCGGGGCAGTAATAGGCGACCAACACGCTGGTGTCTATGTAGGTCATCAATAACGGGCTTTCTTCCGCTGCTCGGTGACGACCTTTGACATGGCCTTGCCGCGGATTTTGATCCTGGCGCGAAAAGCCGACCGGTCCGGCAAAGTCGCCTCGGGCGGGGGCTCCACCGGATCGATTCGAGCCACAGGCTGCCCACGACGCAGAATGACGGTCGATTCGCCTTGTTGGGCGGCGTCGACCAGGCTGCTGAGTTGTTTGCGAACTTCTCGGATGTTCACTTCGTTCATCCCGTATCTCCTAATGCGTACACGATAAGTGTACACGATAGAATTGCCGGCGTCAACATGTTTCCTGCCGCCCGCCAAGCCCGTGAACTGAGGCGGTATCAGGGGCGGTATCAGGGGTCAGGAACCTTTTCCATGGTTTCCCTTGGCGCTTCGTCTTTCTCAATCGGCCGCGGGGGCCGGGGGTCGCTTGCAGGCGGGGCCGTGCGGCCATGCGCGCCACGCATGCGGGTTGGGGAATATGAACTCGTCGCGGCTGGGGGGCGACGGCAACCCCCCCGTAAGGGGCCCCAAGGGCAGAATTCAGACCTCAGATTTCAGACCTCAGGCGCGGGCATGGCTCGGGAGCCTGCCCTTGGGGCCCCTACGGGGAAGCCTTCTCTTTGGAGCAGTGCATCCAAGTTGTCCAGGTTATCCAGGTTTGCGCCCGCGGATGGGTGGGGGCACCCTCACCCGGCCCTTACGGGCCACCCTCCCCCTCAAGGGGGAGGTGTTTCGATAGCGCCGCGGTGTGTTTTGGAGCGCCGGCCGAGCGCGCAATAGAGTGGTTTGGTGGCGTGGCGGGGTGGGTTTGCCGGCCCAATGCGAATGCTGCCGGGCGTAATTGCTGCCGTCGGACTGGTATGGCGGTCAGCCCAGTTTCCTGAGCACGCGGTCGATGGCGTCGTATTCGTTCTTCATCTCGCTGAGTTGGCGGCGGTGTTCGGCGATGACGTCTGTCGGCTGGCTGCTGAGGAACTCATCGTCAGCCAAGCGGCGGGTGATCTCGCTTATGGCCTGTCGGAGCATCTCCAGACGCCGGCGCAGCAGTTCGATTCGTTCCTCGGCCGTGCCGCCGTCGTTCAGGACGCTGGCCAGGACGTGCTCGGCCACGGTTATCGGCGTGCCGAAAGCGCTGCCAAGGGCGATGGCGTCCGAGGGTCGGCTGTCGATGGCGATCAGGTCCTCGCCCTTTCGTATGTACAACGTGGCGATGAACGTGTGATCGCGAATGTCGTTGATGACGATGTGGTCAAGCGAGCCGCCCAGCTTCTCGATAATGTTGGCAAGCAGGTCGTGCGTCATTGGCCGGGGGGTTGGGATGTTCTTGATCCGCCGGTCGATGGCCAATGCCTCGGTCGTGCCGATCAGAATCGGGAAACTCCGCTCACCGCCTCGTTCTTTCAGGAAGATAACCTGCTGGTCGCCAAACTCGGTGATCAGGATGCGCGACAACTCCATCGGCACGTCCATTGGGACTACTCCTTGGAAAACCCGAGGGCGCCAAACAACCTTACCAGGAATCTTAGGTCGCCCGACCGTGTGGGCCAAGGGCTAATGTTCACAAAAGCGGCACTTGGTAGCCAGTAGCCCCGGCGCGCCGGGATCGCCAGTCGCCAGTCGCCGATTAAAGAGGTGGCGCTGGCGGGTCTCTTGCCGTTTTCACCGGCTACCGGCTCCCGGCTACTGACCACGATGTCAGATGTTCTCGCCGTACAGCAGCGCCCTGGTGAACTTCGCGACGATTCGCTGGTTTACGAACAGCAGCGGCAGCAGCATGTGCAGCGAGGTGTTGGGCGGGCGCATGTAATCGGCCAGGGCTTTCCGCCAGGAGGTCTTGTATTTCATGAGGGTGTTCTGGGGTTCTTTGCTGGCCAGCGCGTCGACGGCCACGTCCGCCGCCAGCAAGGCTGATCGCACCGAGGGCGACAGCGACTGGCCTGTGATGCACTCGACGAATCCCCCGGCCGTGCCGGCAAGCAGGCACCGCTTGGCGACGTGGGTTTCCAGTTCCAGGGCCGCTCCGGCGGGCGGGTACCAGACGGCGCCCGTCGCCCGGGCCAGCGGCAGGTCCGTTGGGATTATCGACGCCTGCTGCAGGCCGCTGATCATACCGGACAGTTCCGCGCCCCTGTTGCCCGAGGCGACGGAATTGGAGATCACGCGGACATGGAACATCCCGTTAGCGACGAAGAAGAGGCCCATCTCGGTTCGCTCTCGAAGTTCCACGACGTGCAGGGCGCCCTCGAGCCGCGCGATGTCCGCCCGGCGTCGGCCTACGGGCATGTCGATGCCCGCGACCAGCAGCGAGCCGCCGGGCACGATCCGCAGCGGTATGGAAAGCTCGCTGAGCACGTCGTTGGGGCGGTTCTGGGCGATGATGAGCATCTTGGCTCGCACGCGGCGCGAGCCGAGGATTTCGACGTGGTCCTCGTCGAGGTGGATGGCCGGCCAGGTCGTCGAGACGTGGATTTTCGCCCCGGCCTTGCCCGCTGCCGCCCGCATCGCCTTTATCAGCGTCGGCACGTGGACGAAATGCCCGGCCTCCGTGCGGGCCTTGTACTCGACGATGCTCGTGAACTTGGCGTTGTGGTAGCGGACATTCGAGAACGCCTCGGCCTTGGCGAGCTTGGCCAGGCCGCCGGGCAGCCCGGCCATCTTGAAAAACGGCTTCGGAACCCAGTCCGTAAGCGGGCACTCGATGCTCTGGTGGGGGGAGTCCACCACGGCGACATCATGCTTCTTCCTGGCCAGGTAGTGCGCGGCCGCAAGCCCCGCCGGCGTGGCGCCTAGCACAACGATGTCGTGCATCTGCGTCTGACTCATGGCCATAAGGTACTCTCGCGACGGGTGCTACGCAATATCGAGTGCCGGTAGAGGCGGGGAATCTGTGCGGGGATATTTCCTGGCAGTTCGCAAGCCATTGCGAGAGCTTTTCTTAGTCCCGTAGGGACGTTTGCTGATAGCCACGGCGCGCAAGCCCGTGGGAAACGCATCCCCCACCGGAGAGCCCCTGTGGGGGCGATTGAACACTTTAGCCCGCCCAGCGGTTCGACCGCGAGTTCACCGCCGAGCGGCGTGCAATCGCCCCGCTACGGGGGCTTCGGGAACAATATGGGCGGTTATCCACGGGCTTGCGCCCCGTGGCTATCCGCAGTCGCCCGGCCTGCCCGTTGGGGCCGGGCTCAGGAACCCCGCTCCCGGGAAAGCAAATCGCACACCGAAAAAATCGACGGAATGGGCTGCTGTTTCCCTTCCCTCCGCGGTATGATCTGATCGGCAAGAGTTCGCGTTCAGATCAGAGGGGTACGACCATGAGAAACATCGTGGCTTTGGCTTTTCTCGGTGTCCTGTGGACTACGACGACAATTCACGCCGCCGGGCCCCAGCGCCACGCCGTCATTATCGGCATCAACGACTACGCCGACCAGGCCATCCCGGACCTCAAGTACGCCGAGTCCGATGCCAAGGCCGTGTACGACACGCTGACCGACCCAGCCATCGGCAAGTTCCCTAAGGACAACGTCACGCTCCTGCTGGGCAAGGACGCCACGCCCAGCGTCATCAAGGCGGCCCTGTACAAGCTGCGCGGCGTCGGCAAGGACGATCTGGTGGTGGTCTTCTACTCCGGCCACGGGGCCAAGGAGGGCGACGAGGCATTCTGGGTCACGCAGAATGCCGAGGCCAAGGCCATCCCGGCCACAGCCCTGCCCAACAGCGATATCCGCAAGTTCCTCTCCGGCATTCCCGCTCAGCGGCTGGTGATCCTTCTGGATTGCTGCTACGCCGCCAGCACCGTCAAGAAGAGCCTCTCCGATCCCGGCAAACTCTTCGGCGATTTCGCCGGCAAGGGCCGCGTGACCATCGCCGGCGCCGCGGACAACCAGGAGGCCCTGGAGATGCCCTCCGCCAAGGCGGGCGTCTTCACGCACTTCCTGGTGGCCGGCCTTCGCGGCTCGGCCGACACCAACGCCGACGGCGCGGTTACGTTTGATGAGCTTTGGACATATCTTGGCGAGAACGTCCGAAAGACATCGGTGAAGCAGGGCGGCCTGCACGAGCCGGTCATCATCACGGAAGACGGCGTCACCCCGCAGTTCCTGCTGACCTGGAACCCCAGGGCCGTCGGCGCCTCCAATGAGTCGCTCAAGGTGCTCCGCAAGCTCTTTGACGACGGGGCCATCACCGGCGCCCGGTACGATGAAGGCCGAAAAGCCCTCACGGAGCCTGCCATCGACGCCGCCGCCACGGCTCGGCGCGAGGTCTACGCTGACTTGGCGGGCGGGCGGCTCAGCCCCAAATACCTCCAGGACGTGCTGGCCCGACGGTTGAAGGAGGTCGAAGCGCCCCAGCCTGCCGCAACCCCCGCCGGGGAGAAGCCCGCCATCGCAATCGTGCCCTTCGAGGTCTACGGCGACCTGCGCGTCAAGGACGCCGGCGTGATGCTGGCCGAGCGCATGCTGCCCCTCTTCGGCGACCGCTACACGCTGATCGATCAGATGCAGCTTCGCCGTTTCGTGGAGCAGGACGACCTGACCATCGCGGGGCTTGCCCAGGCCGTCCAGACGCCAGCAACCAAGGGGTTGACCAAGGCCGTCAAGCTTCGCGCCGTCCGCTATCTCGTGGTCGGCAGCGTGTCGGCCTCGCCCGATGGGCGGCTCAGCATCACCGCCCGGCTGAGCGACTGGCAGACCGGGCGGATCGAGTCCGGCCGGCTCGCCCAGATTGCCGGCGACAACTGGGACGACCTCATCAGGCGGCTGCCACTGCTGGCGGCCAAGCTGACGGGCAGCTTTGGGGAAATCGGCCCCGGCCCGAATGTGGCTCTGCCGCCGCTTCCAACGGGCGTGGACGCCCTGGCCGCGCGAATCCTCCAATTGGAGGCCATCGGGGCCGATCTGAAGAAGGCGCAAGATACACTCACCGACAAGCACCCCCGGATCGTTTTCCTGTGGGAAAACCTTCAGACGCTTGGCAAGGCCCTTGCCAGTGACGTGGACGCCAAGCTCAAGGAACTGCAAGCCGCCGATGCCAAACTCGCCGAGTTGTACCGCGAAGCCCACCCACAGCGGGCAGCGCTGATCGAGCAGATGGCCGAATTCCGCAAAGCCAAAGTTGGCATTCTCGCTCGGGTTCTTGCTTTGTCCAAGGAATTGACCCTCGACCTGGGGGGCGGCGTTAAGGTGAAGCTTGTGCTGATTCCAGCCGGTAAGTTTCTCATGGGCAGTCCTAAGGCGGAGAAGGACCGTTACAGCGACTTTGAAGGCCCACAACACGAGGTGACGATCAGTAAGCCGTTCTACCTGGGCACTTACGAGGTGACGCAGGAGCAGTACGAGAAGATCATGGGTAAGAACCCGATGCGGGAGCAGCTCGAAAAGATAATGGGCAAGAACCCAAGTTCCTCCGAAGGTGGGAAGAATCCGGTGGATAATGTTTCTTGGGATGATGCGGAGGCCTTTTGCCAAGCCGCTTCACGGAAGACGGGCAAGGCGGTTCGCCTGCCCACAGAAGCTGAATGGGAGTATGCCTGTCGGGCAGGGACGGCAACGCGGTTCTGCTATGGTGATGACGAGGCCTATAGTAAGTTCAATGAATACGCATGGTACGACAAGAACACATACGATGTTGGGGAAAAATATGCCCATTCGGTCGGGCAGAAAAAACCCAATGCTTGGGGCTTGTACGACATGCACGGCAATGTGTCGGAGTGGTGTGCTGATTGGTACGGGGGGAACGCTTATCAATCCGGAGACACTACGGACCCAAAAGGTCCCAAGACGGGCGAGTACCGGGTGATTCGTGGCGGATCGCTGTACTCTGCTCCTCAATACTGTCGCGCAGCATTCCGCTCGTACCATCGTGCCGGTAGCCAGTACCCGGGCCATGGATTTAGGGTTGTAGTCATGAAGAACATCGAGATAGAAATTCCCAAATTCACGGACGAGGAAGTCGAGATTATAGATTTAGGGCCTGTGCCGGACAAGGAAGTTAGGGTAATAGATTTAGGGCCTGTAACGGACAAGGAACTCAGGAACATCAATTTGGGCGTGATAGCTAAGATCGACAGTAGTCTGGCCTATGCGGCGATGGGCCTGGCGAATGCCAAGAAAAACTCGGATTTGGACCTATCCGAAGAGCGTGTTCGCCGGGGAAAGGCGCTTCTTGATGCCAATCGACACTCGTTGGGCGCCGAGGAGTCTGCCAAGCAATTGTCCAAAATCAACGGCGTGCTTTCCGAGATCGCCAAGAAAAGGCGTGCCATCGCCGAGACGAAGGCAGAAAGCCAATGACAAAACGCAAACCACGCTCTCAGGATAAGCCAGACCGAGTGGTCGTGGACGCGTTTGTTTCCTTTCTCGGCAGCCACGACCACCCAGGACTCAAGGTTGAATGCCGGCCAGATGATGTCAAACACAACACTCCGGACATCGACGCGATTGCAGGACCATTCGCAATAGAGCACACGAGCATCAATACGGTAGCGAACCAACGCCGAGATACAGACTACTTCAAGCACGTGGTGGACGGCATTGCGAACGAACTTAGCGACAAATTGCGCTGCCGTTTGCGTATAACGGTCGAGTGGTCGGCCGTGAAGACGGGGCAAAAGTGGGCGGCAATCCACGAAGCGTTGAAGGACTGGATTCTGACCACAGTGCCAAACTTGCCGGACGGGGTAACCGTAATCGAGGACGGTACCATAGCGGGCGTACCATTTGGCCTTCTCGTAAGGAAGGCCAGTGATCGTCCCCACGAAATACTGTTCGCGAGGTGTGAGCCACCTGACGGGACTCTATCAGTTGAGGACCGGGTGCGGTTGGAAAAGCATGCCAGGAAGCTTGCCGAGTACAAGCCATGCAGGACAACGATCCTGCTGGTAGAGAGCAGCGACATTGCTCTAATGAATCGTAGCGTAATGCTGGGAGCCCTCAAGACTGCATTCTCTAACGCTCTGCCCGCCGGCGTCGATCAGGTCTGGTATGCCGACACATCGGTGACTGGGCGGGAGCCGGTGTTCGATAACTTGACCAGGGATCTCAGCGAGTAAGGTAGAGTATCGAGGACGACGCGATGACCCAACATGCCCAGTACCATTACAGCGTTACTATCAGGACCGATGACTTGGCTATACTGCACTGCCTTCGGTCCCTGAGCCAGTACGCGCAGAAAACGGGGAATAAAAGTCATAAGTCATAGTTTGACGGATGGGTAAAGTATCAAGCGTGGGACGAACGGTGGTCATAGATGGCAAGTACCGACACGATTACGGTCTGTATTCTTTCCAGCACGCGATATGGGCACGTCGAAGCGGGCTATAACAGCGGCGTTTGGGCGGTTCCCAAAACGGACATTGGAGGACTACACCTTCGAGCAGACCGGTTGACCGCAGGGATGCCCTGCTTGTTCTATGTGTCGGCGAATAGAATCTGGGGGGATGGCTTCTTCTGCGGTCCCGGCCTTATCCTAAAGAAGCCTACCGACGAGTTTGCGACCGAACATTCTGACCTATTCTCGGAAGAACGCGACTGGTGCCTCGGGTTTCCGATCGAGCGGCTGGCCAACAGCGTCTCAACACGCATGGAGGCAGATGCTATTCGACTACTGCAAGTTGTAAGAGATGGACGAGGTAACTACAGTCAAGACCTGCATCTGGCCGGGCGCTCTGTCTTCCTGCCATGCATATTCCCCGCCGACGATTGCCGGGCTATTCTCGCCGCAACCTGCGCGTTTCCGAACGCCCTTGAGCGATGGAGATTGGGTGTCAGGGTGGGTGGCGTCGGATAGTGTTTGGTCTTACGGTTTTCGGTTCCGCCGCAGCAACGCCAGCCCGCCCAGAGCGGGGAGACAACCATCGAGAATGGCGTCTTGGTTCACAGGGACTGTCACTGTGGATTGAGGGCCGGGAGGCCCTTGAAATGAAGCTGGAACGCCATGGATACGAAACTGCCGTCCTGGACGTGAGCGAGGCGGCTGCGTACCTGGCCGCGGCCATTTCCGGCTGAACCGGTCCTGGCTCCACCAGTGGGCCAGCCGTGCAATACGTTGGCCGGAATGGTCTTGCCATAACGGCACGTTAACGGCGCATTAACGGCATAATAACGGCATGGGATTCGAGCCGCGTTACACCATCACGAGCCGGGTCGCGCGCGACCTGATGCGAATCGAGGCGGCCCGGCAGGCGGTCGCGCCCTGGCCCAGAAGTGGGTTCAGGACGGCTTCCTGGTGGTTGCCAATCCCTCCAAGCGAGGTCGGACCTATCGGCTGGCCCAGCCGTAGCACATCTCCCCGCGGCGTTCGCCTTTCTTAGTCCCGCAGGGACGTTTGCTGATAGCCACGCGGCGCAAGCCCGTGGACTGTGCGTTCATTGATCCGGAGCCCCCGCGGGGCGATTGCCGCCGTCAATCGCCCCGCTGGGGCTCTTTGCCTGACATCCCGCGTTCCACGGGCTTGCGCCGCGTGGCTAATCGCAGATCGCCCTACCGGGCTCAACAGCCTGCCAGGATTTGTCTTCACACACCCCCGCGCCGCCGGCCGGGATTTTTCGCTTGTCGGGCGGGCTGAAGTCTGGTAGAAGGTTGGCGTTATGAACATGCGATGGATTGCGACATTGGCTGTTGCGGCGGCGGCGCTTGGCGGATGCGTCGAGCGGGAGTTGAAGATCACCACTGAGCCGGCTGGGGCCTTGGTATATGTCTCCGACCGCGAGGTTGGCCGGACGCCGCTGGCCCTGCCGTTCACGTGGTACGGCGATTACGACGTGCTGATCCGCATGGACGGATACAAGACCCTGCGCGCCAATGCGGAAATTACCCCGCCCTGGTACGAGGTCCCGCCGCTGGACCTGCTGAGCCACATGGCCCCGTGGACCTACCGCGACCAGCGTTTCCTCAATTACAAGCTTGAAAAGCAAGAGCAACTGAGCGACGAGCAGTTGATCAAGCAGGCTGAGGAAATGAAGCTTCGCACGGGCGAGTAGCCAGAGCCGGGCATCGGTGGTGGGCGCAGCGACGCCTAGCCAGGCCGCGAGCCTGGAGCATGTTGCCCAGTGGGGCCTCACCCTCACCCGGCCCTTCGGGCCACCCTCCCCCGTCAAGGGGGAGGGGTTGCCAAGCACGCACGAGGCTTGTGCCGGCTAGAGCAGCTTAACTTCTTCTGTAGCGTTCGGCCTGCCTGTGGCGTCGCCATGCTGCGTCAGCCTGCTTCGGCTTCCTTGCCTGGCTCGTCCTCGGCGACGGCCGACCTGCTACACAAAAACTTAAACTGCTCTAAACTCTTTCGTGGCTTCGGGCCTGCCAAGCGATTTCGATTGTATTACTTGGCCTTTTTGACAATCCCCAGTGGCAGGACCGTCTTGCCGTAAACTTCATTAAGCACCTGGGCCAGAGCGGCGTAGATGGCCGAGGCACCGCAGAAGATTCCCTCATACCCGGTGAACGTCTTGAGGGCGGCGTTGCCGGTGGCGTCGCCGATAGCCAGGAGGAAGAAGAGCACCGTCAGGGAGAGGAATACTACCTGCAGGGCACGGTTGAGTCGCAGCGTGCCGATGAACATGACGCCGGTGAAGATGCCCCACATGATCAGGTAGGCGACCATTCCGCCGGTTGAGGCGGCGGCCCACAGGCCGGTCTTGGGCAGCAGCAGCAGCGCCACGAGCGACATCCAGAACAGCCCGTACGACGTGAAAGCGACGGTGCCGAAGGTGTTGCCTTTTTTCCATTCCATGATGCCCGCAATGACCTGCGCCATTCCACCGTAGAAGATACCCATCGCAAGGATCATCGAACCAAGCCCGAAGATTCCGGCGTTGTGAAGGTTAAGCAGAACAGTGGTCATGCCGAACCCCATAAGCCCCAGCGGGGCGGGGTTGGCGGTGGTGTCCTTGATCTCGCGAACGACTTTCTCGTCTGACATGTCTCTATTCCCTTAAAAAGGATTGCCGCGGAGGCGAACAGCCGTAACTCTCTTCTTTTCTTTTCTCTGCGTTCTCTGCGCCTTCTGCGCGAGATATTCTTTTTCGGCCTGCTACTGCCGGCCTTCGATCAGTGAGTCCACGACGTGCGGGTCCGCCAGCGTCGAGACATCGCCAAGCGTGCTCCTGTCGGTCACGCCTTCGGCGATCTTGCGGAGGATTCGCCGCATGATCTTGCCCGAGCGAGTCTTTGGCAGGGCGGGCGAGAACTGAATCTTGTCCGGTGCGGCGATCGCGCCGATTTCCTTGCGAACGTGGTTGACCAGTTCCTTCTTGAGCTCGTCGGTCGGCTCTGCGCCGTCGACCAGCGTGACGTAGGCGTATAGGCCCTGGCCCTTGATGTCGTGGGGCATGGGCGCCACGGCCGCCTCGGCGACCTTGGGATGGCTGACCAGTGCGCTCTCGACCTCGGCCGTGCCGATCCGGTGGCCGGAGACGTTGACAACGTCGTCGATGCGCCCCATGAGCCAGTAGTCGCCGTCGAGGTCTATGCGGCAGCCGTCGCCGGTGAAGTACAGGTCCGGGTACATTGTGAAGTACGTGTCGATGAAGCGGTCGTGGTCGCCCCACATGGTCCGCATCATTCCCGGCCAGGGCTTCTTGATGCAGAGCTTTCCGCCCTCATTGACGTCGCAGACGCTGCCGTCCTCGCGGAGGATGATCGGCTCGACGCCGAAGAATGGCCTGCTGGCGCTGCCGGGCTTGGTGACGTGTGCCGCCGGCAGGGGGGTGATGAGGAACCCGCCGGTCTCAGTCTGCCACCAGGTGTCCATGATCGGGCAGCGGTTGCGGCCTACCTTCTCGTAGTACCACATCCACGCCTCTGGGTTGATCGGCTCGCCGACCGAGCCGAGGATCCGCAGGCTGGGCAGGTCGTACTTGGCGGGCCAGGCGTCGCCCTGGCGGATCAGCGCCCGGATGGCGGTGGGGGCGGTGTAGAACTGCGTCACCTTGAACTTGTCGATCACCTGCCAGTATCGCCCGGCGTCCGGGTACAGCGGGGTGGACTCGAACATCACGCTTGTCGTGCCGTTTGTCAGCGGGGCATAAACGATGTAGCTGTGCCCGGTGACCCAGCCAATGTCGGCGGCGCAGAAGAAGATGTCGCCTTCCTGGAGGTCGAAGACGTACTTGTGCGTCGCGGCGACATGGACGAGGTAGCCGCCCGTGATGTGGACCACGCCCTTGGGCTTGCCCGTCGAGCCGGAGGTGTACAGGATGAACAGCGGGTCCTCGGAGTTCATGTGTTCCGGCGGGCAGTTCGCTGAGGCCTCGGCCATGACGGCCTTGTAGTCCAGGTCGCGCCCGGCGACCATGTCTACCCTGAGGTCGGTGCGGGGCACGACGACGACCTTCTCGATAGACGGGCACTCCTTGAGTGCCTCGTCGCTGATGGCCTTGAGCATGACGTTCTTGCCGGCGCGCCGCGAGACGTTGGCGGTGATGAGCACCTTGCAGGCCGAGTCGTTGATGCGGTCGCGCAGCGCGTCGGCGCTGAATCCGCCGAAGACGATCGAGTGGATCGCGCCTATCCGCGTGCAGGCCAGCATGACGATGGGCAACTCGATAATCATGCCCAGGTAGATGCACACGCGGTCACCGCGCTTTATGCCAAGGCCCTTGAGCACGTTGGCGAACTTGCAGACCTCCGCGTGCAGCTTCTTGTACGTTATCGACGCGTCCTCGTCGATCTCGTCGCCCTGCCAGATGAGGGCGATCTTGTTCTCCGTCGGCGTGCCGAGGTGGCGGTCCAGGCAGTTGTAGCTGATGTTGAGCTGACCGTCGGCGAACCACGTGTTCTCGATCTTGCGGTTGGCGGTGTCCCAGACGTACTCGCGGGCCTTCGTCGGCTTCTTGAACCACGTCACCAACTCTTCGGCCTGCTCAAGCCAGAAACCCTCGGGGTCTTCCACCGAACGCTTGTACATCTCGTCATATTGGGCCTGGCTCTTGATGTGGGCCGTGGCCTTCATCTCGGCCGGCGGGGGGAATGTTCGGTTCTCGGTCATCAGGGATTTCATCTTGTCGCTTGGCTCGGACATGTTCTACGGCACTCCTTTCGAGTTGTGTGGGGCTTCCACTTCTGTGGCGTCCCCGGCAGGCGGGAGCCAGCCCGGCCTGCTCGGACAATTTACAATGCAGTAAGCACTTACGGCAGCCGAGATCCGCG
Source organism: uncultured Planctomycetaceae bacterium (assembly GCA_964605095.1). Lineage (GTDB taxonomy): Bacteria > Planctomycetota > Phycisphaerae > SM23-33 > SM23-33 > JAUWQU01. The sequence goes on along the minus strand of CAZSBS010000094.1, from coordinate 3,071 downwards.
ATCCCGGCCGCGTCAATACGCAAAAACGAGACTCGAAGCGACCATCCGCTCCGCACACTGCGCCCGACAACTTCTGCCGGACAAAGGAAAACGACAAAGTCCGGATCGGTGATTGTGCGGATAGCGGCCGAGCAAGTCAACGGAAAAGGCGCAAAGACGTTGGGCCTTTAAGACACCGAGTTGAAGAAGTGGAGTTAAAAGGAATGCTTGTACGATGATGGGAACGAGAGATAATGACAGGGCAAAAGACTGCGGCGATCATCGGCCGCCGGCCGGAGGCCTCCGGGAAACCCCGGGGCAAATCCCAATTCAGAAAAGGACGAAGACATGGCTGACAGGAAGATCACGCGACGTGAATTCGTGCGCGACGGGGCTGTGGTTACCGGTGCGGTGGTTCTCGGCCTCAAGGGGACCGGACGGGCCGAAGAGGCCAAGCCTGCGTCACCGGCCGATCAGATCAAGAAGACCCGCAGCTACAACCCGAACATGGAATATCGCCGGCTGGGGCGGACGGGCCTGTGGGTTTCTGCGGTATGTCTCGGCGGGCACTGGAAAGGCATGGAGCGCGTTCTCAAGGGCCCCGTGCCGGGTTTCAGCGAGCCTGTCGTTGGCGAAGCCGGCGCGGAGTTGCTGAAGAACCGGCGCGAGGTCGTCGATCGTTGTCTGGAGGTGGGCATCAACTACGTCGACGCCTGCACGGTGGCTGAGATATCCGCGTACGGTCCGGCCCTGAAGGACCAGCGGGAGAAGATGTACATGGGCTTCGCCATGTGGCCCAAGTGCCCGCGTGAAAAGAAATACCGCACCGCCGATATGCTGCTCAAGACTTTGGAAGAGGGCATGAAGTTGGCCGGGGTGGATTACGTTGACGTGTGGCGCCCCGTGGCCCTGGAACGCGGCGGCCAGCACACCCAGGCCGAGGTCGAGGAAATGGTCAAGGCTCTCGATCAGGCCAAGAAGCAGGGCAAGGCGCGATTCACCGGCGTGTCCTCGCACGACCGGGAGTGGCTCAAGATGCTAATCGAGAAGTACCCGCAGCAAATGGAGGTGATTATCTTCCCCTACGCGGCCATGTCCAAGGAACTGCCCCAGGACAGCCTTTTCGACGCGATCCGCAAGCAGGACATCGGCACGCTGGGCATCAAGCCCTTCGGCGGTGGGTCGTACTTCAAAAGCGCCAAGAAGCCCGAGGAGCAGGCGAAGCTCGCCCGGCTCGCCGTCAGGTATGTCCTTGGCAACCCAGCCATGACCGCTCCAATTCCCGGCTTGGCATGTCCGGCCGAGGTGGACAATATGGCCCTGGCCGTCAAGGAACGCCGGGAACTGGACAAGGACGAAAAGGCGATGCTCGAAAACGCGGCGGAGCAGATGTGGGCAAACCTGCCGCCCCAGTACCAATGGCTGGAGAACTGGCGAAACGTCTGAGGCCTTTCCGACTCCCGCCATGAGGCGGGCCAGCGGGCGGCCCGCCCCATGGAGCATCCAGTGAGACTTTTCACGCGCATCGCCGTTCCTGGCGGCATTATCCTTACTGTGGTGGCTGTTATGGCCTGCGGGTCCGTCAACCGGTTCGCCGAGTACCAGGCGAAGGATCCGTTGGCGGTCAGCAAGAAGCCCAAGCACATCCTCGGCTCGGCGGATGACAACTACTGGTGCTATGTCTGCCACATGAACTACCAGGTCGAGCCGCTCGCCGTCCGCCACGCCAAGGCCGGCGTGGGCTGCTCCAGGTGTCATGGCAAGTCGGAGGAGCACACCGCCGACGAGGACGGCGTAATACCACCGCAGAAGATGTTCGCCAGGGAAAAGGTCAACTCGAGCTGCCTGCCTTGCCACAAGGAGTACACCGAGTCGGCCGACATCTGCCTCTACCAGCCCGACGGGCTCGGCGCCATGGAAACCGGCCCCAGCCAATGCACCGACTGCCACGGCCGGCACCAACTGGCCAACCGCGCGCGCAGGTGGGACAAGACCAGCGGCAAGCTGCTGTGGCGCGACGGCACCAGGCCGGCCCGGCAGGAAACGGGCATGGGCGGCGGGGAGGCCGGAGGAATGTAGAACAATCGAAAGGCGAAAACCATGAGAAAGACCACAGTGCATGAGATCGACCGGCGCGAGTTCCTGTCCCGTGCGGCGTTTGCGGCGGCAGGCGTGGGCCTGCTGGGGGCCCGCCCGGCGTGGGGCGCCAAGACGCGGTGGAAGATGCAACTCTCCGCCTCCTCGATAGACTTTTCCAAGTTGAAAATCGAGCAGGCCTGCGAGCGGATTGCCGCGCTGGGCTTCGATGCGATCGACATCTGGTCGCCGCACGCCAACTGTCCACACCTGGACGACGTGCAGAGCCGCCTTGGGCCCCAGGGCCTGAAGGAACTTCTCGCAAAGCATGGCCTCAAACTCTACGCATTCTCGGTGTACGCGGGCGGGTATCCGAAGTACGCCGAACTCCTGGGCAAGGCCGGCGGCGGCGTGGCCGTACGCGGCAGCGCCGGCAGATGCCAGCCCAGCGAACTTACGGCCAAGACGAAGGCGTTCATTGAGGGACTCAAGGGGGAACTTGAGACGGCCGAGAAGCACAACTCGTACATTGCCATAGAGAACCACGGCGGGGCCCTGCTGAACTCGCTGGACTCATTCAAGGCATTCGTCGACAACAACAACAACCCCAGGCTGGGCCTGGCCATTGCGCCGTATCACATCCAGGCGGCCAAGGAGTCGGTGGCGGAGGCAATCGCGATTGCCGGCGGGCAATTGCTGTTCTTCTACGCGTGGCAGAACGGGGGCGGCCTTAACCAGTTGCCCGGCCATGGGCCGGCCGATTTTACGCCGTGGCTGGCGGCCCTGGCGAAGATTGACTACAAGTGGTACGTGAACCCATTCATGCACGGCGAGCCTGCGCCCGAGGAGATGTCCAAGGCACTCGAGAAGTCGCGTGATTACCTCAAGGGGTGCCACGAGAAGGCCGTAGGGTCGGAATAGCCGGCTAGGGTTTTTCTATCCATGTAATCCTTTAACCTGTCTGCCGGCAGGTCCAGGTAATCACCCTCTGAAGCTTTTTCTGTTTCTTCTTTTGA
>CAZSBS010000093.1:8457-16600 GCA_964605095.1 uncultured Planctomycetaceae bacterium | reverse complement strand
CGCGGACGTGCTGCCCGAACCGGCTGGGATGATTCAGGATCGGATCGTATTTCCGCGACTTCGGCGGGCATTTGGCGTGTTAGATACAATAATGTCGTGTCGCATGTTCGTAACGACGTTCGATTGGCTGATCGCAATTCGGGTAACCAGAGACGGAAAGGGCAGATGGATGAACACGACTGTCGCAATGATCCTGGCTGTGCTGGCTGCGGCGGCCTATCCGGCGCTGGCATTGGCTGGCGAGGGCGCGGGCGCGGGTGATGGCAAAAAAGCTCCGCCGGCGTCGGTGGATGCCTACAACGTCACGTGGGATTCGCTCGGCAGGGGCGAGCACGACTCGATGCCGCTTGGCAACGGCGACATCTGCGTCAACGCGTGGACCGAGCCCGGCGGCGACCTGGTTTTCTACATCTCCAAGACCGACGCATGGGACGACAACGCCCGGCTGGTGAAGGTGGGGCGGGTGCGGATCCACCTGGACCCCAACGCCCTTGCCGGCGCCAAGCCGGTGGCGCAGACCCTCTGCCTGCGCGACGCGACGATGCGCGTGCAGGCTGGCGAGCAGGCGAGCGCCTCGCGAGTCCGCCTGTGGGTGGATGCGCATGAGCCGGTGATTCACGTCGAGGCTGAGACGGCCGAGGCCACCGAGGCCACCGCGTCGATAGAGCTGTGGCGGATGAGCCGGCAGCCATACACCGAGCTGCAATGCAGCGACATCATGACCAGCGCCCCGGCCGGCGCCCTCCAGCCGACAATCATCGAGCCGGACACCGTCCTGACAGCCCAGCAAGGGCGGATCGGTTGGTATCACCACAACGTAAAGTCGTTCGGCCCGGCGATACTCGCGAAGATCCAGGGCCTTGAAGGCTTCAAGCAGGCCGACCCGCTTCTTGGAAGGACGTTCGGGGCGGTAATCAAGGCCGAGGCCGGGCGGCGGGTGGATGACCTTCGCCTGGTTTCGCGGCGCGGCAAGACGCATCGCTTCAGCATCTACGTGCTGACGCAACATCCATCGACGGGCCCAAAGTGGCTCGCCGCCATTGATGATACGATAGGCCGCGTCGAGGCTCGCAGCTTCGCGGATCGCCGGGCGGCCCACGAGAAGTGGTGGGCGGAGTTCTGGGACCGCAGCTACATCCGCGCGGTGGCCGCCCCCCAGGCGATGGCCGGCAAGCCCGGCCCAGACGATGCCGCCTACGTCAGCCAGATGTACCACCTCCAGCGGTTCATCAACGCCTGCACCGGGCGGGGGGCGTATCCTATCAAGTTCAACGGATCGCTCTTCACCGTCGCCCCGGCCGGCAAAGACCCCGACTATCGCCAATGGGGCCCCGGATACTGGTGGCAGAACACCCGCCTGCCGTACATCGGCATGTGTACCAGCGGCGACTTTGACCTTATGAAGCCTCTCTGGCACATGTATGCCGGCGAGGTGCTCGAGCTCAGCAAGTTCCGCACGAAGCTCTACCTCGGCCACGACGGGGCGTACCTGCCGGAATGCATCTATTTCTGGGGGCCGGTCTTCAGCGAGACCTACGGCTGGCAGCCTTGGGACCAGCGTGCGGACAAGCTCCAGGCCAGCGGCTGGCACAAGTGGGAGTGGGTTGGCGGGCTGGAACTGTGCTGGATGATGCTCGATTACTACGACCACACGCGGGACCGCGAGTTCCTCGCCCGCACGGTGCTGCCGGTTTGCCACGAGATACTCACGTTCTTCGACCAGCACTACAAGACCAACGAGGCCGGCAAACTCGTCATGCATCCGTCGCAGGCCCTGGAAACATGGTGGGACTGCACCAACCCCATGCCCGAGGTGGCAGGGTGCATCGCCGTTGCCGACCGGCTTCTGGCTCTTCCGGACGCCGCGGCCCCGCCGGCCGAGCGGACGCTGTGGCGGCGGCTTCGCGACAAGCTGCCCGACCTGCCCACCCGGCAGATTGATGGGAAGACCGCCCTCGCCCCGGCGGAGAAGTTCGCCCATAAGAGCAACAGCGAAAACCCCGAGCTATACGCGGTCTTCCCGTTCCGCCTTGTTGCCCTGGGCAGGCCCAATCTCGACTGGGGCATCGAGGCCCTGCACCACCGGGCGGACCGCGGCGCATCGGGCTGGCGCCAGGACGACGTCTTCATGGCCTACCTGGGCTTCACCGACGAGGCTCGCGCGAATCTCGTCGCCCGGGCGCGCTCGCACGACCGAAACGAGCGTTTCCCCGCCTTCTGGGGCCCAAACTACGACTGGACGCCGGACCAGGACCACGGTGGAATCCTGATGAAGACCTTCCAGGCCATGCTCATGCAGACCGACGGCGAGAAGATATTCCTCATGCCGGCCTGGCCGAAGGATTGGGACGCGGACTTCCGCCTCCACGCGCCCGGGCAAACCGTGGTTGAAGGCAAAATCCGCGGCCACAAGGTGCTGGACTTGAAAGTAACCCCTGACGAACGAAAGAAGGACGTGATAATCCCATGAACAGCAAGACAACCATGAATCGGCGTAAGTTCCTGGCAGCGGCAGCCGGCGCGGGCGCGGCAGTGGCGGCGTTTACGATCGTGCCTCGGCACGTCCTGGCGGCAAGCGGGCAGACGGCCCCGAGCGACAAGCTCAACATTGCCTGTATCGGCATCGGCGGCATGGGCGCCGGCGACGTCGGCGATGTCTCCGGCGGCAACAACATAGTGGCGCTGTGCGACGTGGACCTCAAGCGAGGCGAGCGGTCCTTTAAGGCCCACCCGCAGGCCAAGGTCTACCGCGACTTCCGCAAGATGTTCGACGAGATGTCGGACAAGATCGACGCCGTCACCGTCTCCACGCCGGACCACACGCACGCCGTGGCGGCAATGGCGGCCATCAATCGCGGCAAGCACGTCTATTGCCAGAAACCGCTGGCCCATTCGGTGTGGGAGGTCCGCGAGCTGATGAAGGCGGCCAGGGAGCACAAGGTAGTCACGCAGCTAGGCAACCAGGGCCATTCTACAGACTCGATCCGCAGCTTGTGCGAGTGGATATGGGACGGCGCCATCGGCAAGGTCCACACGGTCACCTGCGCATGCTCGCCCGTCAATTCCGGCGTTCGCAACCTGGGCCGCATCAAGGAGCAGGTGCCGGTTCCCGAGACGCTGGACTGGGACCTATGGCAGGGTCCGGCCAAGGCCCGGCAGTACAGTCCGTGCTACCTGCCGGCGGCGTGGCGCGGCTGGACCCCGTACGGCAACGGGACGATCGGCGACTGGGCGTGCCACATAATTGACCCGGTCTTCTGGGCTTTGGACCTTGGCGCGCCCAAGACGGTCGTGGCTGAGGCCAAGGGCTACGATTTCAAGACGCAGGGCGATGCATATCCCCCGGGCGACCACATCACGTACGAGTTTGCCGCCAATGCCAAGCGCGGGCCCATCACGCTCCACTGGTACGGCGGCACCGCGCAGATGCCCCGCCCGGCCCAGCTCGAACCGGACCGCAAGCCGACCGGGATCGGCGCGTACGTTTTCGGCGACAAGGGCGTCATCGGTTACGGCTCGCACGGCGCGGGCGGGGTGCGGCTGATCCCCGAGAAGGCGATGCGGGCGTACAAGGTGCCCGCGCAGAGCATCCCGCGAGCCCAGGAACACCACGCCGACTGGCTCAACGCCATCCGCAAGGGCGCCAAGGCCGGGTCCGACTTCGCCGATTACGGCGGGCCCCTGACGGAGGTCGCCATGGTCGGCGTGATCGCCCTGAAGATGCCCGGCACGAAGCTTGAGTGGGACTCCGCCAAGATGCAGTTCACCAACTGCCCCGACGCCAACCAATACATAAAGCCGACATTCCGTGAAGGCTGGACGCTCTGATTATGGTAGCCGGCGCAGCCCCGCGCAGCTGCTTCATCCACGCCTCTCGCTGGGCGCAGCCCGGCTGATGGGAATATCCCATGGCCTGGCGCCGTCGCGGACGATCCGCTGTGATCGGCAAAAAAGACCTTTTCCGCAGTCTCCTCCCTACTGTCCACTCTCTGCCGAGTGTAAAAAACGCTAGTAGTGTAAGTTATCGGCGGCCAGAGAAAAATGTCGCCCTCAGTTAGGGCAATCTTGTTAGGGCAATCTCTTGGCGAACTTGGCCGCTGGCGCGCTCAAACGCTTGACGTTTCCTGCCGGTACGAATAGACTGAGATAGAGCAAGCTGGATGGGGAACCATCCCGCGGAACGGAGTGCGGTTGTGGCGAAAGGATTTGTCGGCGACTTCAGGCGGTTTTTCTTCCGCGGTCTGGCGGCCATGCTGCCGGCGCTGCTGACGGTTATGATAATCGTCTGGGTGTTGCAGTTCGTGGACAGCTACCTGGGCGTCTACGTCAACAAGCTCGTCATGTGGGTGGTCGTCCAGTGGCAGGTCGTTGCCGGCAGGTACGATTTCAGCATCAGGGGCCCCGACGACCTCTGGAATCCCCTAAAGCAGACCTGGGGGGGCTGGCAACTCAACTGGGTCGGGTTCGTCCTTTCGTTCGTGTTGATTTACGTCTTTGGGCGGTTCGTTGCCAGCATCCTCGGCCGGGCGATGTGGCGGCTGATCGAGCGGGGTTTTTTCCGGCTGCCGATAGTCAAGCAGATTTACCCGTCGGTCAAGCAGGTGACGGATTTTCTCCTGGCCGAGCGGAAGTTGGGGTCTTCGCGTGTGGTGGCTGTGGAGTATCCCCGCAAGGGGATATGGTCGCTGGGTCTTGTGACCAACGAAGGCATGCGGACGTTGGGCGAATTGCTGGGGCAAGACCTTGTGACGGTTTTCGTGCCGTCGAGCCCGACGCCGGTGACGGGTTACGTGATCACGGTGCCGCGGAGCGAGGTTATCGACCTTCCGTTGAGCATCGACGACGCACTTCGGTTGCTTGTGAGCGGGGGAGTCATTATGCCTCTGAACCAGATGCCTCTGAGCCAGGCGATGGATGAGTCGAGCCTCAAACAGGCCCCGCGGGGTTTTATACCTTTGGAGTCCAGCAAGAGTAAGGAGATACCAGCGTGAACATTATTGTAGAAGCGCGTCACATGGATGTGACCGAGGCGATCCGGGCATACGTGCAGTCGAAGGTGGAGCGGCTCCCGCGTTATTACGACGGCATTGGGTCGGTAGAGGTGATCTTGGACGTCGAAGCGGAGCACACCGTGGTCGAGATGGTCGTCAAGGCCAGGCGTAAGGCGACTTTCGTGGCCAGTCATCGCGATCGGGACCTTTACGCTGGTATCGATCAGTGCCTCGCGAAAATAGTCGAGCAGCTTCGCCGGCACAAGGACAAGGTTCGCGATCACCAGGGCGCCTCGCTGTCCGAGAGCGTGCCCGAGGTCCCAGAGGCGGAGTAGTGGAGTGATGCTAAATTCCCCGTTGTGTCCCCTAGCTATAGGCATGCAAACGCGGTAGACTCTCGGCGGTCTTGACGCTTGGGTGCCGGGCAGGCCCGGATATGTGCCCTTTGCCCAAGCGGCCATGGAACTCGTGGATGCGGTATATTAGCGGGAGTATGGAATGAAACTGTCGGACATCATCATCGGTGACGCCATCGTGCCGAGCCTGGCCAACACGACTCGTGACGCGGTGATAGAGGAGTTGGTGGAGTCTTTGGCCGCGGCTGGGGCGGTGTCTAAGCAAAAGGTCAAGGAGATCATCAAGGCGGTCCTGGCTCGCGAGGCCCAGGCCACCACGGGTATTGGCAAGGGCGTGGCCCTTCCGCACGCCAAGCTCAAGGGCGTCAAGAAGCCAATCGCCACAATAGGTTGCTCCAGCAAAGGCATCGATTTTGCCTCACTCGATTCCAAGCCCGTTTACTCGGTGATTCTGCTGCTGTCGAGCCCCGACAACCCGGACGAGCACCTCCAGGCAATGGAGACGATCTTCAAGCACGTTCAGCGGGACATCTTTCGCAAGTTCCTGCGTCAGAGCGAGTCGCGGGAAGCGGTCATCGACCTGATCAAGGAAGCCGACGAGGTCGGCTAAACGGCCTGGACCTCGCGGACCAGCGAGGTACGCCGGGATAGCGAATTGGCAACGCTCCAACGAGAAGTGAAGATCGTCAACAAGTACGGACTGCACGCCCGTCCGGCGATGCGGTTCGTGGAGATCTCGAACAGGTTCAACTGCAAGATCGAGGTCGCCAACGGCTCACTTGTGGTTGATGCCAAGAGCATCATGTCCGTAATGCGCCTTGCAGCCACCAAGGGGACCGTGCTGAGGATAGTGGCCGACGGGGAGGACGCCCAGGCCGCCGTCGAGGCCCTGGAGAAGTTGGTCGCGGAAGGGTTCGACGAGGAATAGCCTCGAGCTGGTTCGGAATAACACGCGGGCCCGGCCGGTGCGCAATCAAAGCCCGGCCGAGGGCAAAGCATGAAGATTAAGAAAGGTATCGGGGTTTCCCCCGGCGTGGCAATTGCCCCGGCCGTGGTGATCGGCACCGAGGAGTTTGACGTACCTCGACGAGAGGTGCCCAGCGACCTCGGCAAGGTCGAGCTTGCGCGCCTGAAAAAGGCCCTCACCGTGTCCAAGAAGGAGGTCCAGGACCTCCGCGACCGCACGGCCGCGAGAATCGGCAAGGAAATCGCCAGCATCTTTGATTTTCACCTGGGCCTGCTTGACGACAAGGAGGTCGTCCTCAAGTTCACCGAGGCGATCACCGAGGGCCATGTGACGGCTGAGTACGCGGTGGCCACCGTGCTGCGGGCATACGCCAGTGAATTTCAGTCGATGCCCACCTACTTCGCCGACCGTGTCAAGGACATCTACGACATCGAGAAGCGTCTGCTTCGCAACCTGATAGGTGAGAAGCGCCAGTCACTCAGCCATCTGACCAAGGACATGAACGTCCTTGCCCACGACCTGACGCCAAGCCAGACAGCCGGCATGGACCGCAGCCACATCTGCGGCCTGGCCATGGATGCCGGCGGAAAGACCAGCCACACCGCCATCGTCGCCCGCGCGCTGGGCATACCGGCGGTGGTGGGTCTCAACGACGTCACGGCCGAGGCGTCCAGCGGCGACATGGTCATCATCGACGGCAACCGCGGGCTGGTGATTATCGACCCCGACGAGCGGGCTCTCCAGCAGGCCCGCCAGATGGCCCGGCAGCAGGTGGATTTCGTCCACGAGCTCGACGCCCTGCGCGACCTGCCCGCGATCACGAAGGACGGGCACGAGGTCGCCCTGCTGGGCAACATCGAGTTTCCCGGCGAGGTGCAGACCGTCCTGGAAAAGGGCGGCCAGGGGATAGGGTTGTACCGCACGGAGTTTCTCTACCTGGCGTCGGATACCGAGCCGTCGGAAGAGGATCACTACCTGGCCTACCGCAAGGTGATCGAGGTGTGCGCGGGCAGGCCTCTGGTGATAAGGACGCTGGACCTTGGCGCCGACAAGTACACCCAGGCCCGCGCGCGCGTGCCGGAGCGAAACCCGTTCCTGGGCCTCCGGTCGATACGCCTGTGCCTCCAGGACCTGCCGATGTTCAAGACGCAGCTCCGCGCGATCCTCCGCGCCAGCGTCGACGCCCAGGTCAGCCTGATGTTTCCGCTGCTGACCAACGTGCTGGAGCTTCGCCAGGCCAAGGCCATCGTCCGCGACGTGATGGAGGACCTCGAGGAGGACGGCATCGAACACCGCGAGGACATCCCCATCGGGATAATGGTCGAGACGCCGTCGTCGGCGCTGCAGTGCTCGGCGTTCGCCCAGGAGGTGGACTTCTTCTCCATCGGCACCAACGACCTCATCCAGTACACGCTGGCGGTCGACCGAGGCAACGAGCGAGTGGCGGCCCTGTTCTCGGCCGCCAACCCGGCGGTGCTTCGGCTGATAAAGGAAGTCATCCGGGCCGGACAGCGCTACGGGATACCCGTGAGCCTTTGCGGCGAGATGGCGGCCGACCCTATGTTCACGATGCTTTTGCTGGGGCTGGGGCTGCGGATATTCTCCTGTGCCCCGCCGGCGATACCTGGAATCAAGAAGGTCATCCGCTCGACTAGTATGGAGCAGTCGCTCCAGGTGGCAAGGCGAGTAATGGGCTTCGACTCCGACATGGAAACGCTTAACTACCTCCGCGCTGAAATCCGCCGGGTCATGCCGGAGGAGTACGCGGAGTAAGAGGAAGTAAGAAGTCAGAAGTAGGAAGTAAGAAGCAGGAAGTAAGAAGTAAGAAG
>CAZSBS010000093.1:0-8357 GCA_964605095.1 uncultured Planctomycetaceae bacterium | reverse complement strand
AAGAAGTAAGAAGCAGGAAGTAAGAAGTAAGAAGCAGGAAGTAAGAAGTAAGAAGCAGGAAGTAAGAAGCAGGAAGTAGGAAGCAGGAAGTAGGAAGCAGGAAGTAGGAAGCAGGGAATCGGAGATTCTAAAAACAGAACAGAATCGCACGCGGCCGCCCGCGAGCGGAGGTGTGCGAGCTTGACGGGAAACAGCCGGCCGCGGCGTTCGCGGCTGCAACAAAACCAGGATCCCCGGGCGCGACAGGCCCCCAAGGCCGGCCCGGCGGTGTCCAGTGAGACAACAAGGCAACGGAAAGGTAGAAAACGGAAGGAAGTTCGCCCAAGCCGTCCCAGAAATGGGGATTGTGGTTGGTGATTGAGTCCGACCTGCGGTTCCTGTCGCACAGGGATACCGTCCGGGCTGTTGAACGCGCCGCTGCCAGGGCGTGCCTGCCTGTAAAGTACACCCAGGGCTTCAACCCGCATCCGGTTCTGTCGCTTGCATGTCCGAGGCCCGTAGGCGTGGCCTCCCTGGCCGACCTGGCCGTCATGCAGTTGACCCGGCCGATGCCGGCAGAGAAACTCCTGGGCCTGCTCAACGCGCAGAGTCCCGGCGGAATGACGTTCACCCGCGCCGAGGTATTGCAGGCCAAGGCGCCGCCGCAGGTGCGGCGCGTGGATTACGAGGCGCCCATCGAGCAAGCCGGGCAGGCCAAACTGGCCGAGCTTGCCGCGAAGTTCAACCAGGCCGACGCCTGGCCGGTTGAGCGGGGCGTGGACCAGTCGCCCAAAGGACCCCGGGGCTCCGCCAAGGCCCGCCGCGTCAGGACCATCGGCCTCAAAGCCCTCGTTCGAGACCTTCGCCTGGAAGATGGGCGCCTGCGGTTCTCGCTGGTGTCCGACGGACAGGTCTGGGCTCGTCCGGGCGAGGTGCTCGAGGCCGTCGGGCTCGACGGGCGAACGGACCTGGCAAGGCTGGTCCGCACGAACGTCCAGTACGACCTGTGACGCCCAGGCCAACCACGGGCCGGTCTTGGGACCGGCTCGGCGCACGCGAACAAGTTCCGCCAAGTGTTGCTAAAACACCCTGCCGATCCGAAGCCGCCACCTGAAAGGGCAACATGCCGAAACAAATGCTGATTAACACCGTCCAAGGGCAGGAATGCCGAATAGCCGTCGTCTCCGACGAGGGGCTTGAGGAACTCTACGTCGAGCGGACCTCCACGGCGAGCCGAGTGGGGAACATCTACAAGGCCCGCGTGACAAACGTCGAGTCAGCCATCCAGGCCGCGTTCGTGGACATCGGGCTTGGCAAGAACGGGTTCCTGCACATCTCGGACATCAACCCGACGTATTTCCCCAAGAGCAAACGCGCTGTCGAGAGCGTCGGCCAGAAGAGGTCGTACCACTACCGCCCGCCGATTCAGGAATGTCTGCGGCGCGGGCAGGAGGTGGTCGTGCAGATGATCAAGGAGGGTATCGGCACCAAGGGCCCGACGATGACGACGTACCTGTCGATCCCGGGCCGGCTGCTTGTGATGATGCCCGGCATGAGCCACCTGGGGGTCTCCCGCAAGGTCGAGGACGAGGATGCCCGCAACAAGGCCCGATCGGCCCTGGGCGAACTGGTGCTGCCGCCGGACATGGGCTTCATCGTCCGCACCGCCGGAATAGACCGCCCCAAGCGCGAGCTCCAACGCGACCTGAACTACCTGCTTCGCCTGTGGAAGGCCGTTAAGCAGCAGATCAAGCGGGCGCGCATCCCGTCGGAGATCTACCGGGAGTCCGACCTGGTCACCCGGACCATCCGCGACATCTACAGCGCGGAGATCGAGCGGGTCATCTGCGACAGCCCCGCCGTTGCCAGACAGGTCGAGCAGTTCCTCAACGTGGCTGTGCCGCGCGGCAAGCACTCGGTGGAGCTCTACACGGGCCAGGAGGGCCTGTACTACGAGTCGGGGCTGGAGGTGGAGATCGAGAAGATCCACGCCCGGCGCGTCGAGCTGCCGATGGGAGGCTCGCTGATATTCGACCAGGCCGAGGCGCTGGTTGCCATCGACGTGAACTCCGGGCGGTTCCGCCAGCACTCCGACGCCGAGACCACCGCGCTGAATATCAACCTCCAGGCGGCCAGGGAAATCGCCCGGCAGCTTCGGCTTCGTGACATGGGCGGGGTGATCATCATCGACTTCATCGACATGCGCGAGGAGAAGAACCGCCGCCTGCTCGAGAAGACCCTCAAGGACGCCATGAAGCCCGACCGCGCCAAGACGAAGGTCCTGCGGACCAGCGCTTTCGGCATCATCGAACTGACGCGGCAGCGCCTCGGGCCGTCGCTCAAGCAGAGCTACTTCAACCGCTGCCTGCGCTGCGACGGGCTCGGCATTGTCCAGAGCGAGGAATCGCTGAGCCTGCGGATCATGCGGGACATCCAGCGCGCCAGCGTCGATGCCAACGTGGCACACATCGAGGCCGTCGTGCCGCCGGAAGTGGCTCACTTCCTGCTGAATCGCCAGCGGCTGGAGATTGCGCGAGTCGAGGCCGCGACGGGCAAAGCCATCGTCGTCCGGGCCGACGCGGAAGTTGGGGCCGGCAATGGGACCATACATTGCACCAACCCACGCGGCGCGCCCGTGGCGTGGGAAAACCCCACCGTAGGCAAGCCCGAGCGAACAACACTTCAGACGATTCCCATTTCGCAGGTGCCGCCCCCGGCAGCACCAGCCCAGGCCGAGGGAGAAGCCCAGCCGGCTGCGCCGGCGGGAACGGGAGCCCTGCCTGCCCCGGCGGCCCCGCAAGCCGACCATGGCGAAATCGACTTCGACAAGATTGAGGTCTGCGAAATCCCGTACTTTGACGATGAAGACGCCGAACTCGACCGCATGATCAGCGCTACCGACCTGGCCGATCAGGACGAGGGCGAAGCCGACCCGCAAGCCCCGGCTGTCGGCCAGGAGCCTGGCGAGTTGGAGGCAGCCTCGGCAGCCTCGGCAGCCTCGGCGGCGATCCAGACCGCGGACCACGAGGGCATAGATGGCCCGGCCGGGGAAGTCAAGAAGAAGCGTCGAGGCCGGCGCGGAGGCCGTAAGCACCGGCGCCGCGATGGCGTCGCTGAAGGCGCCCAGGCGCCCGCCGCCCAGCAGCCTGCGCAGCCTCAAGGCGCCTCAGGCCAGGCTGCTCAACCCAGGCCACAACCGCAGCCGCAGCCGCAGCAACCCCAACCCCCGGCCGCGGAGGGTCAGACGCCGCAGGTTGGCGAAGAGGGTGCGGTCAAGAAGAAGCACCGTCGTCGCCGTCGCCACAAAAGCCACACCGGTGAGCCCGTTGGGGCAGGGGCTCAGCAGCCCCAAGGCCAGCCTACAGCCCAGCGGCAGCCTCAGCACGCCGCGGGGCAAGAGCCTGGCGAAGGCAAGGGCCATGCCCAGGCCCCGGCGCCCGGCCAGCCGTGGCAACAGGCTGCGCCAGTGGGGGCGGCAACCGAGGCAAAAGCTCCCCATAAGGGGCCCGAGGGGCCGGCCAAGCCTGCCGCCGCCAAGAAACCCAGGCGACCGAGGCCGCCGAGGCGACCGAAGGCCGCCGCGAAGGCAACTCCGCCCCCGGCCGAGACTGCCGCCCCAATCGCGCCGGCTGTGGCAGGCGAAAAGCCCTCAGGCGACAGCCAGGCTGGCGCAGCGGAAAAAGCCAGGCCCGCCGCAAAGCGGCCCCGACGCAGGCGAGCAAAGAAGGCTGCAACATCGGCCTAGGCGCCGCCCGCCAACGCCGACAAATCCGACAGCCCGGCTTGAGGCAAGGCTTGCGCGCAGCAATGAGCCTCGAATGGGGCGATAGTCCCGGCGAGCCGGGATAGCCGGCCCTTCGTGCTTTCTGGAAGCCACTGGTCGAGCTTGGTGCGGAGGACTTTCAGGACCGGCTTGCGGACTTGACCTGCACGGCGGGCTTTGGCACCTCCACCGTGATGAATGACGGTTTGCTGCAAGTTGCCTCGTTGCGCAGGATGAGGGCGTAATGCTGATTGCCGGCGGGCGCTTCCCGGTCCACGTAATGCGCGAGAGGCGTCTGGGCGATGAGCGTCCGCTCGGACGGAACGAAGTCTTTCGCGGGGCCGCGGTGGATTTGAGCTTCCAGCCCGATGGTTCTCGCCGAGCGCTCCCATTGCAGCAGAACCGCGCCGCTGCCATCGACCTGTGCCTCTGGCACGGGCGCCTGGGCGGGCACCGGCGGCGGGATGAACATCCGATCGCGGCCAGCGATCACCTGGGCTCCAGGCATGTCGACTCTCGGTGTGGACAGGGCTGTCTGCCGGCCCTTGCGGATTATTTCCAGCATCGCCTGGTAATGGGGGTTGTCGGTCGATTGGAAGCTCGGCTGGGGTTTGGAACCTCCCTGGATCGGCGGGACCGGCTGCGGGGCAAATGCCTCAAGCGGCTGCACCGCATGGGCGTAGCCGTTGCGCAGAAGGCGGGTCCGGATTCGCATCGGGTCCATTTTGTGGTTCCGGCATATCGCCGTGCCGAAGCCTTTTGCGTTTGCATTTGCGTCGGCCGCCAGCGGCGCGCGAAGTATGCGGCTCATCTCAGGCTCTTGCAGGTTGATCCAGTCGCCGCCGATGCCCTTGCCGTGGCAATCGGTGCACTTGGCCTTGACCATCTCCGCCTGAAGCTGCTTGGCGGTTGCGCCCCAGGCGTCCAGCGCGTAGCCGTGGGAGGTGTAGTCCCAGGTGCCGTAGTACAGCCCGTTGCAGTCGATCCAGGCCATGACCAGGTCTCGCTCTACGGCGGTCATCTTCGGGATGCGCCCTTTGTGGCCGCTCATTATGACCTTTGCAAGCGGGGCCGTCGCCGAACCGAAGCTTCGGGGCTTGAACATCCGGCAGGACCAGAAAGCCGTGCCGTTCATGCAGTCGATCCCGTCGATCAGGTAAGCGGTGAGCTGGGTCTCCCGCCGATCGGCCAGGTTCTCATAGCTGTTGCTGAAATGGGTCGTCCATCCGCCGGTCAAGTCGAGCCTGGCCTCGAATCCCTTTTCTCCTCCGTGGCAACTGACGCAGTGCTTGTCCCAGACGGGCTGGATCATGCCGGGATAGTCCATGTACCCGGTGCCCCATGATTCCGGCCTGAGTTTTACCGGCTCGCCACGGACGGATCCTTTCCCGTATTTTGGCACGCTGGACTTATCCTCATGGCAGCCGATGCAGGAGCGGGTGGTGCCCCCCACGGCCTGGATGAACGTCCGCATGCTCTGGATAAGGCGCATGTCCTTGTCCAGCACCTGGAAGTAAAGCGCCCGCCCGGCGGGGGCTTCGAAGTGAACCGAGCCGTCCTCGTTGATCGGGGTAATGCCGTGGTATATCTTCGTCGCGAAGGCCAGGGCGGCGCTGACGAGGAAAGTCTGATTGAAAGGGTTACTGCTGCCTGGGCTCGCGCTGACGCGGGAAGTCTCTTCAATCACCCTCAGCCATTTCGCCTCACCTGGCTTGATGCCCGCAAGGCCCGCATAGACGTCCTGCACGAAAAACGCGCCGCGCTTCCGCCCTCGCTCGACGCTGTCGGGCAACCTCTCGGGAACCTGGCGAGGCTTGACGAGCATCGGCGAATGCAGGCAAATGCCGGGGTCTGACAGCACCGTTACACGCTGGCCCTGACGGTCGATCATCTCGATGACGTTGCGGTTGCTGCCTGGCGGCCTGCCGCTGAATACGACCGTATTCTCATCGAGCGGATACGGCTCGCATGAGTCGCCCCGGTCGTAAAGCGGATCTTTCGGATGCTCGAAATTGTAGGCGGCGTTGGGATCGTTCTTGCCCATAAGCGGATCGATCATGGCGATCGAGCCGCGAGGAGTGCTGTTGTGCTTGGCGAACGTCACGGCCACCAGGTGGGATCCGGGAACGGGACGCACGTCCAGCGTCGCCTCGGGAAACACCATGTTATTCGCATACATGGCCGTCTCGTTCGAGCCGTCGGGATAAATCGTCCAAAGCGACTGGATGGTCAGCGCGTTCTTGTCGACGTATTCCCACCGGCCGAAAACTATCCGCCCGTCCGGCAGGATGGCCGGGTCGAACTCCGTTTCTGGGTTCACCGAGATCGGGTGGATGTCGGAGCCGTCGGCGTTCATGACGTGCAGGATGGCAACGCCCGAGTTGGCGCAGGGAACCAGTCCGGCGGCGCGAGTCGAGGAGAAGACGATCCGCCCATCGGGCAGATAAGTCGGCCAGACGTCGTGCAGCCCGGCATGCGCTCCTTTGTAGCAGGAGACTTGGGGCGTCGGGTCCGATACCATCCGCAGCCCCTTGCCGTCTATCCCGATCTCGTAGATCTTCGTGCTGCCATTCGGCTCGCCCTTGTAACAGAAGAGCAGCCTGCCGGCGTCCCATGAAAGATCGGGGTGCGAGTACACCCCCTTGCCCAGCGAGTTTGGCGAAGATTCGTCGATGACGGCGCGGATCTTCCGCTTCTCGCCAGGATCGCTGGGGTTTTCGAGCACGTAGATCCCGCCGCCCCCCGGCGGCCACTTGTAGAACGTGTCGTATATGTGAATGCCTTGATAGGAGTGACGCTTCACGAACAACAGCGGCGCGTCGAGTCGCGAGAGCAACTGACTCTCGGCGATTCTCTTTCTTTCCGCAGGCGAAACCGCAAGCGATGGAGCGGCAGGCGAAACCGCAAGCGATGGAAGCGATAACACGGACCAGAGCAGCAAAGCGACGAATGTGCCCGGGGCTTCGCCCAGTCCGGCGGAATCTCGCGATAGTCCGTTACGCATGGCAAATCTCTTTCATCTGACTTCTCCTGTGCGGTCGGAACGCGCATCAGGCTTCGCAGTAGTCGATCAGCCTTGCAAGCTCGCTGCGCAGCTCTTTGCGTTGGACTATGCGGTCGATAAAGCCGTGCTCCAGGAGGAACTCGGCCTTCTGGAAGCCCTCGGGCAGTTCGGTGCGGAGGGTGTTGGCGATGACGCGAGCCCCGGCGAAGCCGATAAGCGCGCCCGGCTCGGCGATGATCACGTCGCCAAGCATGCCGAAGCTGGCGGTCGTGCCGCCGGTGGTCGGGTCGGCGAGGATGGTGATGTAAAGCCCGCCCGCATCGTCGAAACGCCCCAGCGCGGCTGAGGTCTTGGCCATCTGCATCAGGCTAAGGGCGCCCTCGTGCATGCGGGCGCCGCCGGAAGTGCATACGACTATCAGCGGCAGCTTCTCAGCCGTGGCCTTCTCGATGAGCAGCGTGAGTCTCTCGCCGATGACCGAGCCCATCGAGCCCATGATGAACTCGCCGTTCATTACACCAAGTGCAGCTCGCCGGCCCTTGATGTATGCCACGCCGGTCAGCACTCCCTCGTCGGTGCCGGCCTTGGTCTGGTATTCCTTCAGGTACTCGCCGTACTTTTGCTCGCGCCAGGTGAAGTTCAGCGGGTCGTCCGGCAGGATGTCGGTGAAGAGTTCCTCGAAGCTGTCGGTGTCGGCCAGTTGCACGATCCGCTGCCTGGCCGGGATGCGGAAATGGTAATTGCACGTCGGGCAGACTTCGAGGTTCTCCGCGACGACCTTTCGGTAGAGCATCCCCTCGCAGTCGGGGCAGCGCATCCACAGGCCGTCGGGCACATCTCGCTTCTTGCGGAGGGCAGGACCCTCGAATACGGACGGGTCGAACGGAACTACGGGGTCGGGGTCTTTCGCCATTTTTGCACTCACTGGTTTTCCGTTGGCCGGTGCTCATGACCGACCACGGCCTGTTTCATGGCTACAAAGGCCGCGGCAATGTCGCTCTGGCCGAGTATGTGGCTGCCCGCCACGAACACGTCGGCGCCGCGCTCGGCGCACAGCCAGCCGGTGTGCCGGTCGATGCCGCCATCGACCTCGAGCCGCTGGCCCGCATCCAGCATACCACGAACGGCCTCGACCTTATCCAGCATGTCCGCCATAAATTCCTGCCCGCCGTAACCCGGCTCGACGGTCATCACCAGCACAATATCCACCTCGCGGGCGAACCTTGCGATAGCCTCAGCCGGTGTGCCCGGGCGCAGGCAAATGCCCGCCCCCAACCCAAGCTCGTGCAGCCGGTCTATCAGCCGGCGAGGCTCGTCGGCGGCCTCGATGTGGAACGTGATGCTGTCGGCCCCGACTTCGGCGAACCGTTCGATATACCAGGCCGGATCGGTCACCATTATGTGAACGTCCAGCGGAAGCTCCGTGCAGGCGCGGATGGACTTTACCACCGGCGGGCCCATCGACAGGTTGGGCACGAAATGCCCGTCCATCACGTCGACGTGCAGCACCTCGCACCTGGCGGCTGTGAGAATGCCGATCTGCTCGCCCAGGCGCGCAAAGTCGCTGGCCAGCAGCGACGGCGCCACCAGCGGCGCCGCAAGCTGCCGCCA
>CAZSBS010000092.1:4773-16610 GCA_964605095.1 uncultured Planctomycetaceae bacterium | reverse complement strand
TGCCCAGCAGCATCGCGGTATTGCCGTCGGGGCGGGGGCTTGCGTTTATGGCGATTACTTGCATGTTTCATCCCTTCGATGAACTTGGCTTGGCGTCACTCTGACGCCTCCAATTGTTTCCGCACCGCGGCCGGAACGCAAGTGCCCGCGTTATCATCCGCGTTATCATCTGAGCCGGTTGCGTTGCGGCACCGGCATCACACTGAGCCACCAATCCCGTTTGATTTCGCGGGCCGGCGGACAAGCTCGCCGAGTTCGCGGCAGGCAAGCAGTCGGGCGGTTATCAGGAACGCGCCGGACCCAGCCAGGATTGCCCCTGCGAGCGCCGCGACCCGGCCAAGAGTTGCTGCCCGCGGCAGCCACTGCTGCCCCGCGGCCCCGACGGCCCACTGGGCGGCGAAGATCGCCGCAGCCATCGCAGCCGTCGCGACCGTGGTCTTGGCGGATGACTTCAGCAGGCTCCGCATGCCGAGTTTGCCGACCTTTCGGTGCAGCACCACCAGCAGCCAGGCCACGTTGATGATGGCCGCGACGGATGTTGCCAGACCCAGCGCCGCCGACCGCAGCGGCGTGTAGATGCCCACGCAGACCATCGCCAGGCTCAGGGCCGTGCACGTGACAGCGGCGTACATCGGCGTGCTGGTGTCCTTGCGGGAGAAGAACGCTCGCAGCAGGATGTGAGCGCAGAAGTACGCGGGCATTCCCAGGCAGTACATCTGGAGCATCCGCGCGGTCATGGCGGAATCGGCGGCCGTGAAGTCGCCGCGCTGAAAGCCCGCCGCGATGGTCGGATGTGCCAGGATTATCAGCGCGACGCCCGAGGGGATGCTCAGAAACAGGCACAGCCGCAGTGCGCGGTTGACCGCATCCCGCAGGCCCGGCAGATCGCCGCGTGCGGCGCAGCGGCTCATCAGCGGGAAGACCGCCGTCGCGATCGATACCGCCAGTACGCCCAGCGGAAGTTGATAGAGCCTTCCGGATAGGTACTGCCCGCGTACCACGCCCGGCAGCAGCGGCAGCCAGGGCGCCGCCTCGGTGCGGGTAAGTGCAAGCGCGATGATCCTCATCAACTGGTCGCCAATCTGCACCAGGCCAAGCGGCAGCACCGTCGGGAGCATGCGCCAGGCAATCTGGCGAATCTCCGGCAGCACCGGCCGGAGGCGCCATCGCCCGCCCAGGCCGCTTCGCCGCAGCAGCCAGATCGCCCCGGCCAACTGGCCGACGCTGCACACCACCAGGGCGGCGCCGACGACGCGGAACTTGCCGACGTCCTCGCCCGCCAGAGCCGGTGCGACGACAAGCGCGGTGAAGATCAGCCCCACGTTCAGCAAGATCGGCGCCGCGGCCGGGTATGCAAAGTGCCCCTTTGCGTTCAGAGCCGACGAGCACAGGGCCAGCAGGCAGATGAAAATCGCAAACGGCAGCATGATCATCGTGAACTCGATGGTCAGCCGTTGCTTGAATGCCTCGGCGTCGGGACCCTGGCCGGTGTGCATGAGCCAGGCCGCCAGGCCCAACTCGATCAGGGCGACGAGAACCGTCAGCACGACGGCGAGCAGGCCGGCGGTGTTGGCCAAAACCTTGCGGGCGCGGTCCCATCCGCCGGTTTCGGCGGCGTCGGTGAACACCGGCACGAACGCGGCCGAGAGGGCTCCCTCGCCGAAGAGCCGCCGGAACATGTGCGGAATGCCGAATGCGGCCCAGAACACGTCGGCCACCGCGGGCAGCCCAAGCGGCACCAGGACCATATCGCGGATTAAGCCCAGCATGCGCGAGGCCATCGTCAGGCCCGCCACGGCCTTGGCGGCGCTGAAGAAGTGCTCCTGCTCGTGCCTGTCAGGCGTGATCGTCACGGAGTCTCGACCAGTTCTTTGGGGCGCAGGACGGACTTGCAAAACTCGGCCTCGGTGGATTCCACCGCCATAGCCTTGGTGGGAACCGCGTCGATAAAGAGCACGAAGTCCAGTTGCCTGTCGGCCCGGCCGGCCTCACCGGCGTACTTGCGGGCGATCTCGTTGGCGGGCAACGTCGTCCGCCCAAGGATCCGCTGAAGCCCAAAGGCCAGAACATCGTAGTATGACAGGTAGACCACCTGTGTGCAGACGAGCTTGGCGGTGTCCTCGAAGTCGAAGTTGAAGTCGTACGGCTTGCCCAGGTTTGCGAACGCCCGCGTAATGGCGATGGCTTTCCGGCCAGTGCTGACGCGGGGGCGCAGCACGGCGGCGTAATCGGCGTGCAGGGACTTGGTCAGGCTGTTTAGCAGCACGCCCTCGCTGACAGCCTCGATGACCGTCTTGGCCCGGCCGTCGGGCCCGGCCGTCAGGTAGTCGCCCAGGTGTTGCTGGATGGCGGGGGCGTCGGCGATGCCCAGCCGCTTGAGGTCCTCAAGCCGCCCGACGTACAGCGCCGCGTGCTTCCAGAAGCCCGGCAGGCTCGGGTTCGACAGGTACCAGTTTGCCCGCTCCAGCAAAATGTCCCCGGGCTCAAGCCGCGATTCGATCGCCTCGACCTGCCCGGCCTTTATGAACGGCGGCCGACTAACGATCCGCGTGTCGCCCATGTACGTGGCCACACCGGACTGCGCGGCGTAGATGCTGTTGCCCACCTGCCGCGACAGGTCCGCCCCGGCCGAGGCCGCCAACGCCGCGGGCGCCAGCCCGGCCTGCGCGGCGGGCCTGATTGCCGTCGCCTGCCCGACAAAGTACGCCACCACCGCCGTCGCCAGGTGCGACATCAGCACGCCAGTCACAGCCGCGCTCTTGGAAATCGCCCCGGGCCGCGCCACGCCCAGCACGCGACGGACTATGAGGTACATCGACCCGACGCCCGTTCCTACGGCCGGGAATACAAGCACCCACAGGTACACCGTCGATACGTCCGCCAGCATGTCCTTCCGCAGGCCCAGCCAGAGGACCATCAGGGCCGCCCAGGCCGCCATGACGGCTGTGACAAGCTCCACCGGCCCGCCGCGCCTGGCAGTAGCGGCCTCCAACATCACCAGGTGCGTGATGACCACCGATATGACCATGGTCACCCACCACAGCCGCCACATGGGGTTGGTGGTGATAAAGTCTGTCCACACCAGCGCCAGGTAGCTCGCCTGCGAGGCCGCCACTGCCGCCACGCCAAAGGTCAGCAGCAGCGCGAAGCCCGGCCCGGCCCGATGGCGGGCCCGAAGCTGAACGTACATGAGCATCGCCCCCAGAAACACCCCGACGCACGTCAGCAGCATCTGCGCAAGCCTGCCGTCCAGCCGCCAGCGGAACAACGCCACCACCAGCAGCACCAGCGCAGCAGCCGGCGAAAGCCACATCGCCAGCTTCAGCATACGCACAAACAACGATTTGTCGGGACGTCGATACATTAGCGCTCAAACAATGTCGGCAATCCGGGCGGGTTTAGAACAGGGATAATCCGGCCGCAATGGCCCACAAGGGCCGCCAGGGACGTAATGCCCGCGCCCGCGGCCGGGCCAGGGTGCGGTGCACGACGGAGAAACAGCCTGGACGATAGTATCGAGGCAACCGGCCCAATCGCCTCTCACTACCGCGTCTCGGGCATGTCGAGCCGGAGCGTCCAGGCCACGCCATCAGGCTTTTTCGGCGGCAAGGTGACGACCAGGGCCTCGGGGCCCTGATCGTATCGAAGGGGTTCGGCCTGGCCGATCATCTCGATACGCCTGATCGGCAAGCCTTTCTCCTGCGTCCCGAGCACGGACAGCGGCAGCTTCCCATCCTCCGGCCACTTCAGGATTATGGCGTAGAGCGTGTCGCCCTTGCGGGTGAAACGCACGCCGTCGGGGATCGACCTGTAGGCGGGCCACCATGGCTCGGTCCCGTAGATCGCTTCGCCGTTGACGGCCAGCCAGTCGCCGATGCCTTCCAGCACAGCCACGGCCTCATCGTCCAGCGCGCCGCTTGCCCGCGGCGGGACGCTCAGCAGCATGTTGCCGTTCTTGCTGACCACGTCCACAAGCTTGTGGATCATGGCCTCCACGCTGAAATAGGTCGGGCCCGCGCAGTACCCCCAGCAAGAGGCGATCGACGCGTCGTTCTGCCAGTAATCATACAGGGCGTTCTTGGACTGGTCCCACTCGAAGTCCAGCGTCGCGATGCCGTCGAAGTAGTAGCCGTGCATGCGGATGTTCTTGATGCACATCACGCCTTCCTGCCGCCCGCCGTGGACGCTCATGTTGTGGTTGTAGTAATGGCTGATGACGTCCAGTCCGCTTCGGGCGCGGTCGTCGCCCTGGAACGGCACCGCCCCGTCGAAATAAAGGTGATCAGGGTCGTAGTTGTCAATCAGGTCCTTTATGCGAAGCGCCCAGTGCTCCCGCCAGGCCTTCGGCGGGTTGCGCGGGTGAGCAAGGCTGGTGTCCGAGTCCGGGGCGAGATAGAGGTCCCCCAAGGCCGGGTCGTTGCCGTCATACGGCACGCCTTTGAGAGGCCCGGTCCGGTCGGCGCCCTTGTTGGTCTGGAACCAGCTCCAAGTGCGTTCCAGGTGCGTCGTCACGCCGAAGCGAAGCCCCGCGTCCAGCGTGGCCTTGCGGAGCATCCCTATCAGGTCCTTCCGGGGGCCCATGTTCACGGCATTCCACCGGTTGTGCTTCGAGTTCCAGAGGTCGAAGTTGTCGTGGTGAACTGCGCACGGTGCGAAGTACCTGGCCCCGGCCCGCTTGAACAGCTTCAGCATGGCGTCCGGGTCGAACTTCTCCGCCTTCCACAGCCCCACGAGGTCCTTGTAGCCGAACTTCGAAGGGTGCCCGTACTTGGCGCACATCAACTCATACGGTTTGCTGCCCTGCTGATACATCTCCCGCGGCAGCCAGTCCCCGCCCTCGGCCACCGAGTACGCGCTCCAGTGGATGTAGATTCCGAACTTGGCGTTCTTGAACCACGCGGGGCACTGGTAGTTCAACAGGGAATCGACCGTCGGCTCAAAATGCGCCATAGGATGCGCCATGATGCTGTTCTCCACGTTCGTGTCTCGATACGTTACCGATAAGACAATGTCGGCAACCGGGCCGGGTTTCGGACAGGGATAATACGCCGGAAGGGGTCTTCAATGCCTACCAAATAGGCGTTCTGCTTCCGCCTTCGCAAGTATGTCTCGGGCGCTTCCTGGGTTTCCCCGTGGCGAGGCGACTGGGTATAATGGCCGAAACCTCTGGGTGAGCGCGGGCGCTCGCCGGCCTTCACGGAGCATGCAATGGAACTGGTGCTGCTTCCCGGGATGGATGGGACAGGCCTGATGTTTGGGCCGTTTGTCCGCTGCCTGCCGGCGGGCGTGCGGCGAGGCGGGCGGATTGGGCTTTCGCTGATTGGCAGGGCGTGCCTTGGGCGCTGGCGCTCGGCCGAGATGCTCGGCCTGCTGAAAGCCGACCTGCTATCTCCAAGCCACACGGGACCGCCTCGTCCACGCACGCTGCGCCGCGGCGTTTGCCGCACTGTCCGCGGAACTTGAAGTCATCGAGATCGACGGCCCGCACATGCTCCTTCAATCCCGCCCGGCCGACTGCTGGCAGGCGATCTGCATGTCGCGAACCATCGGCCCTATGCTGGCGGGATCGGCCGTACCACCATCGCCTTCGCCAGGGAAATAGACTCGGCCGCTTGACTGTCGGCTTGCAAGTTGCCCATACCAAAACTCGCCCGCTTGGTTCATAATGTCCCGGCCGCAGGTTCCGGCCTCGCCGGTGCGGCTGCGCCTTGAGGTTTTGCACCTCGTATTCATGGCAAGCGATGCACGAGTTGGAGACGGTGATTGATGGGCGCTTACGAGCAGCTTTCGACGGAGAACCGCAGGAAGGTGGACAGCCTGCTGGCCGAGACGCGGGCAGCGGGCGGGCTGGCGCCGGTGAACATCGAGCGTTTCTGGGCCGACCAGGAGGCCGCCAAGGCCGACCCGTTCGGCCTGGAAATCCCGCAGCCGCCACTGGGGGCCATCTGCAACTGGGAGTGCGCATTCGACGAGCTTGGCATCGAGCAGGACTGGCAGCGATACGAGAACGACCCGGACTGGGCTATCGGGCTCAACATCCGCTACAACGACATTTCCGAGAAGATCGTCGGCCGGCGCCTGCTGAGGCAGACCAAGCCGGACGCGAACCTCCGCTGGTCGGCGGTCAAGGGCCTGCACGACGTCTTCGAGGGCAAGTACGTGTGGGAAGGCGGCAAGGCGGGGTCGTGGTGGCTGATGCAGGCCGCCAACACGCCGGATGAGCTTCGGGCGCTGCTGGACCGCGTGGATGCCCGCGACATACGCTCGTTCATCCTGCCGGAAGACTGGGAGGCCGAGAAGGCCCGCCTGCGGGCACTGGGCGCAAAGCTCCCGCTGTACCGCCACCAGCGCGGGCCCTGCACGTTCGCGTGCAGCATCTACGGCACGGAGAACATGATCTTCCTGTGCATGGATGAGCCGGACCTGGCCGCGCGATTCAGCCGGACCATCCTCCGCGTGATGCTGGAAATCGCCCGCGTGCTGGACGAGGAGGCGGGCTACACGCCGCAGACCGCCCCGCGCGGATTCAGCTTCGCCGACGACAACTGCTGCCTGTTCAACCCCCAGATGTACGAGCTTTTCGGCCTGCCCGTCCTGCAGGGCATGTTCGGGCGCTACAGCCCCAGCCCGGCCGACAGTCGCTTCCAGCACTCGGACTCAGCCATGGGGCATTTATTGCCGTTGCTGGCGCGGGTGGACCTTACCGGCACGAACTTTGGGCCGACGCTGACGGTGGCTGAGATTCGCAGGCACTTGCCCCACGCGGTGATCGACGGACAGCTCGCACCGTTCACCTTCTGCCGCAACGAGGAGGCGAACATGGTGGCGGAGTTCCTGCGGGATTTCGACCAGGCCCGCGAGAGCCGCGGCCTGTACTTCGCGACGGCGGGTTCCATAAACAACGGCTCGCGCCTTACCGGGATGCGGCTGCTGATGGCGGCAATCCAGCGCTACGGTAGATACTAAAGAGAAGAAGAAGTTCAACTCAGAGAATGCAGAGAGCGCAGAGGAAGAGGAAGGTAAAGAAAGAAGAAACAGAAGCTGGAGGGGGATGACAGGATTATAGGATTACATGGATTGAAGCATTTGTATGTTTCTTAATCCATGTAATCTCTTAATCCATGTAATCCCCATCTAATGCTTCTTCTGTTTCTTCTGTTTCTTCTGTTTCTTTTTCTCTCCTTTTAGCGGAAAGAAACAAATGCAGGACAAGAAGACAGTACGTTGCGGAATTGTCGGTGCGGGTTTTTCCGCGTCGTTTCACTTCGAGGCGATCCGCAAGGTTTACGGCACGAACGTGGAGGTCGTCGGCGTCCACGCGCTGCAAGGCGCCGAGCAGTACGCCGCCAAGCGGGGCATCAAGCTTTTCGACAGCCTCGACGCGATGCTGGACGAGGTGGACGTGGTCCACTGCTGCACGACGGCATCGTCGCACGAGGAAGTCACCATCGCGGCGCTGAAACGCGACAAGTTCGCAATATGCGAAAAGCCGCTTACCGGCTACTTCGGCGACGGCAGCGAGGCCTTCAACGGCGAGACCTTCCCCAAGACGGAGGCCCTCGAACACGCCCTTGGCAGCATCGGGCGGATGCTCGAGGCCGAGAAGGCCTCCAAGGGCCGCATCCTCTACGCCGAGAACTGGGTCTACGCGCCCGCGATACAGAAGGAGCGGGAGATCCTGGAGAAGACCGGCGCGCAGATCATCTTCATGCACGGCGAGGAGGCCCACAGCGGCTCGCACGCCAAGACCTACGCCTATTGGAAGTTTTCAGGTGGCGGGACGATGATCGGCAAGGGGTGCCACCCCCTCTCGGCCGCGCTGTACCTGAAAATGGTCGAGGGCAGGGCGCGGGACGGCAAGCCGATTGTCCCGGCCGGGGTTTCTGCCAGGACTCACGCGATAACCCGCCTGCCGTCTTTCCGCGACGAGGGGCACATCCGCTGCGACTACCACGACATCGACGACGTGTCGCTGATGCACGTGGTGTTCACGGACGGCACGGTGGCGGACATATTCGCCTCGGACGTGGTTCTGGGCGGCGTACACAACTGGATCGAGGTTGCGGCCAACAATCACCGGACTCTCTGCAACATCAACCCCAGCACAGCCATGCAGACGTACAACGCCCTGGAGGCGAACTTCAAGGACATCTACGTGGTGGAGAAGATTGGCACGAAGCAGGGCTGGTCGAACCCATCGCCGGATGAGGACTGGTTCACGGGGTATCCGCAGGAGATCGAGGCGTTTTACCGCTCTGCCGCGTATGGTGAGCCGGTCGAGAGCGACAGCCGCCTGGCGGCCAACACGATCTCGACGATATACAGCGCCTACGTTTCGGCCGAGCGGGCCGGGGCGGAAGTGGCGGTAGAGACATTTTGAAAACGTGGCATGGCCATCTTGGCCATGCATCGTGCCGTTGATAAGAGCAATCGGCGCAGACGAAAGGAAAAGGACGATCATGACCGAGCAGAGCCAGGACACGCGGGCTGGGGCCGAGCGTTCCGCCATCGAGCGGGACCGCCAGTTGCTCGTCGATGCCCGCCAGAAGGGCACGCTTCCGACGCTGGGGGCGTTCATCAAGCTTTCTGGGCCTGGCTGGCTCCAGAGCGCCATCACGCTCGGCAGCGGCTCGCTGGCCAGTGCGTTGTACCTTGGCATCCTGGGCGGTATGGCGTTTCTGTGGCTCCAGCCGCTGGCGATGATCATGGGCGTGATCATGCTCAGCGCCATCGGCTACGTTACGCTGTCGACCGGCGAGAAGCCCTTCCGCGCGATCAACAAGCACGTCAACCCCGTGCTGGGCTGGGGCTGGATCATCGCGACGATGCTGGCGAACCTGGTCTGGTGCCTGCCGCAGTACAGCGTCGGCACAGCGGCGGTGCGCCAGAACCTCCTGCCGAACCTGGTAGGCGAGGCCGTCATGAAGAGCCGAGGCTGGGAGGACTGGGTTGGCAATCTCATCGTCGTCGCGGCCATCACGGTCCTGTGTGTGGGCATCGTGATCTTCTACGACAAGGGCCGAAAGGGCATCCGGATACTGGAATGGGTGCTCAAGGGCATGGTGGGCGTGGTTGTCGTGAGCTTCATCGGCGTGGTCGTCGTGATGAGCCTGTCCGAGAGTGGTCTCGATTGGGGCCAGATCGGCGCGGGGCTGATTCCGGACCTCAGCCTGCTGTCCAAGCCGGCCGGCACGTTCGACGCGGCCCTTGGCGCCGTCAGCGGGCAGGGCCGCGGCTTCTGGTCCGACAAAATCGTCGCCGACCAGCGCGACGTCATGATAAGCGCCGCGGCCACGGCCGTGGGAATCAACATGACCTTCCTGCTGCCCTATTCCATGCTGAAGAAGGGTTGGGGCAAGACCTTCCGCGGCCTGGCGATCTTCGACCTTTCCACGGGCCTGTTCATACCGTTCATCCTGGTCACCGGCTGCGTCGTGATCGCCGCATCGGCCCAGTTCCACAACAAGCCGGCCGAGGGAGTCCTGGAGGGCACGGCCCCGGCAGCCCTGATGAGCAGGTACAGCGGCCTGGCTGGCGAGCGGGTGCAAGAAGAGATCGGCAAGGACGCGTTCGGCCAGCTTTCCAAGGATGAGGTCAAGCAGCGGATCAGCGCCCTGCCGGAGGCCGAACGCAAGATGGCGGCCATGCTCGTAAAGCGCGACGCGAGGGACATGGCCCAGTCTCTGACGCCACTGACCGGAAAGGCCGTCGCCGACTACGTCTTCGGCATAGGCGTGGTGGGCATGGCCATATCGAGCATCATCGTGCTGATGCTCATCAACGGCTTTGTGGTATGCGAAATTGCGGGGGTAGAGTCTCGCGGGTGGCTATACCGGATCGGAGCGCTAATGCCCGCCGCTGTGGGCCTGTTCGGCCCGTTCTTCTGGTCCGGTAAGGCACAGACATGGCTGGCGGTGCCCACCAGCGTGTTCGGCATGGTGCTAATCCCGATCGCCTACTTCACGTTCTTCCTCCTGATGAACCAGAAGAGCCTGCTGGGCGAGAACCGCCCGCGCGGCCTCAAGCGACTGGCGTGGAACGTCCTGATGTTCGTCGCGGCCGGCTTGGCGGCCCTGGGCAGCTTCTGGAGCCTCTGGTCGAAGCTCAAGGTCTGGGGCATCGTTATCTTCGCCGGGTTCGTCGTCCTGGCTGTTGTCGTGCAGATCCTGCGGAAAAAGCCGCAATCACAGCCGAAATAACGGCAAGGAGCTTGTCATGTTGAAAATCGCCACATCTCTGGCCGCTTTGGCGGCGATGCTTGTTGGCTCATCGGCGGCCGATGCTGCGGCGCCCGCCGCAAACCAACCCACGGGCAAGATCAAGTTGCTCATCCTCAGCGGTGCAAACAACCACGCATGGAAGGCCACCACGCCCGCCCTCAAGAAGATGTACGAGGGCAGTGGCCGCTTCACCGTGGACGTAAGCGAGGACGTCCCACACCTGACAGGCGCCGACTTCGCCAAGTACGACTGCATCGTCAGCAACTACACAACCTACCCGAGGGTCCAGGGCCATCGCTGGCCGGCGGAAACGGAGAAAGCCTTCCTGGACTATGTCAAGGCCGGGCATGGATTCGTGCTGTTCCACGCCGCCAGCACGGCCTGGATGGACTGGCCCGAGTTCGGCGAGCTGATCGGCCTTACCTGGCAGAAGGACAAAGCGGGCAAGAACATTTCCGGCCACGGGGCATACCACGCCTTCAAGATCGCCTTCAAGGACACCGAGCACCCGATCACCGATGGGCTAAAGGACTTCCCGCACGTGCCGGATGAGCTTTACCACCGTCAGTTGTTGCACAAAACTGCCAAGGTGCTCGCCACGGCGTTTTCCGCCAAGGCCAAGGGCGGCAGCGAGCAGGATGAGCCGATGATCGTCGTAACCGAGCTTGGCAAGGGCCGGTGCTTTCACAATGCGATGGGCCACGATGTCAAGGCAATGGCAGGGCCGGGATTCCAGGTGCTCATGCTCCGCGGCACCGAATGGGCCGCCACCGGCAAGGTGACGATCCCGCCGCCGGCGGAGTGAGAGACTGTTTATCCGCAGATTACGCGGATGAACGCAGATAAGAAACAGTTCTCAATCTGCGCGCATCTGCGCAATCTGCGGATAACCTTCTTCATCTCTGTACTTTATCCCTTGCATCATCGCTGATCGCTTTTCTCAGCGAGCCCTTGCAAGCGGCCAGGAGCTTGCGGGCGGTGGAGTAGTCGACGCCTCGCTCGTGCATGACGATCGCGGGCTTGAGCTCGCCATCGGCAGCGGCCAGGAGTTTGCGGGCGGCCGGGCGCGCCAGGCCGGTAAGCTCCATCAGGATCCGCTCGGATCGGTCGCGGAGCTTGGCGTTGCTGGCTCGCAGGTCGACCATCAGGTTGCCGTGGACCTTTCCTATCCGGATCATTGTTGCCGTCGTTAGCGTGTTGAGCGCGAGCTTGGTGGCGGTGCCGGCCTTCATTCGTGTCGAGCCGGTGACGACTTCCGGCCCGACCACGGGGCAGATCACCACGTCGGCGGCGATGGCGTCGCGGACCTCCGGCGAGCATGTCACGAAGATCGTCGCAGCCCCGATCTTGCGAGCCCTCGTCACGGCCCCGCGGACGAACGGCGTCAGCCCGCACGCCGCTATGCCGCAGACGACATCGGCGGCCTTTACGCGGCGTTTGTCCAGCTCAGCTGCGCCGGCGGCGGGGTCGTCCTCGGCACTCTCGGCGGACCGCACCAGGGCCCGCCTGCCGCCGGCGATGATGCCCTGGACAAGCGTTCGAGGCACGCCGTAGGTGGGAGGGCACTCCGAGCCGCCCGCTCGTGCCGGCGCCCACGTAGAACAGCCTTCCGCCGCG
>CAZSBS010000092.1:0-4673 GCA_964605095.1 uncultured Planctomycetaceae bacterium | reverse complement strand
GCACTCCGAGCCGCCCGCTCGTGCCGGCGCCCACGTAGAACAGCCTTCCGCCGCGGCCCATGCGCTCGACGACAATATCCACCGCGGCGGCGATCTGGCGCCGCTGCTTGGCGACGGCCGGGGCGACGAGGGCGTCCTCGGCGGCGATGACGGCGATGATGCCCAGGCTGTCGAGCGTGTCGATTGCGGCGCTGCGGGGATTGCGTTTCTCGGTTGTCAGGCGGGATCGGTCCTTCATGCGTAGGGCCACTCCGTTTGGTGCCGGCCCGGCACGACCTTGCCGAGCACGACCGCCGACCGGGCGCCCGTGGCGGCTGGGGCGTTGTTGGGACGGTTGTGGGCCGCCTCGACGGCCAGAACCGCGAACGCCAGCGCCTCCTTGGCGCTGGGGTCCAGGCCGATCTCGGCCGAACTTAGCACCCGCGCGGGCGCCAACTGCTCGGAGAGCATGCCCATCAGTGTCGGGTTCAGCGCCCCGCCGCCGGAGACGATCACCTCGTCCAAAAGCCCCGGCAGGTATCGCCGGAAAGCGTCGGCTATGCTCCAGGCCGTAAGGGCGGTGGCGGTGGCCAGGATGCAGGCGTCGTCGAGCTTGCGGGCGCGGGCCCCGCGCAGGAATCGCCCGGCGAAATCCCGACCGAAGGCCTCCCGCCCGGTGCTTTTGGGGGGCTTGCGTTTGAAGTAATCGTGCCTCATGTACGTGGCCAGCAGCTTCAGGTCGACCGTGCCCGCCCCGGCCAGGGCGCCATCGAGGTCGCATTCGAGCTCGCCGTCGCTGACGATCTCCGCAAGGCGGTCGATAACCATGTTTCCCGGGCCGGTGTCGAAGGCGACGATATCCTCAGGCCGGCCTGCGGGGCGGAGGTAGGTGACGTTGGCGATCCCGCCGATGTTGAGCATCGCCCGGGCGACGTGCTTGTCACTGAACAGGCGGTAATCCACATAAGGCACGAGCGGCGCGCCCTGTCCGCCGGCGGCGATGTCGCGCGGGCGGAAGTCCGCCACGGTCAATATGCCCGTCCGCTCTGCGATGACGCACGGCTCGCCGATCTGGAGTGTCGAGCGGATATTACGCCGGCCAAAACGCCGCCCCTGCGGGATGTGCCAGACCGTGTGCCCGTGCGAGCCGACTACGTCTATGGACTCCAAGTCCACCTTGGCCCGCTTGGCCAGCTTGCTCACGGCCTCGGCCAGAAGCTCGCCCAGTGCGAAGTTGAGGTGGCACAGGTCGTCGATGCGGCAGGTCTCGGGCGAGCACAGCTTGAGCAGGGCCTCGCGCATTGCCCGCGTGTACGGATAGCACTCGAAGGCCAGCATCTTGATGCCGCTTTCGGTGACGTCGACCAGGGCCGCGTCGATGCCGTCGCACGACGTGCCAGACATCAGCCCGACCGCGCGAACATGCCCGGGGGCAAGCGTTTTCCCGTCAGCTATCCGGATCATGGAAGCAAGAATACCGCAGTGCGGGCTTCGCCCGCAAATGTCAAATGCTCAATCCCGGACCGGTGCGGCACGATCCGGAAGCATCAGGCTCCGCACCTGATATCCCGGTCGCGTTTGGCGGAACGCCTCATCGCGGCGGCGCCGTTCGCGCGGACTTGCGGATGCTTTTGAGAAGGGCGGTCAGTTCGGCGACGACCTGCGGTTTCTCGTTGTAGAGGTTCTTCTGCTCGGACAGGTCGGCCGAGATGTCGTAGAGCTGGCCTTTAGGCGTGTCCGGGGCCGGCTTGGTCTTCGGGCTGAAGCCCCCGGAATTCGTGCCGAGGATGAGCTTCCATTTCCCGCGGCGGATGGCGAACATGCCGTTGGAGGCCTGGAGGACGGTCGCGTCGCGCAGGGGCCCGTCGAGCTTCTTGCCAAGCAGGACGGGCACGATGCTGAAGCTGTCCTGGCCGGCCTGGCCCGGCTTCGCGCCGGCAAGCTCGGCGAACGTCGCCATCATGTCGGTAAAGCAGATGGTCTCGTCGCTGGCGCTGCCGGCCTGGACGTGGCCGGGCCAGCGGGCGATGAACGGCATGCGGTTGCCGCCCTCCCACACGTCGGCCTTCATGCCTCGCAGCGGCCCGACGCTGCGATGGGCGTACCTGGCGACGTCCTCGGGATACCATACGGGCCCGTTGTCGCTGGTGAATATCACCAGAGTCTTGTCCGTCATGCCGAGTGAGTCGAGCTTGTCCAGCACGTCCCCGACAACGCCGTCCACCTGCGCGGCGTAGTCGCCGTAGTCGCCGCACTTGCTCGTGCCCTTGAACCTCGGCGACGGCACCCAGGGCGTGTGCGGGGCCGGCAGGGCGAGGTACATCATCAGCGGCTTGGCGGCGTGGCTCTTGTGGTGCTCGTCCAGCAGATCCAGGGCCTTTCGGCCAAGAGTGGGCAGCACATCCTCATGCTTGAAGCCCGGCGCGATCCCGCCGCCACGCCAGAACTCGCCCTGAATGTCCCGCACGCCGGGCGAGTGGTGCTCGCCGATCTGGCCGGTCGGCGGGGCCACGGCGCGGTCGTTCTCGATGTAGTAATACGGCGGGATGTCCAGCGAGGCCGGGATGCCGAAATAGTAGTCGAACCCGTGGTCGACAGGCCCGCCGCGCAAGACCTGCCCCTCGGCAGGGCCTGCCTTGCCACCTTTGCCCGCCGCCGCCGCGCCGACCGCCGGGTCCTGCGGGTGGAAGCCCAGGTGCCACTTGCCCAACATGACCGTGCGATACCCAGCCGACTTGACCACCGTCGCGATCGTGGCGTCGTCATCGAGCAGGCGGTACTTGTCGGAGCGGAACGGGTACCGGCCGGTGATAAGCCCATAGCGGCTCGGTACGCAAACGCCGACGGGGGCGTGAGCGTCGGTGAATTTCATCCCGCCGGCCGCGAGGCGGTCGATGTTAGGCGTGGGGCACTTGGAGTCCGGGTTGAAGCATCGCGGGTCGCCGTAGCCCATGTCGTCGGCGAAGATGAACACTATGTTGGGCCTGGCCGCGGTCGCCGACAAGGGCGCGCCACCGGCCGGCACGCCCGCCGCGAGCCGCCGGGCAGATGTCATCGCGACCGCCCCGGCCGCCGCTCCTGCCGCCAATTTCAGAAAACCGCGCCTTGTGAACCGCATCTTGCAATCCTTCCGCCATGCGTGACATCAAGAAGCCCCGTTGTTCATGCGACCCCAAGCGGCCTCATTATACCTTAATTACGGTTCCCATCCGGGAAATCCGGGTTAATATGGGTTGGCGAAGGGTCCTGAGCCCGTGTTCGCCAAGTCCATTGGTCCGTCCAGGCGAGAGGAGAAGCAATGAGCAAGGTAAGTCGTCGCGATTTCCTGAAGTTCGCCGCCGCGGGCGCCGTCGTGGCCACCGCCATGCCACGAGCGCTCATGGGCGCAGCCGGCGCCGGCACCGGCCCAAAGGCGTCCGGGTGCAACATCATTTACATTATGTCCGACGACCATGCCGCCCACGCCATCAGCGCCTACGGGAGCAAAATCAACAAGACCCCAAACATCGATCGGCTTGGGGCCGAGGGCATGAAGCTCAACAACTGCTTCTGCACCAACAGCCTGTGCGGTCCCAGCAGGGCCGTGCTGATGACCGGCAAGTACAGTCACAAGAACGGCTTCTACACCAACGAATACGGGGACCGCTTTGACGGCTCCCAGCCGACGGTCGCCAAGATGCTCCAGGCCGGGGGCTACCAGACCGCCATGATCGGCAAGTGGCACCTGGGCAGCGATCCGACCGGCTTCGACTACTGGCACATCCTGCCGGGCCAGGGCGCCTATCACAACCCGCCGATGATCGAGATGGGCAAGAAGGTCAAGCACACCGGCTATGTCACGGACATCATTACCGACCTGTCCATCGACTGGCTCAAGAAACGCGACAAGACCCGCCCGTTCTTCCTGCTCTGCCACCACAAGGCCCCGCACCGCAACTGGCAGCCGGATGAGAAGCACGCCCACATGTACGAGAACGAGGACATCCCGCTTCCCGATACGTTCTGGGATGACTACTCCAATCGCTGCGAAGCTGCCGCCGATGCCGAGATGCGGATGAGCCACCTGACGCCGTCGGACCTCAAAAAGCCCGTGCCCGCGGGGCTCAGCAAGAAAGCGGAAACCGTCTGGCGATACCAGCAGTACATCAAGGACTACCTCCGCTGCATCGCCTCGGTGGACGACAACGTCGGACGCCTGCTCAAGTTCCTCGACAATGAGAAACTCGCCGAAAACACCGTCGTCATCTACACCTCCGACCAGGGGTTCTACCTCGGCGACCACAACTGGTTCGACAAGCGGTTCATGTACGAGCCCTCGCTGCGCATGCCATTCCTCGTCCGCTATCCCAGCCAGATCAAGCCCGGCAGCGTCACCGACGACATCTGCGTGAACATCGACTTCGCCCCGACCTTCCTGGACTATGCCAACCTCCCCGCCGACAAGGACATGGACGGCGTATCCATGCGTCCGGTGCTCGAAGGCCGTACGCCCGCTGACTGGCGGACGTCGATGTACTACCACTATTACGAGTATCCCGGCTCGCACATGGTCAAGCGGCATTTCGGCGTGCGAAGCAAGCGGTACAAGCTCATTCATTACTACCACAACATCGACGCGTGGGAGCTTTTCGACCTGGAAAAGGACCCCAACGAACTCAAGAGCGTCTACGGCGACCCCGCTTACGCGACGGTCC
>CAZSBS010000091.1:0-16772 GCA_964605095.1 uncultured Planctomycetaceae bacterium | reverse complement strand
TTCTCCACCAGCACTGACGCGCGGATGAAGTCCGACAGGCCGCGAAAGCCCTTGGAGCGGGATCGCGATTCAAGGACGGTCTTTTCTTCGGGCGTAACGCGGATGTTGATCTGCACCGACCGATTGCCTTCGCGGGCCGGCTCCGGTGGCCGCTGGCCTTGTTCGAGCATGTAGGCGACCACGCCGATCATCGCTTCGCGCGTGTCAGCCACGGCCGCCTGCGGCGTCTTGCCGTCCCCGCGAGCGCCGGGCAGCTCCAGGCCGTGGCCAAACCACTGGCCGTCCTCAAATGCGATGACAATCTCATAATCGGCCACGATCTGCCGGGCCTTTGCCAGGATGCCCGGTGCAAAGGGGCGATCCAGCGCCTGTCCCTTAGAGTTTTTCGATTTGGCGGACATAGTGGGGGTTCACCTTTCCCGAGTGGACCGGGATGCTCTCATGCCGAACACCTGGCTTGACGAAAATGTGATGCGATCCGTTGATCCGGTGCAGGCGGTAGCCCTTGGCTTCCAGCATCTTCCGCACCTCGGAGAATCTCAGTTCGCCTGCCATGATCTAAGTATACCAGGAGGTATACAGCGTTCAAGAGAAACTCACTCCAGGAACGTCGCCAGTCGTTCGAGCACCTGGCCGACGACGATTTCCGGGCTGGACGCCCCGGCCAGGACGCCGATGGTAATCGGCCGGCGAGTCGGCAGCCAGTCGGTGGCGGTGCGCGGGCCGACGGCGGGGTCGAAAGTCTCGATCTCGCGGGCGCTGTGGATGGCGTCGGCGGTCTCGATGAACCATGCCGGCGCCAGGCCGCGGGCAAGCTCGTAAAGGTGCCGCGTGTTGGACGAGTCGAACCCCCCTACCACCACGACCAGGTCGCAGCCTTGCCTGCACAATTCCACGGCCGCGGTCTGGCGGGCCTGGGTAGCGCGGCAGACGGTGGGCTGGAACAGCAGCCGCGTGCCGGCGTCGTCGTGCCCGAACCGCTCGACGAACGCCTGCCGGACCAGTTCTCTCACGGCCACGGTCTCGTCGTGGAGCATGGTGGTCTGGCTTACCTGGGCCAGTCGCTGGAAGGGCTTGAGGTCTTGGGAGTTGGTTGCCTGCGGGCCGAAGAGTTCGGCGAACTCGCCCGCCTCGTGCCGGCGGGTGATCAGTCCGCAGAACCCGCGGGTCTGGTCGAGGTTGCCGACCACGACGTACCGCCCGCCGGATGCCTCGAGTCGGCTCTTGGTAACGACCGTCTCGTCGTGGTCGGCCCGGCCGAAGATCAGCACGCCGTAGCCGTCGGCCGAGGCGCGGTCGGCCCAGGACCACAGGCGGCGCACGTCGCCGCAGGAGGTATCGACGATTCGACACCCAATGGCCTCGAGTTGCCGTTCGACAGGCAGCTTGACCCCAAAGGCGGGGATGACCGCGCAGTCGTCGGCGGTGATGTACCTGGCTGGGTTCTCGATCTGCTCGCGGGAGAGTATTCTCACGCCCAGGTTTTCGAAATAACTATTAACCCATGGGTTATGGATGATCTGTCCGAGAAGCAGGAGCTTTTTCCCGCTGGTGGCGTTTTGGCCCTGGCGGGCGTATTCGGCGACGGCCTGCTGGAGCATCGTAAGGGCCCGCTTGACCCCTCGGCAGAAGCCGAAGACCTCCGGCAGGCGGATCCAGCCGGCGGGGAGTTTCCAAACATTGCCCGCCTCGCGGATGCGGTCGACGACCGGGCTGGAAAACGGGTCGCGCTGATCGTCGGGCGGGCCTTGATGGTGCGAATCGGTCGTCATCATCTCAATGATACGACCACGAGTTGGAAACCCGAATCTCGAATCTCGAAATCCTGCATCTAATCCCTTGGCTTGTCGGACTTCTTGGTCGGCTGGGGGTGGGGACGTTCGGCCTTTTCGCCGCCCGGGCCGCGATCCTTGTCCTTTTCGTAGCGGGTGACGTTGCGTTTGAACCGCTCGACCGTCTCGTGGATTAGCGTGTCGCCGTCCTTGGCTCGCTGATCGAGTTCAGCCTTGAGGTTGCGGATCTGATCCTCCAACTCCGCCAGCCGATGGCGCCGGACGAGTTGGTCGGCCTCGAACTGCCTGCGGGCCTGCTCCTTCATGCTGTTTTCGATTTCCAGCTTCTTCTCGGGCGAGTCAGCGTTGGCGTACTCGCGCGCCAGGCGCCACAGCGCCACGTGGGTCTGCTGGAGGCCCTCGTATGCCTTGGCGACATCCTCGGGCAGCTTGCGCACGCGGGTAACGAACGGATAAACGCTGCGGAGCGTCCGGCGATACCGGGGCGGATCCTTCTCACGCTGGGCGATGACCGCTTCGTAGATTTCCGGGCGGCGGCTCTTGAGGTAGTCCAGGACTTCCTGTTCCTGCTCGGGCGTGAGTTTCATCGGGCTACGGAAGCCCTTGGAGCTATCGGCCCCGGACGCGCCGGGGCGCGGGGCCGCCCCGGCCGGGCGCGTGGTCGGCTTCTCGGCGGCAGCAGTTCGGCCAGCCGGCCGAACCTCCGCCGACTGGGCCGAAAGCACCGTTTCCGGGCGGTTCAATGCCGCCAAACAAGCCAAGATTGCCGCGGCCGACAGCGGCAGCACCACGTTGAAGAGTTTTCGCATCTGTTCACCTTCATCTGGACGGAGTTTTTATCGGTCCGGCCAGCGTTTTTTGATCGGGCAATCGGCGCTGCCCAGGCTCCCGGTTCCGGTTTCCGCCTTTCCTGCTCGCTGAAGCGAGCAGGCCTCGGGTTCCTGTTTCCACCGTTTCTTTCTTTTCCCGACTACCCGGCTTCGCCTTCGGCTGCGCCGTGGCAAGCCGGTTATTCAAGGATCGCGTCGTCAAGCCAGAACTCCTCGATGGCCCTTTCGGCCTGGTCGAGATCCATATCCATGGGCACCGACGGCGCCGAGGCTAGGACGTCGGCCTCGAGCTGGTCGATCTCCGCGGCCAGCAAGCTTATCACGGGGTCCTGTGCGGCCGAGACCGAGGCAATGTACACTTCGGCCAGCGCGGCCTGGCCGGCCTTGGGCGCTGCCGCGACGTTGGGGTTGGCTGATCGGCTTGGCTGCTCGGCGATCATCGTCATAACCAGCAGCACCGCCGCCGCGGCGATCGACGCTGCCGCCGCCGCGACGCCAAACAGCCTGCGTTGCGGCCTGGCCAGGGCAGCCTGGGTCCGCCGCCACGCCCGGTCCATCGCCTTGGGCGGGACGCCCACGTCCAGAATCCCGCCCATCGCGTTTTCATGCAAGCCGATCTCGACCAGCACCTTCGCCCGCCGGATGCCGGCCTGGCTTTCCTCGGCCGATACCGCCAGCGCCGGCGACAACAGGCCCTCGTCGCCGGCGATTTCATCGCCCACGGCCTGTTCGTTCGGCGACAGCGCCAGGTCTTGGCCGTCGAGGTATCGTGCCACTCGCTCGTATTGTTGTTCAGTCAGATTCATAGTCCCTGCCCATCACCCGCCGAAGTGCCTTCAGCCCCCGATGCACCCTTGCCAGGGCCGTTCCCAGAGGGCATTGAAACAGGTCGGCGATTTCCTTGTAGTTCATTTGGCCGAAATGCCTCACGAGGATCATGTCCCGTGTCGTGTCGTCCAGTTTCATCAGGGCTTGCTGCAATCGCCCGGAGGCCTCCTCGGCCAGGAGGCCCTCGTCGACCCGGCCCGTATCGGCCAGGAGTTGGTCGGCCCTGCTTGTGCCGGCCTCGCCGTCGATCGACAGGCTCGCCGGCGCCGGATTGGCCTTTGCCCGCCTGATGCGGTCACGAACCATGTTGGCCGCGATGCGGAACAGCCAGGGCTCGAATCGCCCGCGGTCGTCGTACTTGTCAAGCTTGGAAACCAGCCTGAGCATCACCTCGCCCAGAAGGTCCTCCGCGTCGTGGTGGCTACCTGTCGCGCGGAGAAAATACCCGTAAAGCCTGCGGCCGTAAGCGTCCAAAAGCTCACGATAGGCGATTGAATCGCCCGCCTGAGCCGACACGATCACCGTTCGCAGCCGCTCTGGTTCCATTCTCTCAACCTGCATAACGCCTCCGGCCCAACCATATTGCAGCCGGCCTCAATGTACATCCAGTCCGTGGATCATGCACACCACGTGGGTGAAAGTCTTGAGTATTTCACCCATATACTCCTCGACGGCCTTGACGCTGCCGGGCAAGGCGTAGACCTGCATCGTGCCCGTCGTGCCGGCCACCGAGCGGCTCAGCAGGGCATTGGGGTTGTTACGCCCGTACTTCAGCCGCACCAGGTCCGTTATGCCGGGGATGAGCTTCCGGCAGAACCC
Source organism: uncultured Planctomycetaceae bacterium (assembly GCA_964605095.1). Classification (GTDB taxonomy): domain Bacteria; phylum Planctomycetota; class Phycisphaerae; order SM23-33; family SM23-33; genus JAUWQU01. The sequence continues at coordinate 12,502 of CAZSBS010000091.1, read as the reverse complement.
GCTGACGACCTCGGGTGTGGAATCGCGCGGCCCGATGCCCGTTCCGCCTGTGGTGAAGACGGCATCGGCGCCGCCGGCCAGGGCGGCGTCCAGTGCGGCCCTCAGGGCATCGGGGTCGTCGGGCAGGATGGTGTTTGTAATCGCCACCCGCCACCTCCGGCCGGCAAAATGCTCCTCGATCAGTTGGCGTATCCGCGGGCCGCTGCGGTCGTCGTAGACGCCGGCTGAGGCGCGGTCGCTGAGCGTTATAACGCGGATGTCCAGAACCTTCGGCACGTACCGGCCGGCGTCTTCGCAGCAGAGCTGCCCGCCGGAAAGCACGCGGCAGAACAGGCCTTCTTTGGGCATGATGCATCGCCCGGTGGCCTGGAATATCTCGCAGTCCTCGCCGTGGCACTTCTTGCCGATCTGCGTGACCTCCAGCTCGACGGACCCGAAGACGAAACGGTCCAGGATGCTCGCGGAACGCAGGTCCCCGCCCTGGACGATGAGGTTCTCGCCGAACTCGCCCGGCCCGATAGCCCGGCCGGTCTCCATCTCGAACTGCTCGATGCTCTCCGCGGCCAGCACGCTGACCTGCCGGTGCCAGTCGCCGGCGTGGGCGTCGCCGACAAGCCCGCGAGAGTCCACCTCCGCGCGGTCGCAGGGCGCCTTGATGGTGCCCTTTTCCTGCGAGGTGTTGATCGACGTTATTTTGACTTCCGACGGCTCAGACATCTTCCTTCACTTTCTCGATCAGCCGGATCGGGCCGATCGTCATGTTCTTATCGACAGCCTTGCACATGTCGTACACGCAAAGCATCGCGGCGCTAACGGCCGTAAGGGCCTCCATCTCGACGCCGGTCTTGCCCGTGCATCGCACGAGCGACTCGGCCCGCACGCCGGCAGGGGTGATCTCCAGGCGCACGTCCACCTTTTCCAGCGTCAGCGTGTGGCACAGGGGGATAAGCTCGGCCGTGTGCTTGGCGGCCTGTATTCCGGCGATCTGGGCGACCGTCAGCACGTCCCCTTTCTTGACGGCGTTTTCGGCGATCAGCGCCCGCGTGGCTTTGGCCAGCGTGATGCAGCCTTCGGCGCGGGCTTTGCGCCGCTGGGGCCGCTTGTCGCCAACGTCGACCATATTGGCCCTGCCGGATGAGTCGGTGTGCGTGAGCTTTGGTTTGGGCATGTTTGTCTCTAGCCGCCTATTCCGTTCATGGTGCGGTCGTCGCAGGCCTGCCCGGCCTGGGGTTTGGCGGCGATGGCCAGGCGGATGGCCTGGGGCGGGCCGAACTTGCGGATGTCGAACTTGAGGTTGGAAAACAGGCACGGGCGGATAAAGCCGTCGCTGGTAAGCCTCAGGCGGTCACAGATAGGGCAATTACCGCCCTTTCCACCCTGGACGGCCCAGAACTCCCCGTTGGCAAGGTTCATCTCGCGGATGAAGCGCACCTGGCAGCCTCGCTCGGCCGCAAAAGCGGCCACCGCCCGGGCGTCCGGGGTGGCGTCATCGAGCCCACGGGTCCCCGCGTCGTCGCCGGACTCGTCGGGCGGCGGGGCGACGACGCAGTTGATTTTGACCGGCGTAAGCCCGGCCGCAATGGCCGCGTCGATGCCGGCAAGGGCGTCGGCGACTCTGCCGCCGCGCGTGAGATGCTCGTAGCGGGCGGGGTCGATGGCGTCGAGGCTGACGTTCACCCGCTGCAGCCCCGCGGCCTTGAGGGCGGCCGCCTTGCCCGCCAGCATCGTGCCGTTGGTCGTCATCGCCAGGTCCTCCACACCATCAATCCGGGCCAGCATGCTCACCAGGGCGAGCACGCCGCGGCGAACCAGCGGCTCCCCGCCGGTCAGGCGGATCTTGCGAAAGCCCATATCGACGGCTGCGCTGACGACGCCGACGATCTCCTCGTATCTCAGGATGTCCTCGTGGCGAAGCAACTTGAGCCCCGCCGCCGGCATGCAATAGCGGCAGCGAAGGTTGCACCGATCCGTCACCGAGACGCGAAGGTAGGTTATTTCCCGGCCGAAGGGATCTTTCATGGCATCAGGCTCCGTAGCGGGGTGAACAGCACGCTGTCGCCGAGGGCGAGTTCCCGCACGCCGGCGGGCACTTGCAGGAGGCCGTCGGCGTCGCGAAGGGCGAGCAGGTGGGCCGAGCCGTGGCATTCGACGGGGCTGACCCGCCCGTCCTCGCCAATCGCGGCGGGGAAGAACTCCAGGCGGTCGGCCTTGCGCCGGCTGACAGGCCGGCCCAGGGGCAGGCGAATCTGCCGCAGGGGCCACCGGCTTCCCCGTAGCCGGGCCGCGGCCCGCAGCACGAATACGTGGAACATCACGAACACAGAAAGCGGGTTGCCCGGCAGGCCGAAGACTGCCCTTGCGCGGGCGCCCTGCCCCAGCCGGGGAGTCGCCAAGACCGTGGGCCGGCCCGGTTTGATCGCCACGCTGCTGAAATGAACCGCCAGGTGCGCCTCATCCATCGCGGCCAGGACGTAGTCGAAGTCTCCCACCGAGACCCCGCCGGAGATCGCGACGATGTCCGCTGCCGCAAGAGACTCTTGCAGGGCCGCCACCGTGGCGGCAAGATCGTCCGGCACGTGAAGCCGCAGCACCGCGTCCATGCCCCACTGCGCCGCCAACGCCGCGAGCATCGGGCCGTTGGAGTTCACGATCTTGCCCGGCACGATTCTCGCCGGGTCGTCAACAATCTCGTCGCCGGTGGAGATGATCGCCAGACGAACCCTAGCCGCCACGGGAACCTCGACAATCCCGCAAGAAACCAGATTGGCCGCGTCGGCGGCGGTGAGAACCCGCCCGGCAGGGAAAATCACGTCGCCCGCACGCACGTCCTCGCCGCGCCGGCAAATGTTCGGGGCGTCTCCGTGACGAAGCACGCGAACAGTCGAGCCGAGTTCCTCGGTGTGCTCGCGCTTGATTACCATTGCGGCGCCATGAGGCACCGGCGCGCCGGTCATAACCTTTACGGCCGATCCGTGTACGAGCGGCTCCGCCGGCATCTGTCCGGCCGCGACGGCGGCAAGCAGACGATACTCCCGCCGCTGGTCGCCGGCGCAGATCGCGTAGCCGTCCATCGCCGACTTGTCGAACGGCGGCAACTCCAGCAGGGAACGCTGCTCCGCCAGCAGGATGCGTCCGACCGCCTCGCCAGGCGGAAGCATGGCCGCTTCGTGCAGGCTTGGGCGAACTGTCGGCGAATCGCTCTTGCAGGCATCGCCCGCCGAGCCGGGGCCAGGGGCCAGGGCTTCATCCACGGCCGACCAGGCCTCGTCGAGCGTCACGGTTTTTCGGAAGTAACTTGTCATTGTCGTGTCACGTCGCGGGTTGTTTCCCGCACGAGTTCATCCAGCCGGCGGGCGGCGAAGGCGGCGACGTCGGTGTTGAGCGTTTCGAACACGGCCAGCAGCCTTCGGCCGACGGGGGAAAGCACCGACCCTCCGCCTCGCTTGCCGCCGCTGCGGGCGACGAGCATCGGCTGGCCTAGATTTTCCTCGGCCTGGTGGACGAGGTGCCATGCGTAGCGATAGCTCATGCCGGCATTGATGGCAGCCTTGGTAAGCGAGCCGGTCGCCTCCACGCCCGCCAGCAACGCCGCCAGCCCCCGGCCAAGGACGCGCTCGCCGCCGGGCGGCACATCACGAGGGCCGGCTTCAAGCCAGAGCTTGGCCCGCGCCGAAATCGGCGGCAAATCGCATGGTTGACTCTTGGCGCCTATTTCTGGGTCCATGTCTGCCACTTGATGCTTGTCACTTGGAATCTCCGCCGGGCGGCCTCAGGCCTTGCCCACGGATTTTCCGCCACCTCGCCATGTCCTCAGGCGTGTTGACGTTGAAGAACGGCCTGTCGTCGGCGAAACGCACGCCAACGGCGCCGAGCCTTCGCCAAAGCCTCTGGACGCCCAATTGTCCGGCGTCCAGCGCGGCCCGAACGTCCGTCAGTATACCGTTATGAACTACAGAGCATAACGGTTGCCAGGAAGAATCCGGCATCTCGGCGACGACTATCGCGGCCAGGCCCTGGCGGAAGGCATCTATCAGCGTGGAGATCTCGGAGGCGGTTATCCCCGGCATGTCACAGGCCAGCATGACCGTGGCGTCGTATCGTGGTTCGACTGTGTGATCTCCACCGGACCCGGCGTAGTGGGCAAGCGCCGCCTCTATTCCCGCCAGCGGGCCGAGTTGCGCCCGGCGGTCCGGGACCGCCAACATGCCGCCGGCCCGCGCGGCCTGGGCAGCCTGGTCGCTGGCGCAGACGATCACCTCGCCGACGCCGGCGGCAGAAAGCTCGCCGGATATGTACTCCAGCAGCGTTCGCCCATCGCCGAGGTCCACCCCGGCCTTGTTGGCCCCGCCATACCGCGTCGCCAGCCCGCCGGCAAGTATCGCCCCGGCTATCCTGTCACGCCTCGTCGTCATGGTTTGGGACAAAGACAAAAAAGATAAAAGGGTCGGTCACGAATTATCCTGGCGCCCGCCGCCGAGCGGCTGGAGCTTCATGATTTCCCGCAGCGCCACGGTGGCATAGCAGCCGCTGGCGGCGGTGAAGGTCAGTTGCATGTATGGGCCGCGCTCGTCGGCGCCGGCTGAAAGCTCCGGAGAGCCGAGGGCGAAGCGAAGGGCCCGCCGCGTGCCTTTGGGCCTCAGCGAGCCGACGTTCTTGAAGTCTTCCGGTGTTATGCGGTGCCGCTCGAGCACCTCGGCCTCGATCTGCCCGGGCTGACCGCCGGCCAGGTTGCTGCGGTAGCCGACGATCACGCCCGTCGGGCTTATCTCGAACCTATCCGCGCGCGGCTGCTCGGCCGCGGGATCCTCGACGGTGAAGATCGCCCCGTTGTCCGCCTTCTCGGCCATGTCGCCGACGAGGACCTGGTCCAGGCTGTCGATGCGGCGGATGACGACCTCGTTGAAGATAAGGCTCTGGAAGGCCGACACGTACAGGCGCTTCATCCGCTTGTCGATGGGGACCATCGCCGCCCCGGCCCGCTGACGCTTGCGGTAGACCGAAAGCGCCTTGCGTTCGTTCTGGTAATGCCACGGCCAGCGCTTCAGGGCGCGTGCGTACTGGCCTTCGTCGAAGGCGTCCCTTGCGGCCCGGCAGTCCGGCGGATCGGCCGACTGCGGGCGCCCAAGGAAAATCGCCAGGAATTCCTCCAGATCGTTGCGGACCATGCACTCGCCAAGGGAGGCCGTGTCGTTGCGAGCCCCGAACCGCTGCTCGCCGAAGTAATTCGGCACGCCGCGCCGGCGGAGCACATCCAGCACGGCCTCGGCCGCAGGCAACTGCTCGGCCGAGACGCCGCGAATGCGAATGACGAAGCGATTGGCCCTCAGGTGCCCGGGCCGCAACTTGTTGCCGTGCAGGCCCAGGACTTGCACGCTCATGGCCGGGTCGTGGAATGACGCCAGGGCGGCCGGGGCAACGTGTTCGAGGCTCATCATCTGCGAGCTGACGGCCCGGGCGTCCTTCAGCCCCGCCACGCCAATCTCGTGCGGCGGGACGTTAAAATAGCGGGCGAGCCGGTTTACCGCCTCGGGCGTGGGAATGCCCGCCTTGGTCACGCGGAAGTACACGTGCGTGCCCTCGCCGCATGGCTCGTAGAGCGGAACCTCCTCGACGCGGAAGTCCGTGACGTGCTCCTTGATCCGCCCGCCGATGCCCGGCAGATCGGCCGTCATGTAGGGCAACTGGGGCATGTCCCGGTTGGCAGTTACGGCTTCCAAGGTCGCTCCTCGGTCCCGGCGGTGCAATTGGCCCGCCTGGACAGCGTGAACAGGAGGTCGCCCAGTCGGTTGAGGTACCGCAGTGCTACCGGCGGCACGGCCAGGCCGGCATCCAAGGCCAGCACGAGGCTTCGCTCGGCCCGCCTGCATACGCACCGCGCGACGTGCAGCCTGCACGCCAGTTCGCACCCGCTGGGCACGATAAACCGCTTCAGCGTCGGCAGGCCCTTGTCGGCCTTGGCGATGGCGACCTCCAGGCGGGTGACATTGTCGTCATAGATAGCTGTCGGCGGTGCCTGGCCGGCATCCACGGCTATCATGGCGCCCATGGCAATAAGGTCGGCCTGGACGCACTTCAGGACGGCGTCGATCGTCTCGCACTCGCACTGGGCCTCGGCCAGCGAGGCCACGCAGGCCCGGCACAGGCCCAGGTGGGCGTTGAGCTCGTCGATCTCGCCGTTGGCAACGACCAGCGGGTGGCACTTGCGGACCCGTTGCCCGCCATACCGGCAGGTGTCGCCCCCGTCGCCGCCGTTGCTGTCGGCCCGGTTGTATGACTTCATCATGCGTTCTCCAACGACGCGCCGCCGCGCCAGAATAGGCATTGTACAAAACCGCACCGCGCCTTGCACCACAGCAGCTAACCCATTGACATTCCCCCGCGCCTCCCGTATACTTATCTGACAATGCTGTCCTCCATGGAAAGCTTGATGGTTGCCTTCCTGCTGGCCTCGACGGCCGCGATGCGCAAGCTCCGCGCCGTCAACTGGCCAATAGCCGTCAGCGGCCCCTTGGTTCAGGCCGCCTGACAATTCCGGCCGGGGCGGCAAAGCAAGCCGCAACGGCGGGCCGATGAGCCGGCGAGCTCTTTCAACGCTCCTTTTGTTTCCCAGATTTTCCTTACCGCTATTCGCGGGAGAGCCCCAATGATCCGACAGGACATCCGAAACATTGCGATAATCGCCCACGTGGACCACGGCAAGACGACCCTGGTCGACGCGCTCCTGCGTCAGTGCGGCCAGTTCCGCCAGGGCGAGCTGTCCGGCGACTGCATCCTCGATTCCAACCCCATCGAGCGCGAGCGCGGGATCACCATCTTGTCCAAGAACTGCGCGATAGACTACACCGACCGTGACGGCCAGCATTACCACATCAACATCGTGGACACCCCCGGGCACGCCGACTTTTCCGGCGAGGTCGAGCGCGTGCTCAAGATGGCCGACGGGGCGCTTCTGGTGGTGGACGCCTCCGAGGGCGTCATGCCGCAGACTCGCTACGTGCTGGCCAAAGCCCTTGCCCAGAACCTTCGGCCGATCATTGTGGTCAACAAAATGGACCGCCCCGAGGCCAGGCCCCGCGATGTGGTAAACGAGGTGTTCGACCTGCTGGTCGAGCTCGGCGCCGACGACCACGCCCTGGACTTCCCCGTCGTCTACACTTCCGGGCGCGACGGTTTGGCCACACTGGACCCCGACGGCATGTCGGCCGCGACGGACATCCACGACCTGTTCGAGACCATCATCCGCCACGTGCCCGTGCCGGATCTCGACCCGGCCGCGCCCTTGCAGGTGCTTATCACCACGCTGGACTATAGCGATTACGTCGGGCGGATCGGCATAGGTCGCGTCTTTGCCGGCACGTTCCACGCCAAGAAGGACGTCTGCGTGATGGACCGCCACGGCGGGCGGAGCATTCAGCGCGTCGGGCAGTTGTTCCAGTTCGACAAGCTGGGCCGGCGAGAGGTGGACCGCATTGACGTCGGCGACCTCTGCGCGGTGGTCGGGCTGGAGAAGTTTGACATCGGCGACACGCTTGCCGATGTGGACAACCCCGTGGCGCTGCCGACGGTGCCTGTCGACGAGCCCACGCTGCACATGACCTTCCGCATAAACGACGGCGGATTCGCCGGCCGAGAGGGCAAGTACGTCACCAACCGCCAACTTCGCGATCGGCTGAACCGTGAGCTTCAGTCCAACGTCGCCCTTCGCGTCGAGGACCGCGGCGACGAGTTCGTCGTATCCGGGCGCGGGCTGCTGCATCTGGGCATCCTGCTGGAGAACATGCGGCGCGAGGGCTTCGAGCTGTGCGTCGGCAAGCCGGAGGTGATCTACCACCGCGACTCTGACGGCCATCGCACCGAGCCCATCGAGCGGCTGATCATCGACGTGCCTACCGTCAGCGTCGGCGCGTCCATGCAGTTGCTCGGCGACCGCCGGGCGGAGATGGTCCACATGGACACGCGGGGCAACCGGTCGATGCTGGAGTTCATGGTGCCGTCGCGCGGCCTGATCGGCCTTCGCAGCCGGCTTCTGACAGCCACGGCAGGCGAGGCGATTATAAACCACCGTTTCGAGAAGTACGACCGCTACCGCGGGGCCATTCCACACAGGGTGAACGGCACTATGATCGCCACCGACACGGGCGCCGTGACCGGCTACGCCCTGGACCAGTTGGCAGCCCGCGGCTTGATGTTCGTCCGCCCCGGCGAGGCCGTCTACGAGGGCCAGGTCGTAGGCGAGCACTGCAAGGATGTGGACATCCCCGTCAACATCGTGCGAACCAAGAAGCTCACCAACATGCGGGCCGCATCCAAGGACGCCACCGTCGTGCTCAAGGCCCCGCGGCAGTTCACGCTCGAAGGCGCCCTGGAATACGTCGAGGCCGACGAACTGGTCGAGCTGACGCCCCAGTCCATTCGGCTGCGAAAACGCTACCTCAAGGAAGCCGACCGCAAGAGGCACGTCCGAAAGTTCGCCGGCGTCACCGAAGGATGAGCCGGGTTATTACTCCTTCATCCGTATAAACACCGGGTTCTCGACGTAGCCCGGCTCGCGCTGGCCGGTGCCTTTGTGCTTGTAGTCACCGATGTCGTTGCGGGCCTTTTCGGCAAGGGCGGTCAGTTTGGCAACCACGTCCGGGTGCTCGGCGGCGACGTTGTTCTTCTCGCCGATGTCGGCCTCCAGGTCGTATAGCCTGGCCTCGGTGTTTTCCTTGGGCTGGCCGGTCCAGCCGGCGATCTCGGGCGTCAGCGGCAGGCGGAGCTTCCACTTGCCCAGCCGGATGGCCTGGAGCTGGCTCATGAAGTAATAGTAGAAACCTTCGGTGTGGGGACTCTTGGCCCCGGGTTTGCCGAGGATCAGGTCCGTTATGTCCTTGCCGTCGATGATGCGGTCCGTCGGCGCGGTCGTCCCGGCCAGGCGGGCGAGCGTCGGCATCAGGTCGATGGTCGATGCGACCTCGTCGCAGACGGCCCCCGCCGGCACGTGCCCGGCCCATCGCATGATGCACGGCTCGCGCATGCCGCCTTCCATCGTGGTTCCCTTGCCGCCGGACAGCGGGGCGTTCGATCCGCGCCGGATCGCGCCGTTATCGGAAGTGAGGACCACCAGCGTGTTGTCGTCCAGGCCGAGACGCTTGATCGTCTTGAGGATCTCGCCGGTGGACCAGTCGAGTTCCTCCACCATGTCGCCGTACTCCTTGTTCTCGCTCTTGCCGGCGAACTCCAGCCCCGGCCGGTACGGCAGGTGGACGTGCATGTGCGGCAGGTACAGGAAGAACGGCTTGTCCTTGTTGGCCTCGATGAACTTGACGGCCTCGGCGGTGTATTTCTTCGTCACGGTCCGCTGATCGACGGGGGCTTCGATGACTTCTTCGTTCCGCATCAGCGGCAGCGGCGGAAGGTTGGCGCGGGGCTTGTCGGCCTCGCCGCCCATGTCGTTGCTGAAGGGGATGCCGAAGTAGTAGTCAAAGCCGAACTTCCGCGGCAAAAACGGCGGCTGGTCGCCCAGATGCCATTTGCCGATGCACGCCGTGGCGTAGCCCTGGCCCTTGAGCACCTTGGCGATGGTGATCTCGGACGGGTTCAGGCCGCGTTTGTCGGCCGGGACAAGCACGAAGCAGCCCCGGGAGCTCTCGTGGATGCCGACGCGCAGCGGGTAGCAGCCGGTCATCAGGCTCGACCGCGACGGCGAGCATACCCCGCTGGTCACGTAGAAGCTCGTGAACTTCATGCCCTCCCGAGCCATGGCGTCGATGACGGGCGTGCGGTTGACCTTCGAGCCGTAGCAGCCGAGGTCGCCGTAGCCCATGTCGTCGAAGAAGATGATGATGACGTTGGGCTTTCGCACCCCAACCGTGCCGGCCGGGGCGGGGCCGGCGGCCGCGGAGGGGGCCGCATCTGCGGTCCGAATCTCGCCCTCCGAGCCTTGCAGGCCAGCGCAGCCGGCGAAGAACATCCCTGCCGCACCAGCCCCAATGCCGCCAAGAACCTTCACGAACTGCCGTCTGCTCATCATTGCCACCTTGCTGTCTCCTGCCAATAATGCCCCGCCTGCGGATGTTCACAATACGGCATGAGCGGGCGGCGGGTCAAGAAAGGCTTGCACGCGTCGGCGCGCACCGCCCCCTTGCGGGGAGCGGCGGGATTCGGCTCGGGTTCGTCAATCGCTTCCCAGCGTTGGCCCGGACCTTGTTGATCTGAAGGCTTGTCTTACTACATATCGAGTTGTGAGGCAACCACGTGCCGACCTGAAAGACGTGGTTGCCGCGTCCCTCACGGGACCTGCCGGCCGGCCGGCAGGTCCGCGATCAGTTGATTTGCCCGGGGCCGATCTGAATACGACATTCCATCTATCGGGCCAAGGAGGCCCGAGCCATGCTAAGTGCCTGTCCGCGCCCGCCCGGGGCGAGGGCACAAGGAGACTGTTGTCATGAAACGCGCTTTGGTTGCCGCCCTGGCCGCGATGCTCTGCATCACCGCCGTCACCGCTATCACCTCGGCTGAGACTATCGGCGTGGTGGACAATCCGTTCACGTACTTCAACCTCTACAGCCTGGGCGACATCGGCAGCGAGGCCTCGCCTTTTCAGGGCCAGGTGCAGGGCCGGGTCGGTGCGGCCGGCAGCGCGACGCTGTCTTCCTTCACTCTGCTGAATCAGCCTTCCTATACGGGCTGGGCCTTGCACGTCGGCGGCTCGGCCAGCCTTGGCGGGACGTACCTCGGCGGCATCGACGTTGGCGGGAACGTGGCCCTTGGAGGCGTCGGCATTTCCGGCAGCGTGCAGGCGGGCGGCGGCGTCACGCAGTTCGGCGGCGGGGCCATCGGCGGCAGCGTCCTGGCCGGCGGCTCCGTCCAGCTCGACCAAACGATGACGGTCTACGGCCAGACCCTCGGCAACCAGCAGTACAGCGCGGTTGTCGATCACCAGGCCGTCAGCGGGTACTTCCTGAAGAGCTCCACGGTCATCGGCGAGATGCTGCCGACGGGCGAGTTCACGGAAGAGTGGGGCCGGCTCACGCTGGCCTGCGGCGCGGGCATCAACGTCTTCGCCATCGACGCGCGGGACCTTCGCGAGGCGTCGCAGGTCACCATCGACGCGCCCCAGGGCGCCGTCGTCTATATCAACGTGCCGGACGCGGAGGTGTCGCTGGACTGGACGGGCTGGAGCTATGAAGGCGGCATCGGCCCCAAGGACGTGCTGCTGAACATGCCATACGCCCTGCTGCTGGAGCTGTCCGGCACCAACGCGGTGAACATCCTGGCGCCGCGGGCGGCGACGGACTTCGAGGCAGGCCTGGTCGCGGGCACGCTCGTCGTCAGCAAGTTCAAGGGCAACGGGCAGGTGGACACGGGCGGTTTCGGACACGGCAGCCTGATCCCCGAGCCGGCGTCACTCTTTGTCATGATGGCCGCAGGCCTTCCTGCTCTGTTGAAGCGTAGGCGACGCCGGAGCTGAAATCCCGAGCTAGCCTCGGGGCTGGCCTGCGGCGCGGGCGCGGCCATGCTGCGACGGCGAAGCACGGCCCGTCCACCGGGATAACCCCGGGATGTGCCCGTGCATTTCCAGGCCGCCGTTGGTAGACTCATCGCCGGTGTATCACACCTCATTCGATGCGGACTTGGATTGTGCGCGGGTTTGGCCCGGCGTGGAGAAGACCATGAAGACCGCATGGGCTATGGCGGCGGCGCTGGCTGGGGTGTTGGCCATTGCCGCGGCTTGCCCGGCCGGGCAGTGGCTCTCGGCACAGTTGCCTCAGGGCAGGCCACCATTTGAGCCGGTGGCACTTTTCTGGTTCCGCGTGGCAAGGAGCCCCGTCATCTACCGCCAGGTCGTCGACGTGCCAAAGGGTATCGACCGGGCGACCGTCGCACTTCGCTCGGCCGGGTATTTGTACATCTGCGTCGACGGCCGACAGGTATACGCCTGGGGGCCCGACAAGGACACCGCCGAACGCCCGCGCATCACGGGCGATCCGGCCCGGGTCCACCACGTGGACCTCAGCGAGCAGCTCACGCCCGGCAGGCACGTCCTGACGGTCAGCGCCCCGGCTTGGGGCATCGGCCCGGCTGGGACAAGCGGCGCCGGCGGATTTGTGCTGGACGGCGGGCTCTACGCGGGTCCCAAGCGCGTGACGCCGATGGCAAGCGACGAGTCGTGGTCGGCGGTGGCATTTCGGCCGACGGAGATCGTCGAGGACTCATCCGTCATGCGTCTGGACTACGACGGCAAGGCCCGGCCCGGCGTATGCACCGGGAGCCTGAAGGTCAAGGCGGTGGGCGAGGCGTGGTCGGGCGGCGAGGACGAGTTGGCGGCCACGAACTTCCAGGCAAGACTTGACCGCATGCGGCGTGACATGGACGACGCGGCCTGGCTGCTGGGCCTGCTGGCTGAGAAGGGAATCTACGTTGTTGACGGCTCGGCCTGCGGCTGGGGCGGCGCAACCCGGCCCGGCATCGCCCCGCTGGCGGAAAAAGCGCGGCAACTGCTCGCCGGGGCGGGCAAACT
>CAZSBS010000090.1:6448-16868 GCA_964605095.1 uncultured Planctomycetaceae bacterium | reverse complement strand
GAAGTAGGTAGTAAGAAGTAGGTAGTAAGAAGTGGGAAGAAGCAAGGAGGAGAATAGTAAAGCCCAGGGACCCCTTAGGGGCAGGTAGCAATCCCTGGGAAGGCGAAGCGCCACTATTCATTATTCCGCGGGGCGGGGGATCGCGGACGACTGCGTTGTACAATGCACTGCAGTTGCATGAATGTTGGTTGACCCTGGGATAGCATACAAGACCGCCAATGAGACATCGCATCTTCATTTTCCGCCCGCCGGGCATGGGGCCGCAGGGACCTGACCCGCTGGGGTGCCTGTTTCGCCTTCTCGGCCTGGCGGGCCTGGTGGTGCTTGCAGTGTTCGTGCTGCTACCGCTGCTGGGGGTGGCGTTTTTCATAGGGCTGGGGGTCGTCGCAATCGGGGCTACCATCGTGCTCTACCACCGCGTCCGCGCCTGGCTGCGGCGCAAGCTCGGGCGCACCGGCCGTGAGCCTGGCCTCGCCGGCGACAGCTACAAGGCCGAGGTCCTGGACGATCAAACCGATGACGACAATCGCGGCGGCAACGGCGGCGCAGCCGCGGACCGTCCACGGCTTTCGGTCGAAGTCCGCCGCCGCCCGCACCGGGAATGATCCGAAATCTTTCGCATCTCTTCTGTTTTATCCATGTGATCCTTTAATCCGTGTAATCCCCATCTAAAGCTTCTTCTGTTTCTTCGGGTTCTTCCGTTTCTTCTCTTCCCCGCGCTCTCCGGTTCTCTGCGATGATATCTTCTTCTTTTCGTCGCCGGCCCCTCGCGTATAATCCCCGCATGACCGGCACGAAGTACAACCCCGTGACGCCCGCGGTCGTCGAGGAACTGCGGCGAATCGTCGGTCCGCGATACGTCATATCCGGCGACGCCGACGCGCTCGAACCGTTCAGCCACGACGAGATCCCCGACCGCCACTACGCCCACATGCCCGAGGTGGTAGTCCGGCCCCGCGCGGCCGAGGAAATCGCGGACATCTTAAAGCTGGCCAATCGGGAGTTGATCCCCGTCACGCCGCGAGGGGCAGGCAGCGGGCTTTCGGGCGGGGCCGTACCAGTCTGCGGCGGCATCGTCCTGATGTGCGACCGCATGAACAGCATCCTGGAAGTCGACGAGAGCAACCTGATGGCCGTCGTCGAGCCCGGCGTGGTCACCGCGGAGATCAACGATGTGCTCGCGCCCAAGGGCCTGTTCTACGCCGGATACCCGATGAGCCGCGAGACGTGCTATATCGGCGGCAACGTGGCCGAGAACGCCGGCGGCGGCAAGGCCGTCAAGTACGGCGTCACCGGGCGGTACGTCGTCGGCCTGGAGATGGTCACGCCGACCGGCGATATCCTCCGGCTCGGCGGCAAGCTCGTCAAGGACGTCACCGGCTACAACCTGATCCAGCTCATGGTCGGCTCGGAGGGCACGCTGGGCGTCTTCACGCAGATCACGCTGAAGCTCATGCCGCTGCCGCGGTCGTCGGTGGACCTGCTGGTGCTCTTTGGCTCGGCCGAGGACGCGATCGCCGCCGTGCCGCGGATCATGACAGAAAGCGGCCTGATCCCGACGGCGATAGAGTTTATGGACCGCGCCAGCGTCCAGGCCGCGTGCAAGTACCTCAACGAGACGCTGCCCTACGAGCAGTGCGGAGCCATGCTGCTGATAACCGTCGACGGCGCCGACGCCGGCCAGGTCGAGCGCGAGTACGAGGCCGTCGGCGAGATGTGCCTGGCCTCCGGGGCAATCGAGGTCTACGTGGCCGACAACGCAACCACCAGCGCCCGAGTCTGGAAGGTCCGCGCCAACGTCGCCGAGGCCTACGCGATTATCTCCCCCCACCAGGCCAACGAGGACCTCGTCGTGCCCATCGCCGCCATCCCGCAACTGGTGGCCGGCATGGAGAAGCTCGCAGCCCGGTATGGCCTGAACATCCCCTCTTACGGCCACGCCGGCGACGGCAACATCCACACGCGGATCGTCAAGAACCCCGACTGGTCCATCGAGAAGTGGAATGAGACCCTGCCGAAGGTCCTGGCGGATCTTTACGAACTCACGGCCGCCCTTGGCGGCAGGATCTCCGGCGAGCACGGCATAGGGCATAAGCGCAAGAAGTACATGCGGATGTTCGTTTCCGAGCAATACCTCGACATGTGCCGCGCCATCAAACGCGCCCTGGACCCCAATAACATCTTGAACCCGGGGAAGATCTTCGACCTGTGAGACAGAGGCTTCAGCGATAGAAGTTCGTTCGCAGGCCGTCGCGGAGGGTTGGGCCGTGGCGGTTGACCCGGCCGCGCTCCACGAGCAGCCAGACCAGCACCGTTACCCAGAGCACCACGGATATCGCGACGACTATCGGCAGGGAAATGGTGCTGACAAGCGCCCAGGTTGCCGTCGGCGGGACCGCCGCGTTGGCCGGCACGACGTGCGGCTGGTATGCAGCCCAGCCGACCAGCACCGCGCCAAGCGCCGCGATTATCACCTGCCCCATGGCCGCGACCCACGCCCACGAAATGCTCAGCCGCTGCCGGCTGGCCCACAGCACCAGGAAGAGCGTGGCCGCCAGCCAGGCCAGGCCGACAAGGTCGATGACGATCCCGGCCTCGACAAATATGATCTTGAGCACATGGGCGCTGTCGCGCAGCGTGAAGTGCCTCACCGCCGAGGACTTGATGAGTTCCTGCACCGTCGACCGGCTGACGCCGGCAACGATGGCCCAAACGAGATAGCCGACGCCGGTGAAAGAAAGCGCCAAACCCACGTCGGTTCTGGATGTCCGTCGCAATCGTCCAAGCATGCCCCTATTACACCGCGCGGAGCCGGCTGGGTCAAACAAACCTGCACGGTTCATTCCCGCCTTCAAATGCGTTAGACTGTCGGGAACCATCAGAGGACGGCTATGCGAAACATTGCGATATGCATACTGGCGGGCCTGGCGATGGCGGCATGCGTGCAGGCCGACACCGTCTACATGAAGGATGGCAAGGTCTACCAGGGCCAGGCAACCCGCAAGGACGGCAAGGTCTACGTCAAGACCACCATGGGCGGCGTGCCTGTGACCATCACGGTCAATGCCACCGACGTCGAGCGGATACGCGAGTCGGAGCCCGCCACCAAGCCGGCGGGCGGCCCAACGTCGGCGCCACCGATCTCCCTGGATACCGGCCGGACGCTGGAAGACGCCATCACCCGCCCGGAAGCCATGGTTTTCCTGGCCATGCAAAAGCTGGCTGCAATGTCGCCCGGTATGGGCGGCTACGATGCCCGGCAAGACGTCAAGACTTTCCAGGCCAAGGCGCACGATGGCGAGCGCAAGGCCGATGGCAAGTGGTACTCGCCCAAGGAAGTCATCCGCGCCAAGGAGCGCTACCAGGAGTTCATCAAGGACTCCGGCGACGCCAAGAACGAGCTTCGGCGGGCCGAGACGGGCACGCCCAGCGCCCGGGCCGAGGTT
The DNA here is from genome assembly GCA_964605095.1 of uncultured Planctomycetaceae bacterium. Classification (GTDB taxonomy): domain Bacteria; phylum Planctomycetota; class Phycisphaerae; order SM23-33; family SM23-33; genus JAUWQU01. Next base: position 13,422 of record CAZSBS010000090.1, on the reverse strand, counting down.
CCAAGGCGATGCAGGGAGCTATCCTTGTTCTATCGCAAGGCCGCCACGGCCTGGCCAAACGACCTGCTGGGCGAGTTCCTGATGGGCGCCGCACAGATCGAGGGGCTCGATTTTATTGCGGCGCAGCACTCGTTCGAAAGGTGCATCGCCGCCGCGCCGAGGGTGGCGGCTTTCCATCATGGCAAGGCCTTGGCACTGGCCGGGCGAAATCAGCCCGTGGCCAGCCTCGCCTCGGCAATCGATGCGATCGAACTCCAGCCGGACTCGCAGGACGCCCTTGCCTTCCTCAAGCAGTCGCACGATGCGACGCCAGGCAACCTGATGGCCGATCCGATCTGCGTGCTGGCCAAGGCCATCATGGACCGCTACGAGACGCCGAGCCGGACATCCAGCGGCTTTCGGCGCGGCATAAGCTGGCTGATGCCGGGCAGGTCGGTTACGGCCTCGGAGCACAGCCTGCCGTCGCTGCCGATGGACCGGCTGGAGTTCCGCCGAGCCGTCGGCGTGCCGGTCGGCAAGCACGCCCTGCTGGCGGATAGCGCAGTACTCGACGGCGCGCTGGAGGCGTTCGTCGTAATCGACGGCAAGACAACCGTGCCCGCCCAGGTCGTCCGCACAAGCACGTACGGATCGAGCAGCAAGGTCGCCCTGCCTGTCGCGGTGGTTTACGTCCGTGACGTCGAGTTTACGCCCCTGCCCGCCGACGGTAAGGAAAAGCCCGGCAAGAACCAGGCGGTCAGCTTCTACGGACTGGCGTTCTTCGAGCAGATGGGCGGCAGGATTCGCCCGGTGGACGCGATTGTCCGCGGCGCCGACCCCAATGGTTCGGCGGCACTCTCGGCCCAGTTGATTCCCGGCGAGGGCGCCGGGCCGGTCATTTCCAAAAGCGGCTCGCTACTGGGCTTCCTGGCCGGGCGGACCGACCCCACGGCTGACGGCGGCGGATCCGACCGGTTCGTGCCCGTCCAGGACCTCTCGGCCCTAATCAAGCGGGCCCAGCAGTCTTCCGGCACGGGGTACAGCAGTTACAGCCGCAACAAGAGGCAAGTCGCGCCCAAGCCCGCGACAGGGCAGTATTTCACCGTCTTCGTAACCGCCGCCGAGTACCCCAAGAGACGGGGTTCCTGATCCCCGCCCGCGTGGGCTTGCTATGGGTCCTATGGGTCCTATGCGTCCTATCTTCCCTGCAATCTCATGCCGGGCGGGCTTGCTTCATTCAGAGTTGATAGATAGAGTAAGCGTTTGTCTATCGCCAAGGCCTCAGGAGATACGGATGAACGCATTGGAGAAGGTGGACCCGGAGATCGCTCGGATCATCCAGTCCGAGCAGCGCCGGCAAGCTGAGACGCTGGAGATGATCGCGTCGGAGAATCACGTTTCGGCACCGGTGCTCGTGGCGCTGGGGTCCATCCTCACCGACAAGTACGCCGAGGGCTATCCCGGCAAGCGGTACTATTGCGGCAACGCCAATGTTGACTCCGTCGAGACTCTTTGCATCGAGCGTGCCAAGAAGCTCTTCGGGGCCGAGCACGCCAACGTCCAGCCTCACTGCGGCACCAGCGCCAACCTGGCGGTATACATGGCCTGCCTGAAGCCCGGCGACAGGATCATGGGCATGGAGCTCGCTCACGGCGGGCACCTCTCGCACGGCATGAAGATAAACGCATCGGGCCTGTTCTACGACTGCCGCTCGTACGGCGTGGATCCGGCGACCGAGCGGCTGGACATGGGCGCCGTCCGCCGGGCGGTGCTGGAGCAGCGGCCCAGCCTGCTGATCGCCGGCGCGTCGGCCTATCCGCGGATCATCGACTTCGCGGCGTTCGGGCAGATCGCCAAAGAGGCCGGCTGCCTGCTGATGGCGGACATCGCCCACATAGCCGGGCTGGTCGTCGGTGGCGTCCACCCCTCGCCCCTGCCGCACGCGACGTTCGTGACGACCACCAATCACAAGACCCTTCGCGGCCCGCGCGGCGGAATCATCCTCTGCACCGCCGAATGGGCCAAGCGGATCGACGCGGCCGTGTTCCCGGGCCTCCAGGGCGGACCCCTCGAGCACGTTATCGCGGCAAAGGCCGTGGCGTTCCACGAGGCGATGAAACCGGAATTCAGAAAGTACGCCGCGACCATCGTCGCCAATGCCAAGACCCTGGCCGAGGAACTGCTGGCTCGCGGCTGGCGCCTGGTCTCCGGCGGCACCGACAACCACATGCTGATGATCGACCTGCGAAGCCGCAAGCCCGACCTGACCGGGCACCAGGCGGCCGAGTGGCTCGCCGCGGCGGGAATCATAACCAACAAGAACTCCATCCCCTTCGACCCGCGAAAACCCGTTCACACGTCCGGCATCCGCATGGGCACGCCGGCGCTGACCACGCGCGGCATGGGTCCGGCCGAAATGAAAACCATCGCCGACTGGGTGGACATGGTGCTAAACTCCGACGGCGACCAGGGCGTTATCGACCGTGTCCACCGCCTGGTGCTGGAATTGTGCCGGCAGTTCCCCATAGCCAACAATCCGACGTGAGCCGATATAGAACAGTAAGATTATTAATATAAGCTCCCCACGGAGGTGCCGCCATGCGAGAGGTCTATCGGATCCTGGACGCAAACTTCAACCGGGCGCGGGAAGCCCTGCGCGTAACGGAAGACTGCGGACGATTCGCCCTCAACGACCCAGCCGTCACCGCCATGGCCAAGAATCTCCGCAGCGACCTGGCGGAAGTGCTCAAGAGCATGCCCGCCGACGAGTTCCTCGTCAGTCGGGACACCCCGGGCGATATCGGAACGGAAATCACCAGCCCGACCGAGAACACGCGCGGCGGCCTGGCCGACGTGGTTACCGCCGCGTGCAAGCGCCTTACCGAGGCCCTTCGGACCATCGAGGAATACAGCAAGTTCATCGCACCGGACTACGTCCTGAAGACCGAGCGGATGCGATACAACGCCTACACGCTGGAAAAGCGGATCCTGTGCCGGCTGATGGTCTCTCGGCGATTCGCGGACTCCAAACTCTACGTGCTCATCGGCAGCGGGATGTGCAAGGGCAGCCTGAAGGAAACCGCCCGCGCCGCAATCGCCGGCGGCGCCGACGTGATCCAACTCCGCGACAAGCCCGTCGCCGACGACGAGTTGCTCGCCCTGGCGGCTGAACTGCGGGACCTGACCGACGAGACTGGCAGGATATTCATCGTCAACGACCGGCCCGACATCGCCGCGATCGTCGGGGCCGACGGCGTGCATCTCGGCCAGCACGACCTGCCCGTCGCCGAAGCGCGCCGCCTGCTGAGGCCCGGCGCGATCGTCGGACGAAGCACGCACACGCTTGAGCAGGCCAGGGCCGCCGTCGCCGAAGGCGCCGACTACATCGCCATCGGCCCGATCTTCGAGACGGGCACTAAAGATGCCGGCCCCGTCGTCGGCCTCGAACTGCTCCACGAGGTGGCCAGGCACATCACACTGCCCATCGTCGCCATAGGCGGTATCACGCCGGAGAACGCGAAATCCGCAATCGACGCCGGAGCAAGAACCGTCGCCGTCTGCGGCGCCATCTGCTCATCCGAAAAACCCCAGGCCACCGCCGAAGCCATCTGCGCCGCCATCCGCTAAGCAGTCTTCGGCAAGCGCAATAAAGTGGGCGGCCGACACGTGGCGCGCGGGGGGGGACGCGCCGGGGTCCATGTCTGACCGCCCATGTAGCTTGATCCAACTTCCCATCTGGGTATTTAATGATAGGCTCAACTGCTCGGAAAATAAAGCTGAATTCCTGTCGTTTTTTTCCGCAATGCCATGCACCACTCTTTTCCCCACCCGCGCTTTGCCGTATTGATTGACGGCGTATGCCCAAAACTGCTGGCCGGCAGTCCCAAACATCCAGCCCGGCCGAGAAGAGCCGCCCATGTATCAGGCAGACAGGCCACCCCCGCCATCACGCCCGTTGAGCGATGAACAAGGTGGCACCCGAACCTGGACCCATTCCGGCTGGAAGCGCAAGACCAGTTCCGGCCAGCCCGATGAAATCCGGAAAACTGAACATTTTCGCGTATGTTGATTCCGTGCAACACCTGTCGACTGTTTGGCAACCACCCCGCAACAACTTGTCTTAGCAGCTTTTATCGAATTATCTTGCTGCGCGATGTTTGCCTGCCGCTGCGCCGACGCCCGGCAACAAGAACCCGACGTTTTGGCGCCAATAAAACCTATAACTTTACAGAATAGCGGTTTAGATGGATTCCCCGCCGTTATTCCGATTGCTCACTATGCACTTGGCACATGCATTGTAGCAAGAGAACAGTGGAGGGCCTTTACCGGAGGGTAGAGGCCTAAAGAAGAGGGCTGCGACGGCTGACGAGGCCTTATTGGCTGCGGCTGTCCGTCCAAAGATAAGCGAGGGCCGAGTCGATCATGTCCAGCCGGATCGACTCGGTTTTTTTTGCGCCTTGGGACTACGAGCTTGCTTTGGCTTTTTTGCTGGTCCGGCGGCCCTTGCCGGTCTTGCCCGCCTTGCCGGTTCGCTTCACAGCCTCGCCGTCCATGGCTATGTCCAGCACATCGCTGATGGTGCGGGCAAAATGGAATTTCAGTTCCTTGCTTATCTCCTGGGGAATGTCAACGAGGTCCTTGCGGTTCCGCGCCGGCAGGATCACCGTGCTGATGCCCGCGCGCCGGGCGGCCAGGACCTTCTCCTTGACCCCGCCGATGGGCAACACCAGCCCGCGGAGGGTTATCTCGCCGGTCATGGCCACGTCGTGTCGGACGGGCTTGTGCGTCAGCAGGCTCGTCAGGGCGGTTACCATCGCCACGCCTGCTGACGGGCCGTCCTTCGGCACGCCCCCGGCCGGGACGTGAATGTGGATGTCCTGCTTGGCCAACTTTTTCAAGTCGATCTTGAGCTTGCCGGCAACGCTCTTGACGTAGCTCATGGCCGCCATTGCCGACTCTCGCATCACGTCGCCGATCTGCCCGGTAAGCGTCAGTAGCCCCTTTCCCGGGTACGCGGCCGCCTCTATGAAAATAATCTCCCCGCCGTTTGGGGTGTACGCCAGGCCTGTCACGACGCCGGGCACGCTGGTTCGCAGGGCCAGTTCGCTCTCATACTTGGCCGGGCCAAGCACATCGGCGATGAAACGCGAGTTGATCTTCCGCGATCTGGCCTTGCCCCCGGCAATCATGGCCGCGACGCGCCGGCAGACCGTGCCGAGCTGGCGTTCCAACTCCCGCACGCCGGCCTCGCGGGTGTAGTCGTCGATGATCCGCTGGACGGCCTCCTCGGGCCAGGCAACCTGGGAGTCCTTGAGCCCGTTTTCCTTGCGCTGCCGGGGCACGAGGTACTTCATCGCGATGCGGAGCTTCTCCCGCCGCGTGTAACCCGGCAGTTCGATCACCTCCATCCGGTCCCGCAGCGCCGGCGGGACCGTGCCCATGTAGTTGGCCGTCGCGATGAACATCACGCGCGACAGGTCGAACGGCACGTTGAGGTAGTGGTCCTGGAACGAGAAGTTCTGGGCCGGGTCCAGCACCTCCAGCAGGGCCGAAGTCGGGTCGCCGCGGAAATCGCTGCCGACCTTGTCCAACTCATCGAGCATGAACACCGGGTTGTTGGTCCCGGCCTTGCGGATCTCCTGCACGATCCGACCGGGCATCGCGCCGATGTACGTGCGGCGATGGCCCCGCAACTCGGCCTCGTCGTGCATGCCGCCGAGGCTCATGCGGATGAAATTGCGCCCGGTGGCGCGCGCTATGGACTGGCCCAGACTCGTCTTGCCCACGCCGGGCGGACCCACGAAGCACAGGATAGGCCCGCGGGTATCGGGCGCCAGCTTGCGAACGGCGATGTATTCCAGTATCCGCTGCTTGACCTTCTCCAGGTCGTAGTGGTCCGCGTCGAGCACCTCGCGGGCGATGTTTACGTCCAGGCGGTCTTCCGTCATCTTGCTCCACGGCAACTCGACCATCCAGTCCAGGTAGGTGCGCAGGACGTGATACTCCGGGCTCGCCACGGGAATCTTCGCCAGCCGCTCTAGCTGCCGCTCGGCCTCGGCCTGAACCGGCGGGGCCATGCCGCCCGCCTTGATCTTGGCGTTAAGCTCCTCGAGCTCCTCGCCACGCTCATCGGCCTGGCCAAGCTCCCTCTGGATCGCCTTGAGCTGCTCCTGGAGGAAGTATTCGCGCTGGGTCTTGTCGATGTTGCTCTTGACCTGGTCCTGGATCTTGTTGGAAAGCTCCAGCACCTCGAGCTGTCGCTGAAGCTCGACGCCAATGCGCCGCAGCCGGCTGTTTATGTCCAACTCCTCGAGGAACTGCTGCTTGTGGGCAAGCTCCATCTGAATGTTGCTGGCAAGGAAGTCCGCAAGCGAGCCCGGCGACTCGAGGTTGTTCAGCACCACCGCCGCCTCGTCCGGAATGTTCGGTGAAAGCTGGACGATCCGCATCGCGGCGTTGCGGGCGTTCATCACCAGCGCGTCGGTCTCCGTCGTGTGAGTCAGCACGTCCGACAGCTCATGCACCTCGGCCATGAAAAACGGCTCGGTCTGAGTCCACCGATCTATCTTGACGCGCTTGGCGCCGCTGACGATCGCGCTCTGGTTGCCTTCCTCCATGCGCAGAAGCTTGAGCACGACCGCGGCCGTGCCGACGGTGTAAATGTCGTTGACGCCGGGGTCGTCGACCGACGCTTCCTTCTGGCAGACAATGACGATGACCTTCTGCTCCGGCAGGACCGTATCCAGCAGCTTCTTGGACTTTTCCCGGCCGAGGGATATCGGCACGATCGTGCCGGGAAACAGCACCATGTTCCGCACAATGAGCACGGCCGCGACCTGCGGGATGCGGACATGCCCGGGCACGGCTATTCTCTGCTCGCCCATCTGAGCGGGCACGAGAATCTCCGGCTCGTCGTCGTGGACGACGGTTGGCTTGCCCAGTCTGGTCGGTTTATCTTCGGCCATGCTACACGAGCCTCTTTCTGGGGATTCTCA
>CAZSBS010000090.1:0-6348 GCA_964605095.1 uncultured Planctomycetaceae bacterium | reverse complement strand
GTCTGGTCGGTTTATCTTCGGCCATGCTACACGAGCCTCTTTCTGGGGATTCTCACCCACAGGTATCCACCTTTATATGTCGCCTCGATGGCGTCGACGTCCACGTCATCGGGCAGCTTTACATCTCGCAGGAACCGGCCCTGATCGATCTCCATGAGGTGCAGCCGCACTTCCCCCTTGCCCTTGTCGTCCGGGTTGCTGGGCATGGGGCGCTCGCCCGTGATGAAAAGCGAGCCGTTCTCGATGCGCAGGTCGATCTCGCCGGCTTGCATTCCGGCAAGCTCTGCCACGAGGCAGTAGTGGTCGGGGAACTCGCAGAGGTTGATCGCCGGCCTCCACACGTCGCATGGGCCGAAATGCCTGAAGCTGGCGCCCAGGACCTTGTCCATCCAACGGCCCATCTGTTCGCCGATTGGCGTGAACTTGTCCTCTTCCGCTAAACGAATACCATTGGCCATGACTGATACCCCATCTCAAGGCCTTGGTCAGCCAACCGGGCCGACCCTTCACCCGCCAGGCGGAACCAGCGACATGTCAGACACAACACATCCCGGCCTGACGAACATCCGGCGGCGCGACACAAACCCATCCGCCACCTTCTGCAACGCACCGTATGAATTGTAACGAGCCGAAGCCAAAAGGCCAGTGGCCAGGGTGAACAAACTGTCAACCACAGTCGGACATGAGCCTTCGGCCCGTCGTACCTCCTTCAATCGGGCCTTCCGCGATGTCAAGCCTTCGATATTGCCATCCCCGCCCGCCCCGCGTATCATGTGCCCTTCACCCCGGAATGGACTTGTGAGGCCACCGCAATGAGCGAGCGAATCGGACAAGCGGAAACCATCGTAATCCTGGACTTCGGCAGCCAATACGCACAGCTTATCGCGCGCCGAGTTCGCGAGAACGGCGTCTACAGCGTGCTGGCCCGGCCGGACATCTCGGCCTCGGAAATCCGCGACCTCAACGTCAAGGGCCTGATATTTACCGGCGGGCCGTCCAGCGTGTACGAGGCCGGCGCGCCGCGATGCCGCAAGGAAATCTTCGAGCTCGGCGTGCCGATCCTGGGAATCTGCTACGGGATGCAGCTCTGCTGCCAGATGCTCGGCGCGGACATCAAGCCCACCGCCTCCCGCGAGTTTGGCCGGGCGTCGCTGACCGTCCTCGAAGCCGACACGCTCCTGAAGAACATCCCCGCCGTCACGAGCGTGTGGATGAGCCACGGGGACCAGATCCACGACCTCGGGCCGGACTTCATCCCGCTGGCGACCACCGCCACATGCCCCTACGCGGCCGTGCGGCACCGCAAGATCCCGTTCTTCGGCGTGCAGTTCCACCCGGAGGTCACGCACACGCCGCACGGCAACGAGATATTCGTCAACTTCCTTTACGACGTTTGCGGCTGCCTGGGCCTCTGGAAGATGGGCTCGTTCATCGAGCAGGTCGTCGCGGATGTCCGTCGTCGCGTCGGACCCGACGAGCGGGTCATCTGCGGGCTTTCCGGCGGCGTGGACTCCTCGGTCGTCGCGGCCATGCTTCACAAGGCCATCGGCGAGCGCCTTTCGTGCATCCTCGTCGACAACGGCCTGCTGCGGATGAACGAGGTCGAGCGGGTCCGCACAACCTTCGCCGACCACTTCCACATACACCTGACGGTCATCGAGGCCGAAAATGAGTTTCTGACTCTCCTGGCCGGCGTGACCGACCCGCAGGAGAAGCGCCGCATCATCGGCCATGCGTTCATCGACATGTTCAAGCAAGCCGCCAAGAGCATCCCCAACGCCCGCTACCTTGCCCAAGGCACGCTGTACCCGGACGTGATCGAGTCCGGGCATTCGCTTGCCGGCCAGGCCGCGAACATCAAGCTGCACCACAATGTCGGAGGCCTGCCGGCGGAGCTGGGCTTCGAGCTTATCGAGCCGCTTCGCGACCTGTTCAAGGACGAGGTCCGCCGCGCCGGCGAGCTGCTCGGCCTGCCGCCCACGCTGGTATGGCGCCACCCCTTCCCCGGCCCCGGCCTGGCCGTGAGATGCCTCGGCGAGGTCACCCGCCAGCGCCTCGAAGTCCTCCGCAAGGCCGACAACATCCTGCTGGAGGAAATCCACACCAACAACCTCTACCGCAAGTGCGCCCAGACATTCGCCGTCCTGCTGCCAGTGCAGTCCGTCGGCGTGATGGGCGACGGCCGAACGTATGAGGACGTGGTCGCCGTCCGCTCCGTGGACACCGCCGACTTCATGACGGCCGACTGGTCCAGAATACCCTACGACGTGCTGGCGACGATCTCCAACCGAATCATCAACGAGGTCCGCGGCGTCAACCGCGTGGTCTACGACATCTCAAGCAAACCGCCGGCTACCATCGAATGGGAGTAGCGGTGAGAAACGGCGGAACCCGGAACCAGGAACAGAAACCTGGTGAAAGCACGTGTTTCGGGCTCCGAGGCCTGTTCGCTTCAGCGAGCAGGGTTGTCTCCGTGGGTGGTCTTGGTCGCCTCTTGCCATTCCCAGCCGGAGGGGATACCTTTATGACGGTCGCGCCACCGGCGCCGCATGGATAGCAGGAGAAACGCACGATGCCCGAAACACCGACGGACCGCCCGGACACGGCGGGCCAGACCGAGGCCAAATGCTCGGAGAGCAAGGTGCTTGTCGTCGACGACAACGCTCAGAACCTTGAGTTGCTGGTGGCATATCTCGACAGCCTGAAATGCCGCGTCACCACGGCCGTCGACGGCATCGAGGCCCTGGAGAAGATCGAGCGGGATTGCCCGGACCTGATCCTGCTGGACATAATGATGCCCCGCATGAGCGGCTACGAGGTGTGCCGCAAGATCAAGGCCGACCCGCAGACCCGTGACACCCCGGTGATTATGGTCACGGCGCTGAACGAGCTTGGGGACATCCAGCGTGGGGTCGAAAGCGGCACGGACGACTTCATCACAAAGCCCGTCAACCGCCTGGAACTCGTCACGCGGGTAAGGAGCCTGCTGCGGGTGCGGCACCTGCGAAGCGAGTTGGACCGGGCGCTGGCGTACCTGAAGGAAGTCGAGGACGGCCCGGTAGGCGAAGACGCCCCGGCCGACAAGGATTCACGCTGAACGCGCCCAACCTCGCGGGCCCCCCGTGCGTAGTATGATTCTTGAAGGCGCCAATGTTGTTCATTGCCACTGGAGAACCGCCATGAGACCTCGATCACGACTGGCCGGGATCGCCGCAACGATGCTGATTGTCCTGGCCGCTCAGGCGTGTGTGCCGCCGCCGGCGCCCGTGACGGCCGACGCAAACGCCTCCGCCCAGGCAATCCCGCGGGCGACCAGCCGGACGCAGGCCGGCGACGCGGTCGTCGTTAAGCTCGACAACGGGCTGACCGTCATCATCAAGCCCATGCACACGGCCCCGGTCGTCTGCGTGCGGTCGTTCGTGCATACCGGCGGGATTTACGAAGGGTCCTGGCTGGGCTGCGGAATCAGCCACCTCTGCGAGCACCTCACGGCCAAGAGCGAGGATGAGGAGGCGGCCCCCGAGGCCCAGGCCGGCATGGCCGCCAGCAGGGAGATCACTTCAGACATCGGCGGGCAGTCCAACGCCTCCACGTCGATGGACATCACGCAGTACTACATCTCCGCCTCCAGCTCCAAGGCGATGGAGTGCATCGACCTGATCGCCACGTGGATGGCCCGGCCCAACATAACCAGGCCGGACTTCCAGCGCGAGCACGGCGTCGTGCAGCGCGAGTTGGAACTCGGCAAGGACGACCCCGACCGCCAGATGTGGTACGCCCACGCCGCGGACGTATTCCGCGGCCACCCGGCGGCGGTGCCGATCATCGGCTATGCAGGCCCGCTGGCGGCCCTGACGTACGAGGACGTAATCAAGTACCACGACCTTACGTATGTGCCGCAGAACATGGTCTTCGTGGTGGCAGGCGACGTGGAAGTCGAGGCCGCCCTGGACCGCGTTCGAAAGGCGTTTGCCGGCTTCAACGCCGGGCGCGAGCCCCGGCACAACCTGCCGGCCGTCGAGCCGCTCCCGGGTGTCATCCGAACCGCAATGGGCCATCCGGAACTCAAGGAAACCATGCAGGAGATGAGCTTCCGGACCGTTGCGCTGCTGGGCGACGATCTCTGCTCGCTCGACGTGCTGGACGGCGTCCTCTCTTCCGGCCAGAACAGCCGGCTCGTGGCGAAGCTCCTCCGCCAGCAGCGGCTGGTGACGAGCATATCCAGCAGCTCCTTCACGCCGGACTGGGGCAAGGGCATGTTCAACGTCTCGTTCCGCTGCTCGCCCGACAAGGCCGACGCGGCCGAGCAGGCCGTCCTGGCCGAACTGGCCCTGGTCGCCGAGAAGGGCGTGGACGCCGCCGAGCTCGAGCGCGCCAAGCGACAGATCATCGCCGGCTTCGTGTACCAGCAGCAGTCCGTCGAGTCCGTCAGCCGGCAACTCGGCTCGGACTACCTTTCCACGGGCGACGCGAGCTTCTCGCGGAGCTACACCAAGCGAATCGACGCGGTCTCGGCCGAGCAGGTCCAGGCAGCGGCGAAAAAGTACCTCACGCCCGACCGCATGGTCGTCACGCGGATGGTTCCCGCAAGCACCTTGCCCGCGATCGGCGCCTCCGCCGCCGCGTCGGCTGCCTCCAAGACCGTCACGCTCAAGCTGCCAAACGGCCTGCGAGCGGTCCTTACCAGCACCGACGCGGTGGACTTGGTCTCCATGGCTTTCGTCGCCAAGGGTGGGCTGATGGTCGAGGACGCCACGACCAACGGGCTGGGCGAAATGATGGCGTCGCTCGCCGTCAAGGGCGCCGGCGACCAGACGTCCGAGCAGATCGCCGACTTCTTCGCCAACGCCGGCGGGAGCATCTCCGGCTCGTGCGGCAACAACTCGACATACTGGCAGGCGTCGGTGCTGTCGGGCAGCTTCGACAAGGCGCTGTCGATCCTGGCCGACGTGGTCCAACATCCCGCCTTCCCGCAAAAGGAGCTCGACATCCTTCGCCCGCGGCAGCTCGCGGCCATTGACCGCATTGACGAGGACTGGGCCCCGCAGCTCATGGCGAAGTTCCGCGGGGAGTTCTTCAAGGGCTCGCCACTGGCGATGCTGACCGACGGCAACAAGGACGTGGTCGCCAAGGCGACCGTCGAACAGCTCCGTGAGCACCACCGCAAGTACGTTCGCGGCGGCGACAGCGTGCTGGCAATCTTCGGGAAGTTCGACGCCGACGCCGCGGCCGAGAGAGTGAAAACACTCTTCGCCAACCTGCCCGACGGGACGGTCGATAGCAAGATCCCGCCGGCGCCAAAGGTCCCCGCCGACGGCAAGCGTGTCGTCTTGAAGACCGAGAAGAATATCGCCGCCGTGGTCGTTGCCGTTCCGGGAATGACGATCGACAACCCCGACCGCTTCCCGCTGAACGTGCTGGACACGATCATCAGCGGCTACCGCATGCCCAGCGGCTGGCTCCACACGGAGCTTCGCGGCAAGCAGTTGGTGTACGTGGTCCACGCCTACAACTGGCCCGCGCTGGCGCCGGGCGCGTTCATCACCTACGCCGCCGGCGCGCCGGACAAGGCGCCGGAAATCCTCCGCATCATCGACAAAAACCTGCGAAAGGCATCCAACTACACGCCGACCGAGGCGGAGATCAAGCGGGCCGTCAACACCATCCTCACCGCCGACGTGCTCGGCAACCAGTCGATGAGCTCGCTCGCGATGACCGCGGCCACCGACGAGCTGTTCGGATTCGGCTACGACTTCCGCAACAAGCTCGAAGGAATCTACGCCAAAATAACCCCCGCCGACGTGGCGGCCGTGGGAAAGAAATACCTCTCCGGCGGATACTTTACCGTGGTGACAACGCCGGATCCGAAGTTGGTGGAGAAGACAAAGGAAGCACAATGACAGACAACGAAAAGCAAACCGACCTTCTCTCGATGACGGTTCGGCAGTTCGTGGCTGCCACGGCCGGTAAGACTCCGACGCCGGGCGGCGGCAGTGTCGCCGGAGTCGTCGGCGCGCTGGCGGTGGCGCTGGGCGAAATGGCGCTTAATTTCTCCATCGGCAAGAAGAAGTTCGCCGAGTATGCCAACGAGCACCAGCATCTGCTGTCGCGTTTCGGCCGGGCCAGGAAAATGTTCCAGCAACTCGTCACCGACGACATCGCGGCGTTCACCACCTACCAGGAGGCATCGCGTCTGCCGGACGGCCCGGAAAAGGATCAGGCGATGGAGATCGCCACCGCGGCGGCAATCGACGTGCCCCGCGAGGCCGCCAAGCTCGCCCTGGCCGTGCTGGGCGACCTGGAAACACTGGCGAAAATATGCAACCAGTATCTCATCAGCGACCTCGT
>CAZSBS010000089.1:0-16879 GCA_964605095.1 uncultured Planctomycetaceae bacterium | reverse complement strand
GCCCCCGGCTCCCGGCGCGCCTGGACTGTCGGTCCTCCGGGCCTGCCGATTCCGTCAGCGCGAATCGTCAACGTATTTCTTCCACCACAACCGCTTCGGTCAGGCCGTGCTCCACGATCTGGTAGTGGCGCGTCCAGTCCTTGTTGTTCGGGTCGAACTCGCACGGGCCGGTCCACTTCGTCCACGGCACGTGCATCGGGCCAAGGATGTTCTTGCGTCCGCCGATGACCTCGATCGTCACCGCGTTCTCGCCGTCTGCCAGCGCGTCGGTCAGCTCGACCTCCATCGGCGCCCAGGGCAGCACGAGCGTCTTGTCGCCGGCGCGGACGACCACGGCTGTGGCCTGAACGCCCGGCAGGCGCAGCCGGACGCGACCGCCCGGCGACTTGCGGACGGTTATGCAGTAGCGGATCCCGCCGCCGTAGAAGGTTAGCCCCTGGCCGACCCATGAGCCCAAAGCCAGTTGCCCCGGCGGGGCTACGATGGTCATGGCGCCCGGCGCGGGCACGTCGCCCTGATGCAGCCTGACGCCGAACTCGCCGACGAGGTAGAGGTCCTCGAGTTCCATGTCCGGGCGGTAGTCCATGCTCAGCAGCACCTCGTTGTCGCCCGCGACAAGCAGGCCGGTGATATCGACCGTGCGGATGTCCTCATCGACCCAGAAGCCGTCGGGCTTCCCGGCCGGTCGGCCGTTGACGGTGACCGCAAAATCTTCCGGGCGTTCCATCGCGAGTTTGCACTGTGCGGGCAGGTCCGTCACGTGGAAGGCGAATTTCAGTCGGCACCGGCCGCGGGGGGCGGTGTCTACGGTGCCGGCGGCGTAGAGGTACCAGGGCTGGTGGCCGCCGCCGAGGCGGGAACCCAGGCCAAAGCGGGCGCGGATTTCCGCATCGGCCTTGAGCACCGGCATTTCGTCCGAGAACGGCTCGTTGCCGAAGCTGTAGCGGCAGTAGTCCAGCGGCATGGTGTTAGGCTCGGTTCGCTGGATATCGAACGGCCCGGCAAGGGCTGTCTCGGCGGTGACGGCCGGGGCGGGCCGGGGCTCGGCAGCCTCTGGAACGTCCATGCCCAGGCTCAGCAGCGCCGAGCCGGTGGCGGGCAGGTCGAGATCGAAGCTGACGCGGGCGTCGCCGCCCTTGCCGGCCACGGAAGCTTCCACGCGAGTCCGCTCGCCGGTTCGCGCATCCCACAGGACGACCGGCTCGTGGCCGGCGACGTCCAGTTGGAGGCGATGCTCGGCCGCGCGGTCGTGCGACTGGACGAACAGTAGTTGCCCGTGGTCGAGTTTTCGCAGCATGGACCAGACGCACGTCTGCTGTCGCCCGTCCTCGGTGATCGACACGCGGCGAGCCAGCACGGATTCGACGGCGGCGGTGGCGGCGTCGGCGTTGTCGCAGCACATCGCGGCCGCGACGAGATTGTCTATCTCCTTGCCCCGCTCGGAGTCGACGAGGTTGGGTCGGCGTCCGACGAACAGGACCGAGCCGCCCTTGGCCAGCAACTCCGCCAGCAGGGCGACGGTGGTCTTGCGAAGTGTCACCGACGGCGGAACGACCGCGAGCTTGTACGTAAGCCGGCCGACCTTGATGCCTTTTGTGTTGACCTGCCCGTGCGAGGCCAGGAGGGACTCATCGGCGAAGTCCCAATCGTAGTGCTGGTTGCTGAGGGTTCGCGTGAGCTTTCCCAGGCCGTCGTCCAGCTCGGTCAGCAGGTTTTGCGTGCCGGCCCGGAAGCAGGCGCCCCAGCCGCTCTCGACGTTGTGGATGACCAGCACGTCGCGCACGGGCTTGCCCTGCGTAAGGGCAAGGCTCAGTCGGGCGAAGTAGTCTTCGACGACGCTGTAGTAAGGCCACCACGGGCTGTGCGAGAAGATGCTGGCGGGGTAATCCCGCTTGGCCCCGCCCGCCAGGCTGAAGTGCGTCAGGTGCGGGCAGCGGAAGTTCACGCCCGTGGCGTACTGCCAGTCGCCGACGAACTTATGGCCCTCCAGGGGCCAATCCCAGCCGGTGACGCCGTAAAGCTCGCTCAGGACGCGCTGCCGGCCCAGTTGGTCGGCGACGGACGCACACTGCTTGGCGGTGATAAGCTCATCGTCCTGGTCGGTGAGGATGTCGATTCCCGGCCATTGCATGTGCTCGTAGTGGGGCATGCAGGAGCCGACACTGTTGATCTGCCTCTTGAGCGTTTCCTCGCACAGCATGTGTCCGGTAAGGGCGATCTTGTGCTTGCCGCACCATCGTCCGATCTGAAGGCTGAAGGCCTCGACGAACAGTTCCGTGGCGGTGAGGAAGTAGTCATGGCGGACCTTCGAGAATTCGCTGTCGATGGACGGGAAGACCAGCTCCGGCAGGCATTTGCGGAGGTCGTAGCCGCGGCGCTTGACGAACTCGCGCGGCATCTGGCCGGTCCACACCATCTTGTGGTCGCCGGTGGCTGGGTCCGTGCCGGTCGAACCGTAGTTCGGCTCGTCGGTGAAGATGGCTGGGATAAGGTCGCCGAAGTCCTCGCCGTAGCGGTCGGCGTAGGCCTGGTGCGTGACGTGGATGAACTCAGCCACCGCGTCCGGGTTCATCGTGTCGAGGTATTGCCCGTCATTATACCAGCCCGAGGTCGGGGTTGGCACCACGTCGAACGAGACCCGCACGCCGCCGGGCGCGACAGCGGCAGAGGTGTCGGCCTCGCGGTACGAGCGCATCCGCCCGGATCCGTCCATCGCCACGTCGAACGTCGAGAGCCGCTCGGCGTTCTGGGCCGGCTGGGCCGAGGTCGAGCACCGCAGGAAGACCATCCCATACTCGGGATTCTTCCGCGTTACGATCCCCCCGGCGGCACCGCTTGGCCAGCGGTCCTCGTCGTAAAGGTACGCCTTCATCCCCAGGCTGCGGGCACGCTCGACGCAGGCCGTGACGCACTCGAACCACTCCTCGGACAGGTAAGGCGTCTTCAGCCCGTAGCGGCTGTGCATGAAGAAGCCGCCCATGCCGGCAGAGTGCATCGAATCTATCGCCCGGCACAGACGATCCGCGTCGAGCTTGGAGTTCCACGACCAGAACGGCGCGCTGCGGAATTCCCGGCCGGGATTAGACCAACCTTGCGTGAGATTGCAGGACTCCTTCATTGCATGCTCCGAAAAGTAAGTAATTATGCGGACAGTAAACCGTTGCATTCTCGTTGTCCGCGGCTTGCGGTCAACGAAAAACCAACGGCCCTTTCCGCGTCAATCTCGGCACTTGACGCTGCAGAGGCCAGGGGTATACTGACCGCAGCGCGTGACTTTCGGCCTGTGGCGGGGGTTTCAGACTCTATCAGAATGTGTCGGAACAGGTCACACAACAAGATCAGATTACGTATCAGTCACTGAAAACGAAAGGTTTTGTCATGTTCGCCATGACCGACTCCTCCCACCTGCTTGCCGAGTTCAACCCGTCGCGGCCCTGGAACGCCCACTGGGTCTGGGCAGCCGGCGACGGCCTGGAGAAGAACGCCTACTACCACTTCCGGCGTGACGTTCACCTGGACCAGGTTCCGGCGGACGCGAGAATCTTCATCACCGCTGACACGCGGTATCTGCTGTTCATAAACGGCAAGCGCGTCGGCCGGGGCGCGCCGCAGTCCAAGCCGTTCCATCACTACTACGACGAATACCCGGTTAGCCGGTATCTGCAAGCGGGCGCGAACTGCATCGCGATCATCTGCTGCCACCTCGGCACGCTGCTGGACACTCGCGGCGGCCTGCTGGCTGAAATCGTCGACGGCGAAGAGCGGACGCTGTCAGCCACGGACGAATCGTGGCGCGTCGCGGCGGCCGATGCCTGGCAGCGCAACACGTTCTGCCTGTCCGGAAACCGCATGACGCCGTTCCAGGAGTTCTTTGACGCGCGCCTGGTCCCGACCGGCTGGGACCGGGCCGGCTTCGACGACGCCCGCTGGGCGCCCGCCACCGTGCTGGACACGCCCCCCGCGTACGGGCGATGCCCCTTCTCGCGGCTCGTGCCTCGCGACATCCCGCACATGACCGAAACGCCCGTGCGTCCGGCCAATATCAACCGGGTCGAGGAGAGCACGGACCTGAACTGCCGTGTCTATCCCGAGAACCTGGCCATCGGCCTGTCCGTGGTGGGGGGGCCGCTCCTGCACACCCGCGTCGAGAACCCGCAGGCCATCTGCACGGGAGAAGGGGTCGCCGTCGTGCAGGGCAGCACGGATCACGTCGGGGCAACCTACTGCGCCGCAAAGTACTCGCCGGCCGTGGTGCTGGATTTCGGCCGGATCCTCAACGGGTTCACGGAGATCGACATCGAGGCCCCGGCCGGGGCCGTGATGGAGTTCGCCTATGCCGAGCGCCTTGTGGACGGCTTCGTCAATATCGCCCTGGAATGCCCCTTCGCCGACCGCTACACCGCCAGGGCGGGCCGGCAGAGCTTCCGAAGCTTCTCATGGCGGGCGTTCCGCTACGTGAAGGTGCGCTTCCGCTCGTGCGACACGCCGCTGACGATCCACACGCTACGCGCGGTCGAGACCGTCTACCCGTACGAAGATCGCGGCGGGTTCCGGTCCACCGATGAAACGCTCAACGCCGTGTTCCGCATTTCCCGTGACACGGTCCGGCTGTGCTCGAACGAGTGCCTGATGGACACCCCGTACCGCGAGCAGGCCCAGTGGCTGGGCGACGTGGCGGCGGTGACGCTGCCGGCAATCTACGCCTGTTTCGGCGACATGGCCCTGCCGGATAAGTTCCTGCGGGAGTCGGCGGGCAACCAACTCCCGACGGGGCTTCTGGCCAACGTTAGCAACGGCGTCTACCACAAGTGGGCCAGCGCCATTCCGGACTACTCGCTGTGGTGGATCATCGCCTTATGGCAGCACTACCTTTACACGGGCGACGAGTACTGGATCAACCGGTACTATCCCACGGCCCAGTTCATCACCAACGCCATCCTGCCCCACGTCAACACCCGCGGGTTGGTGGAAAACATGCCGTACTGGGTCCTCATCGACTGGGCCCCGCTCGACCGGCGCGGCGAGTGCGCCGCCTTCAACGCCATCTTTTACGGCGCCCTGGAGGCCCTGTACAGCATGGCCTGCCTGAAGAACGACGCCTACATTCGGGACCTGGCCGGCTCCGTTATGGCACGCCTCAAGGCGGCCTTTCAGGAGCGGCTCTATGATCCCAGCCGCGGCTGCTTCGCCGACGCCCGCATCAACGATCAGTGGTCCGACGTGGTCAGCGAGCACGCCAACTTCGCGGCGATCCGGTGGGGCTTGTGCGACCAGGGAACGGCCGAGCGAATCATCGACCGGTTCGTCGAAAACCCGACAATCTCCGGCGTGGTCGAGGCGCAGCCGTTCTTCATGCCCGTCGTGCTTGGGGCCCTTGACCGCGCCGGGCGGTTCGACCTGGCCCTGTCCATGGTGCGGGATCGCTGGGGGCGGCGAATGGTCGCTCACGGCGCGACATCCACGTACGAAGAGTGGTCGTGCAACGGAAGCTGGCGGTCCGGGGAGTTTGTCGGGTTCCAGCGCACGCACTCCCACGCATGGTCGGCCTGTCCGGCGTCGTTTCTCATCAGCGACCTCATGGGGCTCACCATCCTTGAGCCCGGCTGCCGCAAGGTGGCCCTGGCCCCGCACGTCACGCCTTTCGACTACGAGGCAGCGTTCCCCACGCCCCGCGGCACGATCCGCGTACACTGCACCGGCGGTAAACTGCGGTTGGATGTTCCAGACGCCATCGAGGTGACGAACGCATGAGTTGCCCGGAACTGCGGCAGATGTGGCATGTACCAGGCAGTATCGCTCCAAGGCAAGACTGCTTTGGTCACGGACAGGACCAGTCCGGCCGGCAGTGGCAGACGAAAGGCGGTCGAATCTGCTTTTCATTTCCCACAATTGCGGTACAATTGTAAGTTCATGGATAGCAAGACGCCCCCAGACATTACGGTCAGTTTCGTTGTCCCGGCCTTCAACGAGCAGGAAGGCCTGGAGCACTTTTACGGCCGGCTCAAGGTCGTGGCCGACCAACTGGGCGAGGCGTACGAGATCATTTTCGTCAACGACGGCTCGACCGATGACACAGCCACGGTAATCCGGCACCTGCGCGAGATGGACCCTCGTGTCAAGTGCGTGGAGTTTTCCCGCAATTTCGGCCAGCAGGTGGCCATAACGGCAGGGTACGACTTCGCCAAAGGCAAAGCGGTAATCAGTCTGGACAGCGACTGTCAGCATCCGCCGGAGTTGATTCCCGAACTGGTCGCCCGGTGGCGCGAGGGCTTCGAGGTAGTCTACACCGTACGCAAGGAAACTGAGGGCCTTGGCCGCTTGAGCCGGTGGGTCGGCCACGTCACCTACCGCTTGATCCGCCTGGCTACCGGCGCGGATCTCACGAACCAGGCGGACTTTCGCCTGCTGGACCGCAAGGTCGTGCAGGTGCTGCGCAACCACCGTGAGCACGCCCGGTTCCTCCGAGGACTGGTTCACTGGGTGGGTTTCCGAAGGGCGGCCGTGCCGTACAGGGCCGAGCGACGAGCCGCCGGCTCGCCAGGCTACACCCTGCGGCAACGGGTGATGCTCTTAATGGCGGGGGTTTTCAACTACTCGCTGCTGCCGCTTCGCCTGGCCGGAGTTGTCGGCGCGGCCCTGCTGGGCATCTTCGCAATCTATGCGGTACTCGCGGTGCTGCTGTGGCCCTTCGGCCTGGCGCCCGCCGCGGCGGTGAGCTTCGCGATGCTGTTCGTGGCGATGTTCGGAGTGCAGTTCCTCCTGATGGGCATACTGGGCGAATACGTCGGCCGCATCTTCGAAGAAGCCAAGGCCCGGCCACTCTACATTCTCCGCGAAACTTTCGGCTTCGACACTGAAGACCAGGCCGCCAAACAAGCCCAAGCCGCCTCCGATAACGACGGGAAAAAGCCAAAAGACGAATGGGCCGTCTACACGTAGCCGGGCATCTTGCCCGTGCAATGTACGGCAAAGATCATGGGCGAGACGCCCATGCTACGGTTTGCGACCCACGACCCAGAGGCGGACGCACACCCTAAGATCTTTCTGTAATTGCCGTTACTGCGGCGATTATCGCGATGCAGGCGGTTTCAGTCCTTAGTATGGTCGTGCCCAGGCGAACCAGGACAAAGCCCGCGTCGCGGGCGGCGGCGTATTCGGCATCCGTCAGGCCGCCTTCGGGTCCTACGAGCAGGCATATACCGCCGGCGGGGTCTGGGGGGGCCGAGACAAGGGCGCTTTTCACGCTGTCGGCGTTGGGGCCGGCCGAACCAGCCAGCCCAACCTGACCGGCCTGGGCGAACCGAGCCAGGAAATCGTTAAGTGGCTGTGGTTCATGTAGTTCAGGCAGCCAAGCCAGCCCGGACTGCTTCGCCGCCGCCACACAATGCCCAAGCCATCGCTCGCGTTTGGCCCCGGCCAGTTCGCCGGGTTCGACCACCGAGTGCTCGAAGCTCACCGGCGTCAGCGACCCTACGGCCAGTTCCGTGGCTTTTTCCAACAGCCAGTCCATGCGTTTGCCCTTTGGGACGGCGAACGCAAGGTGGATGACGGGGCGCGGGCGGGTGGCCACCTGACGTCGGCCAAGGATTCCAACGGACACCTTTCCGTGCCGCGCCTCGACGATAGTGCCATCGGCCAGGCTGCCCCGCCCGTCGAACAGTTCCGCGGCATCGCCCACGCCCAGCCGAAGCACATGCATCGCGTGGTGCGACTCGCCGACGGACAAGGTGACGACATCGGCGGCGAGGCCCTCGACGAAGAATCTGTTGTGTCGCTCCATGGTGGGGTCTTTCCCTGGATATCCTCTATATCCCTTTGCCACCGGCTGGACCTGCCGAGCCGAACCACGGCCAGGCCAGCGGCGTTTGCCTGAGTGTAGGCATGCCGCCGACGGGATGCAAACTTCCAGGCTCCGTCCAGAACTGCTGCAATGGCGAGCAGGCTGGGAAGGTTTAGGATTGCAGTCTCATGGGGTCGGGGCTGTCGGTGGGGGGTTGGCTTTCGTCGGATCGTTTCCTATAATCCACGGCTTGTCCGCAAAGCCGGCACCGGGCCGGGGCTGCGGGCGGCGCCCTCGATAGAAAGTAAGCTTGATGAGTGAAGATGTAGACCCGTTGTGCCGGCAGTGCCAGGCGAAGTGCTGCCGGTATTTCTGCTTCCAGATCGACACGCCGGATTCGTTCGAGGAGTTCGAGAACCTGCGATGGTTCCTGCTGCACGAAGGGATCGGCATACACGTTGACGAGGGCAACTGGTTCATCTCGATCGACAACAAGTGCCGGCACCTCGTCGACGATGGGCGATGCGCGGACTACGCCGATCGGCCGGTGATCTGCCGCCAGTACGACACTGATGGCTGCGATGCCACGAACGGCGACTACGAGTACGACGAGTTGTTCACCTCAGCCGAGCAGATAGCCGCGTACGCCCGGAAGAAACTTGGCGCCGTTAAATACGACAAAGCATGGGCCAAGGCGTGCAAGAAGGCCGAAGCCAAGTCTTCTACCAAGAAGACCAAGAAGGCCAACGAGGCCAAAAGCGCCGCCGCCCGAAAGCCGAAGAAGAAGAGATAATAATGGAATTCCAGGGCGTAAAGGGCACGCGAGACTTCTACCCGGACAACATGCGGATCCGCAACTGGATCGTCGACGCATGGCGGCGGGTCTCGCTGCGCAACGGCTTCGAGGAGTACGACTCGCCGATCTTCGAGTACCTCGACCTGTTCACCGTCAAGAGCGGGCAGGAGATAGCCGGGCAGCTTTTCAACTTCGTCGACCGCGGCGGGCGGCAACTGGCGATCAGGCCGGAAATCACGCCGTCACTGGCTCGCATGGTCAACGCGAAGATCAACTCGCTGCCAAGGCCCATCAAGTGGTTCAGCATGCCGCGGCTGTGCCGGGCCGAGAACCCCCAGAAGGGCCGGCTCCGCGAGTTCTTCCAGTGGAACGTGGACGTGATCGGCACCGACAGCATCCTAGCCGACGCCGAGTGCATCTACGTGGCGGTGGACCTTTTGCGTGAGCTTGGCCTCTCGGCCGACGACGTCTGCGTGCGGATCGGCAGCAGGCCGCTGACCATCGCGGCTCTGCGGGCCGCCGACGTGCCGGAAGAACTTACCGACGCGGCCGTGGCAGTGCTGGACAAACGCCCCAAGCTCTCGGAAGAGGACTTCGCCAAGCTCGCCCGCGAGGCCGGGCTAAACGATGGGCAGATCGCGGCGGTGGGGCGGTTCCAGCAGGCCGGCAGCGTGGATGAGCTTCGCGAGCATTTCCAGGAGCGCGACGATGTGCGGGCACATCTGGATGATCTGGCCGAGCTTTTCGCCGCGCTTTCGGCGATGGGCGCGGGCGACTACTGCACGCTGGACCTTCGCGTCGTCCGCGGGCTTGCATACTACACGGGCGTGGTCTACGAGGTGTTCGACCGCTCGCAGTCGCTGCGGGCTGTGGCGGGGGGAGGGCGGTATGACAACCTGCTCGAGGTGCTTGGCGGGCCAAAGGTCGGCGCTACCGGCTTCGGAATGGGCGACGTGGTTCTCGGCATCCTCCTGGCCGAGAAGGGCAAACTGCCCGCGATGAGCCAGCAGATCGATTACTTTGTGATCGAGGGCGACGAAGCGGCTCGGCCTATGGTCTTGGAAGTGGTGGGGGCCCTGCGCCGCGCGGGTCTTTCGGCGGACTTCAATTACCGCCCGCAGGCACTCGGCAAGCAGCTCAAGGCCGCCAATCGCCGCGGGGCAAGCCACGCGGCAATCGTCCGCGCCGACGGCGTGATGGTAACAGTAAAAGACCTCGCCAGCGGCGACCAGCGCGACACGACCCTGACTGAACTGCTGAAGGCCCCCACCGGGGCTGAATATATGCCGTAATCGACCTATCCCTATAACCACATATGTGTCGGCAGGGGGTGCGATGGCCCACCGCAACATACATTACGAGGCGGCTTTCGAGGACTACCTGAGGGGCAGGCAACTGCCTTACGTCGCCGTCGACGAGGCGAAAAAGGCCATCTTCTCCGGCGCGGCCCTCAAGAGCTTCGACTTCCTGGCATACAGCCAGTCCGGCGCGAACCTGTTGGTCGACGTCAAGGGCCGCAAGTTCCCCGATACCACGCCGGGCCATGCCCGCAAAGCCGTCCGGGCATGGGAGAACTGGGTCACTCGCGACGACGTCGAATCCTTGGCCGAGTGGGAGAAGGTCTTCGGACCGGCCTTCCAGGCGGTGCTCACGTTCGCGTATTGGCTACAGGGCCCGCCGCAGCACTCGCCGTTCGACGACGTGCATTTCTACAAGCAGAGGCATTATGCCTTCCTCGCCGTACGACTGGCCGACTACGTCGCCTTCTCCAGGCCCCGAAGCAACAAGTGGCAGACCCTGGCGATGCCCGCCAGAAAATTCGCCGAACTTGCCAGGGATGTCACCACGTTTTTGTAGCCAGTAGCCAGTCGCCGGTAGCCGGGTAGTCGGGAAAAACCGGCAAAGCCGCGAACGGGCTTGCCTCCCAACCGGCTACGGGCTACCGGCTACTGACTACCACTAATGATGATTGCTTTCCGTTTGGCGACGAGTATAATTTCATGTCATGACGAGAATGAAGACGTTCCCGGTTTCGGTTCTCGCGGGCCTTGCGAGTCTGCTCGCCGGACCCGTGAGTTGTGCCTTGGCGAAGACCGACGCACCTGCCATTGCGGGCTCCATGCCCTGGCTGGCCATGGCCTGCTCGGCCGTGGCGATTGCGGGCGTCTGCGTCGTGGCCTTTAGGAAACCCGAACGGGCGAAGGGCGACTAGGCCCCCAAAGAGATCGCGTATTCGGGTGTCAGCAGCATAGGTGCATGCCGCGAGGCGTGCCGTAGGATAACAGGATAAAAGGGCCCGGCCGAAAAGGCTGGCACGGGAGAACGGAAATGAAAAAAGCACTCATTGTCGCACTGGTGTGTATCAACATCCTCCTGGTGGCGGTGTTGGTCAACTTCAACGCCACCAAGGCCCAGGCCCAGACCGAGCGAGGCGCCAACAACTACATCATGGTCACCGGGCGCGTCGAATCCAGCTTCGAGGCGGTCTGGCTGCTGGACCTCAAGACTCGAAAGCTCGGCGCCTGGCGTTTCGATCGGACCAGGAAGATCCTCGTTCCGTACACCGGCCGCATCCTGACGACCGACTTCGGCAAAAAATAACCTTTCCGACACGGAGATACGCCACCATGCAGAAAACACAGAACATAACCATCGTCATGCTCCTTATGACAGCGGCAATCCTCAGCAGCCTCCTGGTAGCCGGTTGGCTCTACACAGAGCAGCCCGCCTACGCCAGCGGCGTCGGCAGCGCCGGCGACTACATCATGGCCAGCGGCCAGTACGACGCCGACACGGACTTCGTTTACGTCCTGGACATCACCAGCGGCAAGCTCAACCTGTATTACCCGAACATCAACACGAACCAACTTACCCTTGGCACCTCGATAGACGTGGGTGCCGCGTTCCGGGCCGGCCGGTAGTCCGGCAGCCGCTGAACGACCACACAACCGCCGCCGCGACAGCAGGTACGCAACCTCAGCGGGCGAGCCGTCCTTCGAACAGGACTGCCCGCCCGCGGTCGTTTCGCGGCAGTAGCCAGTAGCCGGTGGGTGGTAGCCGGTAAGAAGAAGAGGAAACGGCGGAACCGGGAACCCGGAAAAGCAGAAATGGCAGCATCGGAGCACCCAGGCCGCACAAGATAATCGAGCGAAATGGCCCCAAACGCCCGTTATCCCATGCCAAACGTCACATAAGATATATTATCGGACCTTGCAGGCGGGGCAGCGGGGCACCGGGAAAGAAACGGCGGAACCCGGACAACAACGAATCCCGGCGCGCCGGGAAACAAGGAACCCGGAAAGAGAAACCGCTGCCCTGGGGTCGGTTCTTGGCCCATAACAACGGTTCGGCAGAGCCGCCCCAAAAACTCTTCTTCGTGTCGTATTGCAGGTCCAGCCGTTTCTACTTTTCCGGGTTCCTGGTTCCGCTTCTTTTTTTCCTGGTTCCGCCGTTCTTTTTCAATGCCACGTCTTGGAGCCCTGGAGCTTGGCGTATTGCTGGCGTTTGGCTTGCCAGGCGGGTTGGTCCTTGGGCTCGTAGGCGGCGATTTCCGAGGAGTCGCGCATGACCTGGCGGATCTCGTCGCGGCTGGCCAGGATGCCCAGGGCCAGCGCCTGGCCGAGTGCGTTGCCCAGGGCCGTACACTGGTCGGCCCCTGCCAGCACCTCGACGCCGCAGGCGTTGGCGGTGAGCTGGCACAGCAGCTTGTTCTTGATCCCACCGCCGACGATGTACAGCCTGCCCGGCCTGGCAGTGCTCAGGTTCTCGATCATGTCCAGGCCCCATGCGTATTCCAGCGCCAGCGACTCCAGCACGCAGAGCAGCAATTCGCCGCGGCCTTGCGGCGTGGCCTGGCCGGTCTCGGCGATCATCTCCATCAGGGCGGCTTCCATGTCGGCCGGGGCAAGCAGACGCGGGTCGGAAACGTCCACGAGCGGCCCGCCCGCCTTCGCGGCGGCTGCAGCCTTGACAGCCTCTGCCGTCATCCGCACGTAGTCCCACGGGTCGGCCGGCGTATCCCACTTGCGGCGCAGTTCCTGGACGAGCCACAGGCCCAGGATGTTCCTGGCGAGGTACCAGCCGCCGTAGGTGTACTCGTTGGTGAAGCCCGCCTCGTAGCAGGCCCGCGTGGCGACGGGCTTGTCCACCATCCGCCCGAGAATGCTCCACGTGCCGCAACTCAGGAAGGCCCAGTCATCCCCGGCGGCGGGCACGGCCGCGACGGCGGCGCTGGTGTCGTGGGCGGCACAGGCAACCAGGGGCACGTCGCCCATGCCGGTAAGGGCGGCCACTTCGGGCGTCATCGGCCCGATAACGCTGGCCGGTTCGATAAGCTTTGGGAACATCGACCTGGACAGGCCGAAACGTCCGATAATGTGTTCGGACCATTTGCAGTCCGTGCCAATAAGTTGCGACGTTTGCGCGATCGACAGTTCGCACGCCTTGACGCCTGTCAGGAAGTACGCCAGGAGGTCCGGTATCATCAGGAACGTCTCGGCCAGCTCCAGCAGCGGCGAGTGCTTTACCTGCATCGCGTGCAGTTGGAAGAGCGAGTTGATCGGCATCGTGTGCAGAGCCGTGGCCATGAAAATGTCCGCGATCGGCATTATCCGCGAGGCGTGGGCGTGAATGCCGTCGGTCCGAGCGTCGCGGTAATGCACGGGGTTGCCGAGCAAGGCGCCGTCGGCGCCCAGCAGGCCGAAGTCCACCCCCCACGTGTCGATGCTCACCGACGCCGGCCTGACGCCGCGGGCCGAGCAGATCTTCATCGCCTCGACCACCTCGGCGTAGATGGCTGGAAAATCCCAGTACCGCGTCTTGCCCAACTGGACGTTGCGGGTCGGGAAACGGTGAATCTCTTCCATGCTCACCTTGCCGTCAGCGAGCGTGACGATCTCCCCCCTGCCGCTCTCGGCCCCGAGGTCCACCGCGAGAAATTGATGCCGGTCGCCCATGAGAAGAATCTCCTTTGCTGTCGGAACTATCGGGCCTGATGAACCGTTCGGCGTGGGTACCTTATAGCCACCCCCCTGCCGGTATTCAAGCCCCCGCCGCCCGGAAACACCGCGGCGCCCGCCCGGCAGATGCAGCCGCCCCGGTAGCCAACCCGGTATCCAAGCCCCTGCCTGCTCCGACCAGGCTGGCTTTGGATATAACGTCCTATAAAATAATATCTTACTCGTCATGCTGCCGGATGATGCCGCGTCTTCCGCCGGATTGCGGCGACCAGGGCAGGCATTGTGCCGCCGTTGTCCCGGGCAGGATTCTTGCAGTTTTCCCATTTGGCGGCAGAATATGCTGTTGACAGTGCCGCCGTATGTGTCATAATGTGCGGCTCTTTAAGAGCGGTTTCAAGACGTATAGCGGATAATAGCAGACAGGTGAATGTTAATATGAAGACGTTTATGGCAAAGCCGGGCGAGGTCGATCAGAAGTGGTACGTCGTGGACGTGGCCGATAAGGTGCTCGGCCGGGCCGCGACGCAGATCGCGATGGTACTGATGGGCAAGCATCGCCCGCAGTACACGCCCAACGTGGACAGTGGCGAGTACGTGGTGGTGATAAACGCGGCCAAGATTCGCGTGACGGGCAACAACAAGCCCGCCCAGCGGACATACCAGCGGTTCACCAAGTATCCCGGCGGCCTCCATTCGGTCACGCTGGCGGTTATGCTGGCCACGAAGCCCGAGAAAGTCGTCAGCGAGGCCGTCAGGCGGATGCTTCCCAAGAGCAAGCTCGGCGTGAGCATGCTGTCCAAGCTGAAGGTCTACGCCGGGAGCGAGCATCCCCACCAGGCCCAGCAGCCCGAGAATCTGGAAGTCTGACGGACGACCGTTTCAGAGTTTTTGGCATGTTTTAGCTTTTTCTTAGCTTTTTTAGCTTTTTTTGGCAGTTGTTTAGGAAATGTCATCGATGGCAGAAGAACAGGTAAACGCTCCGCAGGAAGAGTCCGACGCCCAGGCCGCCGCGCCAGCATCGCCCGAGGCAGTGGCTGCCGAGGCCGCCGCGGCCGAGGAAACGCAGGTCGCCAGCCAGCCGGCCCCGCAGCTTGCCCCGGGCAAGCAGTTCATCTGGGGCACGGGGCGTCGCAAGACGGCCGTAGCCCGCGTGCGCATCAGGCCGGGCACTGGCAAGTTCATCGTCAACAAGCGTGAGGCGACCGCCTACTTCACTCACGAGCGGGACCGCCAGGTGATCCTCGGCCCGCTCGAGGCGGCCAAGATGCTCAAGAGTTGGGACATCTACGTCAACGTCGACGGCGGCGGATACGTCGGCCAGGCCGGCGCGGTGGTCATGGGACTCGCCAGGGCGCTGACCAAGGCCGTACCAGAGGTCGAAGGCGCCCTTCGCGACCAGGGCATGATGACTCGCGACGCCCGCATGAAAGAGCGCAAGAAATATGGACAGCGCGGCGCCCGCCGTCGCTTCCAGTTCTCCAAGCGTTAAGCGGCTTTTCGAAACTAACACGCCGGCCCCAGCGCTTCGAGAGGCGCTGGGGCCGCTTTTGTGTTTTCATATTTCGCACCGGCTTTGCTTTCATGGGAGACTCATGGGAAATGGTCACCGTCAGCAACAGCGGCAATACCGACAACAGCGGCAAAAAGATTCGGGTCGTCCTCGTCGGAGGCAGCGGGTATACCGGCTTCGAGGTCGTCAAGATCCTCGCGAGGCATCCCCAGGCCGAACTGGTGGGGGTATTCGGGCCACCCGACGAACTTGGGCCCATGGAGGGCTTCTACCCGCATTTGTCAAAGCTCTGCACGCTCAGCCAGGAACTCTTTCAGCCGGGCCGGCTGGCGGGCCTCGGGGCCGACCTGGCCATGCTCTGCGTACCGCACAAGGTGGCGATGGAATATGTGCCCGCCCTGCTGAACGTAGGCCTGCGGGTCATCGACTGGTCGGCAGACTATCGAATACGTGACGCGGCAGTGTACGAAAAGTGGTACTGCCCCCACACCGACAAGGAGCACTTGGCCGAGGCGGTCTACGGCCTGCCGGAGTTCCACGCCGACGCCATCCGCACGGCCCGGCTGATCGCCAACCCCGGCTGCTATCCCACCTGCACGGCCCTTGCCCTGGCTCCCGTCATCAAGGCCGGGCTCGTCGAGCCGACGGGCATTATCTGCAGCGCCGTCAGCGGAGTCTCGGGGGCCGGGCGAAAGCCGCACCAGAAGTTTCACTACCCCGACCGCAACGAGAACTTCGAGCCCTACGGCGTGGGCAATCACCGCCACATGCCCGAGATCGAGCAGACGCTTTCCGACCTCACCGGCCGGGACGTGGAGGTGCTGTTCCAGCCGCACCTGTGCCCGATGGACCGCGGCATGCTGTGCAGCATTTACGCCCGGCCAATTGGCAACGTCACGGAAAAGCAACTGACAGAGTGCCTCCAGGCAGCGTACGCCGGAAAGCCCTTCGTGCGCGTACGAACCGACGTGCTGCCGGCGACGAAGTACGTTGCCCACACGAACTTCTGCGACCTGGCCGCCCGCGCCGCAAAGGGCCAGGCGATCCTCTTCAGCGCCCTGGACAACCTCATCAAGGGCGCCAGCGGCCAGGCCGTGCAGAACATGAACGTCATGTTCGGCCTGGACGAGACGGCGGGACTATACTAATGAGCACAATTCGTCACATCACGTTGCCTGGCGGATTCTCAGCCGGAGCCGTCCATTGCGGGATCAAGTCCACCAGCCAGGAGGATTTGACTATCCTTGCCTGCACTGCCGAGGCGTCTGCGGCGATCATGACGACGACCAACCAGGTCGTCGGCGCGCCCGTGCTCTGGCTGCGGCAGATCATGCCTCGCGGCTACGGCAAGGCGCGCGGCATCGTCGTCAACAGCGGATGCTCCAACGTATGCACCGGCGCCCGCGGCCTGGCCGACGCCGAGGCCATGGCCCGCCTGACCGGGCGACTGCTGGGCTGCGAGGCGGAGAAGATCCTCGTGGCGTCGACGGGGATCATCGGCCATCACATGCAGATGGACAAGGTCCGCGCGGGCATAGCCGCCGCGGCGGCCCGGCTGGGACAAACCAGCGACGTTGCCGCACTTCGAGGAATAATGACCACCGACACGCGGGAGAAGTCCGCCGTCGTCCAGATGCGGATCGGCGGAAAGAAAGTAACCGTCGCCGGAATCGTCAAGGGCTCGGGCATGATCGCCCCGTCGATGGCGACGATGATCGCGCTGATAACCACCGACGCATGCGTAGCCCCGGCGGACCTCCACAAAGCGCTCGTCCACGCCGGCCGGCGGAGCTTCAACGCCATCACGGTTGACTCCGACACGTCCACGTCGGACA
>CAZSBS010000088.1:0-16944 GCA_964605095.1 uncultured Planctomycetaceae bacterium | reverse complement strand
ACAGCAGCCAGCTTATCCGCCCACGGCGGACCACCAATGTCTGATACACATGCCAATAGCCGACCACCACCAGCGCCAGCCCGCAGTAGCGGTGCACGTCGCGCAGCACCTCCAACCCGTATGGGCCGAAAATGGGCACCATGCTGAACATCATCGTCAGGGCAGTCGCCACGCCTAGCGTCAGCGTCGCCCAGAAGGCGCACCGCTGCGGGGCGGCAAACTTGGCGTCAGGCCCGGCCGAGGCGCCGGCGCCCAGCAGGGCCGTCAGCAGCAGGAAGAACATGAACGCCCCGCCGCTGCCGACATGGGCCATCAGCAGCCAGCCCGAAAGCTTCTGCCCCACCAGCAGGTTGGGCGCCATGCCCGTGACAGCCAGGGCCAGCAGCGTCAGGGCCAGAAAGACGTACGACGCCCGCTCGATGAGGCCCAGCCGCGGCAGGTCGGCCTCACCGCCTGCGGGGCCGGCCAAGCGAACCCGCCGCCCGACGGCCAGGAAGTGCAGGAAACTGAAGCCCACTGCGCCGGCCAGGACGGCAATCGAAATCACGCGATACAGTTGGTCATTGTTCATAATCAGCGGGTCCTCCCGCGGCGGCGTTTGAGCACGGAGGCGATTGCCGGCAACCCGAAGGCCAGCAGGACAAGCAGCACTATGCCGGAGACCGCAAACCCGAAGGTCTTAAGATACGGGCGGAAGATAAACGTCAGCCCGAACAGCTTGTAGTACATCGGGGCCATCCCGGTGTAGTGGTTCATCTCCTTCTCCGCCGGCTCGCCGAGGGCCACCGGCGTGATCGGCGGAACCTTGCCGAACAGGAAGGCTGAGTCCGCCGCATGGCAGTCGGTGCAGGCCCCGTCTGCGCCAAGCGACTGCGAGGCCGGGCGAACGTCGTGGGCGATGGGCCAGGCGTAAGGCTCAGCCGCGGGGTCATCGCAGGGCGCCGGCTTGTCGCCATCGAGCTTCCAGAGCTTTCCGCCGCCGACATACACGGCCAGGCCGGCGTCATTGTTGTCGCCGAGGGCCTTGAGAGCGGCGGCGACCTTTTCCGGCGTCGGCGCCGTGGGGACCTTGCCGGCCGGAGCAGCCAAAAGGTCGCCCGTGGCCTCCATCACGGCCGCCGGAAGCATCGGCGTGACCTTGCCGTCCTTGAGCCGCCCGAAGAAGGCCGGGAAGACCATCCGGCACGGCGCGATCTTGCCGTCGGCCTGCTTGACGAACACCGGATCGAGCACGGTCGGAAGCATGTTCGGATCGTACGGGATGCCGTGAACGCCAAGTGCGTGAATGCGCGCGGTCTGGATTCTCTTCGGCTCAGCCGAGGGCATCGCACCGCTGTGGCAGGCGGTGCAGGTAAGCTTGTCCAGGTGCAACTGCGGGATGCCCTTGTGGGCGGGGCGCGGGGCGGCGCCGAAGCCGCCTTTTTTCAACTCGGTCGTCTCAGCCTCGTTCTGGCCGAGGTGGCAGCCGCGGCAGCTATAGCCCTCGTCATGGCCGGCCTCGCCCTCATAGTTCCGACTGACTTCGTGGTTGATGCCGTTTCGGTGGCATGCCACACAGCTCAGGCCGCGAGCCATGTGGACATCCTGCTGGGTCTCAAACTCCTGCTTGTCGATCCGATGGGTGGAGTGGCAGTAGTCGCAGCGGTTGTTCGGCAGCTTCGCCCCAGCGACGTCGACGAAGGCGGAGTCCTTATACCCAAAGCGGGCCTTGTCGAAGATGACCGACGGCACGAACTGCGGGGCATCCGGCGCCTCGCCAAGGATGCGGTCGAAGGTTTCGGGCAGCTTGTTGACGTAACCCAGCACGTGGCCAAAGCCGCTGGCGGCCGTGGCGGCCTCGAGGTAGTTGCCCCGCTCGACGTTCTTGGCCCACTCGTCCTGGTTCTGGCGGAAGTCGCAACTGTGGCAGCCCAGGCAGTTGATCGACAGGTATCCGGTGGCGCCCCAGCGGTCGGTTGTCGGATCGCCGAACTTGTCGGCAAACCGCTCGCCGTAGTCGCCGCCCGGCATCTGCCGGCCGAACTTGTCAACGTACTTCCAACTGGACATACCGACCTGCGCGGGCTTGTACGTGCCCTTCCACCCGCGCGGCGAGATGGGTATCTGCGTGCCGGTCGCCAGGTCCGCCAAAACCCACGGCTGACCGGGCCGGCCCGGCGGAACATTGGCGTCGCCCGTGTTGAAGTGCCAGCCCCGCTGGATGATCTCGTAATCGTGGCACTTGCCGCACGAGACCTTCTGGCTGATCGGCTTGGCGTCCTTG
Organism: uncultured Planctomycetaceae bacterium; assembly: GCA_964605095.1. Taxonomy (GTDB): domain Bacteria; phylum Planctomycetota; class Phycisphaerae; order SM23-33; family SM23-33; genus JAUWQU01. The sequence continues at coordinate 14,681 of CAZSBS010000088.1, read as the reverse complement.
GCGGACGGGTCGATGGGCGCGCCTTCCGCGTTGAAAAGCGGAATGTTATGCACCGGCGTGGTCCGGCCGGGGTCGGGGGCGACCTGCTGCTCGGGCTTGGCAAGAGCCGGGGTCGCCAGGCAAGTTGTCGCGACCGCCGCGACCGCGATGGACATCATCCATCGCGGCATGGCGGCCTTGGCTTTGTAGTTCATTCTTTTTGTTCCGATGTCCATGGGCCTTAGACCTTGAACTCCTCGGGCGAGAACGTCAACTTCTTCTCGGCGGCGATGGCCTCGTTCACCTTCAGGACGGTCACGGCCGTCTCGTAACCGACCTCGCCGGGGCAGTTGAGCTTTTCGGTTCCGCGGATGGCATGGAAGAAGTTTTCCAGGTGCGGCTGGTGCTCGGTCTTGGGCGGCAGCGGCGCCGCGATCGGCGGGTAGTAGCGCCCGGGGCTCGGCACGGAGTGGCTGGTCTTGATGTCGCTGGCAGGCTCGGCCGTCTTGGCGGCGCCGGAATCCGCCTTCTGCTCGCTCTTGGCCTTGTCGGCGGCGCTGAGCGACTTGCGGAGTTCCTTCTCCCAGTCGGCCTCGGGGGCGGTGTACTCACGCCGCAGGCCGCCCTTGCTGGCGTCCTCGGAGATGATCACCGAGCCCTCGGTGCCCATGAAGACTTCCTGGTACCCGCCGTTGCTGGTCGTCGAATACAGGTTGTAATGCCCGCGAATGACGTGCTTCTCGCCGTCGGCTTCCTCGGGCCATTCGTAGATGGCGATGACGTTGTCGTACCACTCCATCTTCGGGTAGTTGTCCGTCCCGCCGCTGGCCATGACGCTGATCGGCGGCTTGCCGATGACCCAGTGGAAAATGTCGACCTGGTGGCTGCCAAGGTCGGCGATCGGGCCGCCGGAATACTTCTTGTACCAGCGCCAGTTCCGCAGGTGCTCCATCGTGTCGTAGCCGTACTTCTTCAGCGTCGCGGCGTCCAGGGCCGTGTTCTCGGCCCACTCCACCGAAAGCGGCTTGCTGCGGTTCCAGCAGCCCTCGACGTTCGTCAAGCGGCCGCAAGCCTTCTTGTTCTGGATGTAATCCAGCATGGTGTGGTAGCGCGGGTTGCTGCGCCTCTGATGGCCGATCTGGAGCAGCTTGCCCGTCTTCTGCGAGGCTTGGACCATCTTCTTGGCGTTGTCCAGGGTGTTGGACATCTCCTTCTCGCAGTAGACGTTCAGCCCGGCCTCCAGGCAGGCGATGCTGTGCTCGTGGTGAACCCAGTCCGGAGTCGCCACGATCACCGCGTCGATCTTGCCCTTCTCCTTGTCGAGCATCTCGCCGTAGTCGGTGTACTCCGTTACGGGCTGCTTGTACTTGCCCAGCAGCTTGGCTGTGTAAGTCCGGTAGTGCGGCCAGATGTCGCAAAGGGCCACAAACTTGACGTTCTCTTGCTTCTGGCACTTGAGCACGCTGTTGATCAGCACTCGCCCCTCGGTGCCCGTACCGATCACGCCAAGGCGAATGGCGTCGCCCTTGTTCTGGGCATGGAGAATACGCGGGGCCGCCAGGACCGCGGCTCCCATCGCCCCAGCCACCGCCGCGGACTTCAGGAAGTCACGCCTGCTTACACCACTGCCACCGGTCTTCTTGTCTTGGTTCATGTCACCATTTCCTGTACTTTTGAACTTACTGACCAATCGCCCTGCCTCACCGGCGAGGGTTTACCCGACCGCTCGGCCGGCCTGTTATACTCTAAACGCTCCTGCCTCGCTGAACCCCTCCACCAGCAGGGGCCAGCACATGTAGAAACCCGCTCATGCCACTTCAGTACCCCGGCAGGAGCAACTTTTTCCCCCGACGCCGGGGAAAGTCTCGTTAGCATACACGCACCTGCCACCGCTTGACAAGTGGGAAGCTTCATCTGGGAAGCTTCTTCTGACCTTATTACGAAATACGCCGCCGATTTATTAGGAAGAAATGTTAACATCATCCGCACATGGGCGATTTACGCGGAAAAATGGTGCCGATGTACGAAGCGATGCTCTCGCGTTTTGGCCCGCAGCATTGGTGGCCCGCGAGGGCCCACCTTGCCCCGCACGACCGGAAGCTGGAAATATGTCTGGGGGCACTACTTACGCAGAACACCAACTGGGGGAACGTCGAGAAGGCCCTCGACAGGCTCGACGCCGCCGGGGCCATGCGGGTTGACGTGCTGGCGAAGATGCCGCCGGCTCACTTGGCTGAACTAATACGCCCGGCCGGGTACTTCAACGTCAAGGCCCGGCGGCTGAAGAACTTCATCTCCCACGTCACGGATCGCCACGGCGGCTGCATCGAGAGCCTGCTGGCTCTGCCGAAGCTGCGCTTGCGGGAGCAGTTGCTGGGCATAAACGGCATCGGGCCCGAGACGGCCGACAGCATGATCCTCTACGCCGCGGGCAAGCGCACGTTCGTGGTCGACGCCTACACGCGGCGGATATGCCTGCGCCACGGCCTGATCGCGCCGGGCGACGGCTACGAGGCGGTCAAGTCGTTTTTCGAATCACACGTACCGCCACGGACTGGGCTGTACAACGACTATCATGCACAACTTGTAGCCGTCGGCAAACACTTCTGCCGTCCGACGGCCCGCTGTGCGGGCTGTCCGCTGGAGCCGTTCGATCACGACGCGTCGCGACCGGGCCTGGCGCCGCGCAGCAGGACCTGATCGCCGCTCCGGGCTCCGCCGTCACGAAGCCAGTTGTTCCTTCATCGTCGGTTCTTGCGGACATGGTAGGGAGTCCTGTTTGGTTGGGTCCATCTGCTCGTACCGCAGCCGCCAGCGGCTTCTGACCACCATCGGCACATCACACAGGCACGTCACGCGGTCCCGCCCGGTCTCCTTGGCCAGCAGCAGCGCCTGGTCGGCAAGGTAAACCAGCATGTCGGGCGCGGTTATCTCGGCGTCGTTGGGATACGTCGCCAGCCCGACAGACGTGGTCACGTGGATCGTCTGCCCGTACGCGATAAACTTGCGCTTGGCTACTTCCTCGCGGATTCGCTCGGCGAACCGGGCGGCCTGCTCCGGCCCGGCCTTTGGCAGCAGGACACAGAACTCCTCGCCGCCCGTTCGCGCCACGACGTCCGACTCGCGGACGGACTGCTTGAGAATGACGGCGAGTTCCTTGAGCACGTAGTCCCCGCTGGGATGCCCGTGGCAGTCGTTAACCATCTTGAAATGGTCCACGTCCAGCCCCAAAAGGCTGAGGGGCTGGTTGTAACGCCGAGCGATTTTGAACTCGTGCTCCAGCACATCCTGGAAGCTCCGGCGGTTCTCGACGTGCGTCAGCGGGTCGGTCGTCGCGAGCGTCAGCAGGTTGGCGTTGTCACGCCGCAGCTTGGCCAGCAACTTCCGCTCGCGCCGCAGGGCCTCCTGGAGCGCCACGCGAGACACGGCAAGCTGGTCGTGCAGATCCTTTATCCGCAGCATAGCCCCCACTCGCGCCACAAGCTCACCGCCCGAGGTCGCCAGGCAGACAACGTCGTCGGCGCCGGCGTCGAGGAAGCGGCATCGCTGCTGCTCGGCCGCGGTGTCGGCGACGATTATCACCGGCAAATAAGCCGCCGGCGCCACGCCGCGCAAGACGTTGGGAAAGTCCGTCGCCACCGCGTCATCGGCTGGCAGGTTCAGCAGAGCCAGGTCCACCCGCTGGTTGCGGACCACCGAAAGAGCCTCAATGAACTCCACCACCTGCGTCACGGCCCAGCCGGCACGCTGGAGTTCCAGCCGACGGCAGGCAGCCTGGCTCGACTGGCCTGCCACGAAGAGGATACTCTTCTGAAAACTATTGGCTTCCTTCGTCAGCATGCCCTCAGCCTTCACCTGCGGTTACCGACCCGTCTAGCGACCGACGCGAGACAATGGGCGTACCGGTCCGGACGGCGGCACTACCCGCCGCCAGGGACGGCTGCCCAAGGGAATCTAGGATATGGATTTGGGCCGTGCCACCCGCCGGGAGAAGCAAGTTCCAAATTAATCCTCGTTTGGACCTTGGTGTTTGTGATTTGGTGCTTCGCCGTTCGATAGCGTGTTGCCTCTGCCGGACATGCCTGTATAATGTCGGCTTGGCATGCCGCGACAGAGGCTGGGGTAAAGGCCCACGGGAGTCCCCCTTGCCAAAGACGTGGTGCTTCTAGTGGACCCTGTTGGCCCCGCAGGCCCCGATGGCCTTAAGCGATTGTAATTATGCTGCGTTTTGACGTTTATAGAAACAACGCCCCAGCCTCGGACATCGACCTGTCAGGCGCGTACGTCTTTGGACAGGACTCGATTCCCGTTCGCGCGGACCTCGCGGCCGCCGGGGGGCAGATCTCGTGCATAAAGCGAAGTCCCGGCGCCTGCGGGCTTACCCTGCAATGTGATGCCGGCTCGGCTGGGCGATTCCTGCTGCCGACGACCCGCCTGCCGGAACGCTCCAAGCCCTACCACCTTAACGTCGAACTGGCCCGAAGCCAGATCGGGCGGATCATGCTCAAGAGGGAGGACTGGGGCCTGTTCGATTTCCCCAGCGCAAAGCCGCTCAATGACGAGTTCGACGCGATCCGCAAGCAGTTCGTCGAGGCCCTCCAGACATCCGACCCGGCCAAAGCGGCCGACATCGCCGACGAGGTCCTGGCAAGGGCCGTGACGCTCGGCGAGAAGATGACCCTCTTCCACGCCGAAATCCTGCTCAAACGCCGCAAGACCTCCGCCGACGCCGCAACCTTCGGGTGCATGGTGGACCTGTTCGCAAGCTCCGACGAATACGCCAACCGGCTGCGGGACGCGTTTGACTTCATCCGCGTGCCGATGCCCTGGAAGCACACCGAGCCAAAGGAGAGGCAGTACCAGTACTCTCAGGCCGACATGTGGGTGAACTGGGCCGCCCGCAACCGCAAGGCCATCCACGCCGGACCGCTGCTGTCGTTCGAGCCGACACACCTGCCGGAATGGCTCTACATCTGGGAGCACGACTACGAGGCCCTGAGGGACTTGGCCTACGAGCACATCCAGCGAATGGTCCAGCGATACGAGAAGCACGTGAAGGTCTGGAACGTCGCCTCCGGAATACACGCCCAGAACGGCTTCAACCTCAACTTCGACCAGCTCATGGAGCTCACGCGGATGAGTTGCCTGCTGGTGAAAAAACAGGCCCCAAACTCCGACGTGGTCATCGACCTGACCATGCCCTGGGGCGAGTACTACGCGCGCAACCAGCGGACCATCCCCCCGCTGCTCTACGCCGACATGGCCGTGCAGAGCGGGATAAAGTTCGACTCCTTCGGACTTCAGATCTTCATGGGCGTGCCGGTCGACGGCTACTACGTCCGCGACCTGATGCAGCTTTCGGCATTGCTCGACGAGTTCGTCGGGTTCGGCAAGGGCCTGCACATCACCGCGTGCGGCGTGCCGTCGAACATGGCCCCCGACGCCTGGGACGCATGGGCCGGCATGGAGCCCATCGCAAAGGGCGGCCAGTGGCACCAGCCATGGAGCCCCCGGCTCCAGGCGGAGTGGGCGCAGGCATTCTGCCGGGTCGCCCTGAGCAAACCGTTCGTCGAGAGTGTCTGCTGGCGGGACCTGGCCGACTATGAAGGCCACTTCATCCCACACGGCGGACTGTGCCGAAACAACATGGAGCCCAAGCTCGCATACAAGGAGTTCAGGGCGTTCCGCTCCATGCTCACCGATCCGGCCTCGCCCGGCGAGGCCCCGGTGAAACCCCGACCGGCAGAAACATGACCACACCCCCACCGGCCACGCGATACGACGTGTCATGGAGCCGGCGCAACATCGCGGCCGGACTTGCGGGGTGCGTGATCTTCGCCGCCGCCCTACTGGCCGGTCAGCAGTCCAAGCCGATTGCCGTCGGGCGGGAAATGCCTCTGTGGGGCGAGCGAATCAGCGCCGCCACGGAGCGGATAAACCCCAACACGGCCTCGGCGGGGTCGCTCCAGAGACTGCCCGGAGTCGGGCGCATCCGCGCCGAGTCGATCGTCGCCTACCGCCATGCCAACGGCCCCGTCGCCTTTAGAAGCCCGGAAGACCTGGCCAACATCCTGGGAATCGGGCCGGCAACCGTCCGCAACGTCACGCCGCACCTGGCATTCGACCGGCCCGCCGGCAAGACGGCACCATTGAATCCGCCGCCGGGGGGATCATAATACGCCTATGGAGAACAGGTCGAATTCATCCATCTTCTGGGATCGCGGATACATCCGCCAGGCCCGGCGACCGCTCAACTGCCTGATGTTCATTATCCTGCCGCTGGCGCTCTACCAGACGTTCGCCCTGAGATACGGAACCCAACTGCTGGCCCCGCTAGACCTGGCAAGGCTGCTGGCGTACTTCGGCGCGGGCGCCTCGGCCGCGCTGCTGCCGCCGGCACTGATCGTCGTCGTGCTGCTCACGCAGCACTTTTTTGAACGATCAAAGTGGACGTTCCAGCCCACCGTACTGCTTGGTATGCTGGCCGAGTCGGTCGCCTGGGTGCTGCCAATGCTTGCACTGAGCTACTTCACCAGGCAACCCATGGCCGCCACCACGGGCACCACGCCAAGCCAGTTCGCCCGCCAGGCGCTCCAGGGACTCGGCGCGAGTATCTATGAGGAGTTCATCTTCCGCCTGATGCTCGCCGGCCTGATCCTGTTTATCCTGGCAGGGCTGCTGGAGTTCCGCAGGGACGTCTCCGCCGTCGTCGCCATCTTCGCCCAGGCGGCCCTGTTCAGCCTCTACCACCTCTCCCACGCCCAGGTCACCGGGGCGGTGCCGTTTCCCTGGAGCCCGTTCGTATTCAGAATGCTCGCCGGCGCCTACCTCGGCGCGCTGTTCATCCTCCGCGGATACGGAATAACCGTCGGCACCCACGCCGTCTGGAACCTCTATGTCGCCTGGGTCAGCGCCTGAGACTTGGTAGCCGGTAGCCCGGAAAAGAAAACGGCGGAACCAGGAACTTGGAACCGGGAACCCGGAAGAAAACAGGAAACCGGTTGGCGGCAGTTGAGGCCTGTTCGCTTCAGCGAGCAGGGCGGAGGCGTGGTCGCCGAAAAACTTTCCACTCCGCACGCGTCGCCCAATGTGCTCCTGGTGTTACAGAACCAAGGAGATACCTTATGAACGCGCGCACTCACGGACTACTCACCCGCCTGGCGCTTGCCGCGGTCTTATGCGCCGCGGGCGTCACGTCCGCGTCCGCCGGTGCGGCCAAGCCAGTATGGCGGGTCGCCAAACGGGTTGATATCGACACCGTGCCCTCGGGCTTCCCGGTAGGATTTTCGCTGCTGACCTACGGCCAGCGTCAGTATGTGGCCTACTACGACGCGGCTCACCAGATGACCGTGGGGGCTCGGGCGCTGGACCAGCGCCAGTGGCAGTTGGTCAAGTTCGACTCTAAGGTCGGGTGGGATTCGCACAATGGCATAACGATGACGACTGACGCGGAAGGGAACCTTCACCTGTCGGGCAACATGCACTGCGCGGGGCTGATCTATTTTCGCACGGAAACCCCCGGCGACATCACGACCTTCAAACGCCTGCCCATGACGGGCAAGAACGAGAATCGCTGCACGTATCCTCATTTTCTCCGTGACCATGCCGGTCGATTGATCTTTACCTATCGCGACGGCGGCAGCGGCAACGGCAGCAATTTCTACAACGTTTACGACGTCAAGTCGCGCTGCTGGTCCCGGCTGATGGACACGCCGCTGTTCGACGGGCAGGGACAGCGGAACGCATATCCGAGCGGCCCGGTGATCGGGCCCGACAAGCTGTTTCATGTTATCTGGGTCTGGCGGGACACGCCGGACTGTGCGACCAACAACAACCTGTCCCACGCTCGCAGCCGCGATCTTATCCATTGGAAAACCGCCGCCGGCAAAGCCATCGAGCTTCCGATGACGCTGGCGACCAAGGGGCTGATAGTCGATCCGATCCCCTCGGGCGGGGGTACCATAAACGGCGGCCAGAAGCTGGCGTTCGATTCGCACAACCGCCCGATGATCGCCTACCACAAGTCAGACGCCAATGACAACATGCAGATATACGTGGCGCGGTTCGTCCAGAGCGAGTGGACCCGGCGCGTAATTACATCGTGGGACAAGCCGGTGAAGTTCTCCGGTGGCGGGGCCATGCCGTTTATCGGCATCAGGATATCCACGCCGCAACGTGTCGGCGACGGCGTCTGGGCGGTGGGCTATCGACATCGCGATTACGGCGCGGGCATGATCGCCTTCAGCGAGGATACGCTCGATCCGGTCAAGTGGAGTTTCACGCCGCAGCCGCCCGAACTGCCGGCCGAACTGCTCCGGCCCCAGATCAAGTTCGACGGCATGGGCGTGCGACACGCCGGCGACCTCGGCGAGTCGGACGATCCTAACGTTCGCTACATCCTGAAGTGGGATGCGCTTGGACCCAACCACGACCGCAGGCCCGCCGGCCCGCTTCCCCCGGACGCGACACTGAGCGTCTTCAAGCTCGTCCAAAACGCCAACTGACGTTGCCGGCGCGCCTCACTCCCAAGGGAAGTCCTGGCCGGTCAGGCGGGTGAAGGCCTCGATGTACTTGGCTCGCGTCTTCTGGACGATGTCGGCCGGGAGGACCGGGCCGGGAGGCGTGCGGTTGAACTTGACCCTGTCGAGGTAGTCTCGGACGAACTGCTTGTCGAAGCTGGGCTGGTCTCGGCCGGGCTTGTACTGGTCGGCCGGCCAGAAGCGGGATGAATCCGGCGTGAGCACCTCGTCGATCAGCCGAAGCTCGCCGTGCTCGTCCGTACCCCACTCGAACTTGGTGTCGGCAAGGATGATGCCTCGCTCGGCCGCGTAGGCCCGCCCGGTCTTGTAGAGTTCCAGCGACCGCTCGCGCAGGGCGCCGATCATCTCCAGGCCGACGAGCCCGGCCGCCTGATCGAAGGATATGTTCTCGTCGTGGCCCCGCTCGGCCTTGGTCGAGGGCGTGAAGATCGGCTCGGGCAGTTCGGAGCACTGCTTGAGGCCATCGGGCAGGGCGATGCCGCACACGATGCCGCTTTGCTTGTACTCCCGCCAGCCGCTGCCGGCTAGGTAGCCGCGGACCACGCACTCTATGGGCACCACCTTGCACTTGCGGCAGAGCATGAACCGCCCATCGAGCTCCTCGTCCTGGCAGTCGTTGGGCAGGTCCTTCAGGGCGGTGGAGATCAGGTGGTTGGGGGTAACATCCGCCAGCAGGTCGAACCAGAAGGCGCTAATCTGGGTAAGCACCCGGCCCTTGTCGGGTATGCCGTTTGGCATGACCACGTCAAATGCGCTTATGCGGTCGGTGGCGACGATGAGCAACTGGTCCGGAAGCTCGTAGATGTCCCGGACCTTCCCGCTTCGCTTGGGGTAGTGCGCGACCGACGTCGTCAGTAATGCGGTGCTTCTCATAACCCGTTTTCTACTCCCGCCGCACGGGGCGGTCAAGTGTTAATGCCGGCAGGCCCTACCGCCCGACCAGGTACGCCATTACGAACGCTATCTGCGTGGCGAGGTTCGCCGCCAGCAGGCCCTGGCGGGTGAGCCCGCCGGGTGGCCGGCAAAAGCCGATGCCACCGGCTATGGCGGCCACTATGGTCGCCAGCGGCACGAGCACCTGCCCGCCGAGGCCGAGGTAGTGGAAGTAGAAGATGGACACGCCCAGCAGCACGGCCATGAAGATGGCAACCATCACGGCGTCGCACCCGCGGACCAGCGCGGCCAACTGAGGCTCGGTGCGCTCACCAAGCCGGCAGAACTTGAGCGTTATGAGCATGGCCCACGTGCCCCACGCGGGCATGAGCAACAGCACGCGGTAGGGCTTGTCCTGCGGGCGAACCCACGCGATCCACCAAGGCAGTCGGGGGAACTCACCCCGGTACGAGTCTGGGCTAAGACGCATGAAGGTCATCGCCAGCACGACAACCACAACGGCAACCGCGACCATGCGCCCCTCCACTGACTGCCCGCCAAGCTGCCGCCCTAGCGCCCCCACCGCCCGCTTGAACGGCCAGAGGCAGTACAGCGCGAGCGTGATCGCGGGGGGCATAATCACGTAGTATTCCGGGTCGTGAAACACCGTCCACGATATGCCCCAGACATTTGCCAGCACGATCCCCCAAAGCATCGAGCCCGCCGCCAGGCCCAGCCAAGCCCGGCCAAAACGCTCCGGCGGCTCAGCCGCCAGACGCTCGTCGCCGGCAAGCATGAAAATCATCGCCGACTGACTCGCAAGCCAGCCCGCCGCACGAGATGTCAGTTTATAGAGTTTACGGATCATTTTGTCCCGCTGGCAACTTGCAGGTTCAGGAGGCCCGACGGGCCTGACAGGCCGGTGCATTTGCGTTCTGGACTACTCTAGCGGACTAATGAACAACTTCAAGGTGGCAGCAGATTTGCCCTGCGGCAAAACCCCCACCAATCTTCTCCGCGACACGAGGCTCGTGTACGCCGGCCATGTTCAACAAGCCTTCGCTCGCGCGTCGGCAACTATCCGCACGTACTGGCGCGCCAGACTCTCGATCTCGCCGAAGTCGCCCTCGGCCAGGGCCTTCTTGGTAACCAGAGCAGTCCCCACGCCGAGCGTCTTGGCGCCGGCGGCGATCCATGCCGCCGCGGTGGCCAGGTCCACCCCGCCGGTGGGCGTGAGTTTCAGGTGCGGCATGGGGGCCAGGATAGCCTTGAGGAACTCCGGCCCGAAAAGTCCGGCTGGGAAAACCTTCACCAGGTCGGCGCCGGCGTTTGTCGCATTTAGTATCTCCGTGGGGGTGAAGCAGCCCGGCACGACGGGCACCTCGTGCTCGTGGGCCTTGGCCAGAACGCCGGGCACAAACACGGGCGAGACGACGAACTGGGCGCCCGCCTCGATCGCAGCCGCCGCGGCGGCTTCGTCCAGCACACTGCCGACGCCGATCATGGCACCGGCGACGGCCTTGCGGCACTGGCGGATGACCTCCAGTGCGTTGGGGGTTGTCATGGTGATCTCGATGCAATCGACTCCCCCTGCCAGCAGGCTGCGGGCGACGTCGATCAACTGCCCGCTGCTCCTGGCTCGAACGATCGCGACAATGCCCTTGTCGCACAGCCTGTCCGTAGCCTCGGAAACCTGGGACATCCGCTGATCCTTTCTCGCGCCGGTGATAACTGCCCTGCCACATCCTGCGCCAAGAGCTTACGTTCCCGGCGATTGCGCCGCAAGCAAGCTTGTCCTATGCTTCCTGCACCACCTCCAGGCCGAGGGCCTTGGCAAGTTCCACGAGCGGCTCCTGGATGTCGCCATAGACCGTGACACGGTGCCAGCCGAAGAGGTCCCACTCGCGGAAGAGTTTGCCGATGTCGCCGCGGACATCGCCCAGGAGCTGCGTGCGGCAGCCACGGTCGGCGTCCAAATTGCCCACCGATTTGGCCTGGTGCAGGACCAGCTTTTTCGCCCCGATGTTGGTGCGGAATGTGGTGGTCATGTACCCCTCGGGCAGGAACGACTCGGCGCAACAGCCGCGCGGGTCGCGGTTGTGCAGCGTGCGGATGCGGAACCTGTTCGCCTCGCCCTTGGGGCCGAAAACCTTCGTGTGGGCCATGCAGTGCGAGTAGACAACCTGGTTCTTCGACGTGTCCAGGGCCGGATCGGAGACGTAGCCCGCCCGCCCGGTGAGGATGCGGGCCAGGATCATGCTGACGGAGTCGTCGGGCATGGCCTCGCAGACGCCCTGCCCGCCATCGTCGAGGATTTGCATGAAGCCCAGGCACGGATAAGCGGGGAGTTGCCCGCTGCCAAACCCGCCCAGGCAATTCATGGTGATGCTGTCGGCCCCGCGATCCTTCATCAGGTCGAGCATGGCCAGGTAGACGGCGCCCGCCTTGTTGATCCATTCCGTCGTGGGCTCCACGACCTTCTCGGCCTGTTTGGCCCAGCGGCCGGCGCATTCGGCGGCTTTGTCGCGATCGATCTTTTCGTAGAGGGCCTTGAACTCGGCAAAGCCGACATATATGCCCTTGGCCCCGAGGAACTCCCGCTCCTGCCCCGGCTTGCCTGAGCCCACGATCAAGAACCGCGCCTCTTTGAGCCGCTTGATGCACTCGGCGATCTCGGTGATCGTGACCTTGTCCTCGATGCACTTCATGTCACCCGCCTTGGCGAACGTCCTCCGGTAGGCCTCTTCGCATTGCCCGGCGAACGAGGCCGGCGTGGTGCCGGGCTTTTTCACGCCCGCAAAGAGCTGGCCGACCGCAACGAGGTCGTCCGGGCGCGTGGTGGCGATCGTGCCCACAGGAATCCCGCGCCGGCGCATGGCGCTCGTGCCGCAAAGGAACGGCCCGGAGCCGCCCAGGTACTCGTCGGCCACGAGCATCGGCTTGCCGAGTTTGCTGATCGTCTGCATCACGCCTTGCAGGTTCCAATTCAGTGTGACAATATAGACCAGGTAGCCGTCCACCGTGTCGTTCAGGGCGACGGCCTTCTGGACATCACCGGGCTGGGCCACGACGACCGGGACGAAGTCCACACCCGGGCAGCCATCCTTCAAGAGCTTGATGATCTCCTGCTCGCGTTTTGGGCAATCGTAGCCGGGATAGGGCCAGATTTCGCGTTCGGAACTGTTGGCCAGGAACACCAGGGCCACGCGGGGTTTTTCGCCGGCCTGCCGGTCCTCAGGCTCCCCGGCCGGGGCAAGACCCGGCGCCAGGATGCCCGCCGCCGCGACGGCACCGCAGTCCTTCAGAAATCCCCTACGGCTCAGACCATGGGCGCAACCGGAACAACACGCCGGACGATATGAATGACACATCGGCATTCTCCTGCAAGGATATAAGTGCGAGAAGCCTCAACCATTTCCCGCCAGAATAGCCGCGCCGTACGCCTGCATCAACCGAAATCGGCATACCTGATCGCCCGCTCCTTGGGGCCGATGCCCAAGGGTGCCGCCAGTGCGTTTTCCGGCCTAAGAAACTTCATGCCCGGCCGTTGTAAAGCGCGGGGGGAAGAAAGGATGGCCGGGCCATGACTGACAATCGCACAGTGCTCCGCCGGATTCGCGTTCTTCTGGGCTTGTTCGTGATAGGGCTGGTCGCCAGCGGCGTAACAGCCCTGCCGCTGGAGTGGGAGATAGACACGCTTGCCGGGCTGATGGGTATCCCGCAGGCCGCGACGCCGGAATCGCTTGACGGGCTGCACCGGTGGATAGCGTTTGTGCGACAGGGGCTCCATGAGACAAACGCCCGGTATCCGTTCATCGCGTATGGCACGGACTGGCTGGCGTTCGCCCACGTCATGATAGCGGTGGCGTTCATCGGACCTTTGCTGGACCCTGTTCGCAACGTGTGGGTCATCACGTTCGGGCTGATCGCATGCGCCGCCGTCGTGCCGACAGCCTTGATCTTCGGCCCGCTGCGGGGGATCCCCTTCAACTGGCGGCTTATCGACTGTAGCTTCGGCGTCGCCGGGGCCGTGCCGCTGGGGCTGGCGCGTTTTTACGCCGCCAGGCTGGCAAGGCTGCTCCAACAAGAAAGGCCTGGCTCATAGCATCCGGCATTCCGCATTCAGCCTTCTGCCTTCCGCCGTCAATCGAATATGCTTTTGCCGCGTGGCAGGTCGGTGGCCTTGTCTCGGTCTGGTGGGCCTTTGGGCATGGCTACGGTTCGTGGCGGACGGCGGCCCTTGTCGGCCTCGGCGGCGGGAGTGTCGACGGGCTTCTCGGCGATCGCCGGTTGCGACGCGGCCGGGGCGGACTCAGCCGGTTTGGACGCGGGCCCGGCGGCGGGCTTTGGCGGGGGCTGGCTCGACGCGAACTGGTTTACGTAGGTTATCTGGTGGAATGGTTTGTCCGCCAGGTAGAGTATGGCGGTCCGCCCGCCATCGACGAACCGCAGATTGGCGGCGAGTTTGTGCTCGCCGTAGGCCAAGCCAACGCCGTAGACGTCCGGGCCGGCAGGCGTGGCCAGGCCGTAAACCTGAGCCTGGGGAATCTCGACTTCCAGGCCGCTGGCGCTTGGCCGTACTGCCAACTCATGCCGGCCGGCGGACTGGATAGCCGACATCACCGGGTCGGCCAGCATCGGCTGAAGGTTGCGAGGAGCGACCTCGACGAACGTTCCAGCCAGGCTCGCGGGGGCAATAGGCTCGGCCAGCTTTACCGTGAACGGGCATCTCATCTTGGCTATGACCAACTCGCCCGCGGATATCCCTGCCGGCACCTCGAAGAGCAGCGTGACCTTGCGGCTCTGCCCGGGCTTGATCGAAACCGCCCCCTGCCGGGCCAGGCGGGGCAGCGGGCCTTGGCCGGCCGGGGAGTCTTCCGCAATGCCCAGCGAGTCCACCACCTTGCCGGCAAAGGACAACTGGACGTCCTTGCCCATGGCATTGAACGCGATGGGGGCGGCGCCGGCCTTGATCTCAGCCGTCATCTTCCAGTAGATCGAGCCCAGTGCAGCCGGGTAATAGCCGCCAGGCCCAAATGTCGTGGTGACCAGCCCCACGACGTCGCACCTGGGCTGGGGCGTCGCCGGTTGGGGGGCGGGGCCGACCTTGGCGACCGGGGCGGGTACGACCGGCGCGACTATCGGGTGCGTGGTTGTCTTGGTGCCCGAGGCCAGTTTCGTCCCGGCCGGGCCGGGGCCTGGGGAATTGTCGGTGATATCCGTGAAATGCTGCCGCTCCGGGAAGAATATCGGCCAGAGCATCACAGCAAGGCCGATCATGAACGTGCA
>CAZSBS010000087.1:2971-17222 GCA_964605095.1 uncultured Planctomycetaceae bacterium | reverse complement strand
GCGGTAGCACAGAGGGCGTTGAACCAGGGCGAGGGGATAGTCCGGCTGGCGCCGGCGTGGGTGCCTCGCGTGTTCTGCATTCCGGGCCGGCGTATCAAGCTGCACCCGGATGACTACTTCGCGCTGGGCGCCAATCGCGGCGGGATCGACGAGCGGTGGTTCGCCTCGACCACGCCGGCGGACAACGGCCCGCTGACGAGCAAGAACGAGGGCCTCAGCCACGTCGTAATCGAGGACGGCGGGGCGGTCGAGCAGGTCGTGCTTCGCGACGCGGTGGCTGAGCTCAAGGGCGACCTTATCGGAAAGCTGTGGAAGCAGTATCGCGCCTGGCCGATGTACTCGAAGTTCTTCGACAACCGCGACGCGCTGCCTCTTCACATCCATCACGACGACGAGCACGCGAAGAACGTCAACGCGGCCGGCAAGCCGGAGGCGTACTACTTCTCGCCTCAGGTGAACAACCATGGTGGGACGTTCCCGTACACGTTCTTCGGGCTGCGGCCTGGCGTGACGAAGAAGCAGGTCCGCGCGGTCCTGGAGCTCTTCGACGCCGGCGACAACCGCATATGCGACATCTCGGTTGCCTACAAGCTCAAGCCCGGCACCGGGTGGATCGTCCCGCCGGGCGTGCTGCACGCACCGGGCAGCCTGTGTACCTACGAGCCGCAGAAGGCGTCCGACGTATTCGCGATGTACCAGTCCGTGGCCAGCGAGCAGGTCGTGCCCCCGGAACTGCTCTGGAAGGACTGCCCCAAGAAGCTCAAGCAGAAGAAGGACTACGACTACCTCGTCGACGTTATCGACTGGAAGCAGAACACCGATCCGCTGTTCGCCCAGAAGCACTTCCTGGAGCCCAGGCTCGTCCGGAAGCTCAAGGAGATGCACGCCGGCGGCTACGAGGAGCGGTGGATCTGCTACGGCGCCAAGGAGTTCAGCGCCAAGGAACTGACCATCCTGCCAGGCCGGACCGCGACGATCCGCGACGGCGGGGCGTATGGGCTGATCGTCCTGCAAGGCCACGGCAAGTTGGGCGTGTGGGACATCGAGACGCCGTCGCTGATCCGCTTCGGGCAGTTGACCAGCGACGAGTATTTCGTCAGCGAGGCGGCCGCCAAGGCGGGCGTTAAGATCACCAACCCAAGCAAGCACGACCCGATCGTCATGCTCAAGCACTTCGGCCCGGAGGCCAACGAGAACATCCCGACGGTGAGCGGCAAGTAGCCGCTGAAAGGAATCTGCCATGGCAAACAAGGCCAATGCTAAAAACGCTAACAATCATCCCAAGCTTCACAATGCCGCCTGGCCCGGCGTGGTCGGCAAGACGCCCGGCACGGACAACCCGCCGATTGACCTGGAAACTATGCTGGACTACACCGCCGCCGCCGAGGTGGACGGCCGGAAGTTCGATGGCATCGATCTGTTCCTGTTCGCGCCGCACGTGGATATCGACGCGAGCGACGATGACCTCAAGGCCCTGGCGGAGTCCGTCCAGCGCCGCGGTCTGGTCATCGGCTCGCTGGTGGCGCCGGTCTGGCCTCCGACCGGCGGCGGGCCCGCGCTCGACGCGGGCGAGGGTCGCAAGATGTTCCTCCGGCAGCTCGAAAAAGCCTGCCGCATCGCCCAAAAGCTCACCGACCTGGGCGTGCGGCCATACGGTGTGGTGCGGATAGACTCGGCCTGCGGCGTCGCCGACTGGGCGAAGGACCCCGAAGGCAACCAGAAACGAATAGCCGAGACGTTCAAGCTCGGCGCCGCAATCGCCCGCGGCTACGGCCAGCGCCTTGCGGCCGAGGGGGAAATATGCTGGGGCGGCATGCACTCGTGGCGGAAGATGGCGGACCTGTTGGAGCGGGTGGGCGAGCCGGCGACCGTGGGCTTCCAGGCCGACATGGCCCACACGCTGCTGTATACGCTCGGCTACAACGCGCCCGAGGACAGGCTGCTGCCGGAAGGCTACGACTGGAAGGACAAGTCGGTGTTGGATGAGGCCCTCAAGACCGTCACCGACGCCCTTCGGCCTTGGACCATCGACATCCACATCGCCCAGAACGACGCGACGGCTTTCGGCTCGGGCACGCACGACAAGACAGGCCGGCACTGCCTGCCGGATGACCCCAACGGCAAGCTGGACATCGCTCACGTGGCGGGCTTCTGGCTTCGCGACGGCGCGGGCAAACTCACCAAGGCCGTCGAGCACCTCTGCTGGGATGGCTGCATGTTCCCCAACACCGTGATGGCCCAGAGCCGGACGTGGAACAGCATCCTCGCGGCGATGCTGGCTGTGCGGGATGCGCACGGCTGGGTTTGATCCATTCTTTGGCCTGAAGGCTGCAAGGCATGTGTAAGCGTGCTGAAGCACGCTATGAAAAAACGAACAGAAACAAATGGCGCGTCGCCCGTTAACCAGGGCTAAAAGCCCTGGCCTATACCCCCGCTATCGCGGGGGCAAAGCCCCGTGAACGGGGCTGGGAATCCGTCGCCAGACACAATTCAAGAGACGCCGCTTGGTGAGCGGGTCCGGGTTGAAAAAGAGGAGCAAGCAGACATGGCAAAGAAACTCAATATCGGAATGATCGGGTACGGGTTCATGGGGCGGACGCATTCCAACGCGTACCGCCGGGTCACTAACTTCTTCGACGTGCCTTACGAGCCGGTTCTGAAGGTCATCTGCGGCCTGGAGGCTGATCAGGCCAAGGCCTTCGCGAGCCAGTGGGGCTACGAGTCGAGCTGCACCGACTGGCACAAGGTCGTCGACGACAAGAACATCGACGTGGTCGAAATCTGCACGCCTAACTTCACGCACGCCGAGATCGCCATCGCCGCCGCCGAGGCCGGGAAAATAGTCATCAGCGAGAAGCCCCTGGCCCTTAACGGCGAGCAGGCCAAGACCATGGTCGAGGCCGTCGAGAAGGCGGGTGTGGCGAACTTCGTCTCCTTCAACTACCGCCGCGTCCCGGCCGTGACTCTGGTAAAGCAGCTCATCGACGAGGGCCGGTTCGGCAGGATATTCCACTACCGGGCCAACTTCCTCCAGGACTGGACTATCTCGCCGGATGTCCCGCAGGGCGGGATGGGGACGTGGCGTCTGGACGTCAAGGCCGCCGGCAGCGGCGTGACGGGCGACTTGCTGGCCCACTGCATAGACACGGCCCTGTGGCACAACGGGCCGATCACTCGCGTAAACGCGATGACCGAGACGTTCGTCAAGGAGCGTATGCACTCCGAGACGGGCAAGAAAGAGAAGGTTGGCATCGACGACGCATGCACGTTCTTCTGCAACTTCGATAACGGCTCGATGGGCAACTTCGAGTCCACCCGGTACGCCCGCGGGCACAAGGCGCTGTACACGTTCGAGATCAACGGCGAGAAGGCATCCGCCCGCTGGGACCTTCACGACCTGCACAGGCTGGAGTGGTTCGATCACGGCGACGAGGGCCGGCTCAGGGGCTGGCGGAGCATCCACATGACCGATCACGGCGGCGGGCACCCGTACATGGACCACTGGTGGGTGCCGGGCCTCCAGATCGGTTACGAGCACACGTTTGTCCACCAGATCGCGGACTTCCTGACGGGCCTGGGCAAGGGCGAGCCCGCCCAGCCGGACTTCCGCGCGGCCCTGGCCACGCAGCGAGTCTGTGACGCCGTGCTTGCCTCGGCCGCCAAGGGCCAGTGGACTGACGTGGTCAAGGACTGAAGAAGAAGGTCCTAGGTCTTAGCTGTTAGCTCCCAGGGCAAATGCAGAAATACAAACCTAGAATCTCAAAACCTGCCGGCAGGTTTCGTGTTTAGTTGTTGGGTTTATCGAGGCCGGTGGTGCTGGCCTTGTACCAGGACATGCGAAGGAGAAACTGAATGCATCTAAAGCAAACAACGAAGATCACCCGTCGGTCGATGCTGCGGCGAGTGGCGGGCGCGGCGGGCGGTTTGGCCGCGGCGCCGTACGTGTTGACTTCCACGGCCCTTGGCGCCGAGGGCCGGCCCCCAGCCAGCGACCGGATCGTGCTGGGCGGAATCGGCATCGGCGGGCGCGGCTCGAGCGACCTGGGCTGGATGCTCGGCGAGAAGGACGTGCAGTTCGTGGCGATATGCGACATCCGCAAGAGCCGCCGCGAGGCCGTCAAGCAGATGATCGACAGGAAGAACGGCAACAACGACTGCGCCATGTACCGCGACCTGCGGGAGTTCCTGGCGGCCCGGGCGGACGTCGACGCGGTGCTCATCGCCACCGGAGAGCGGTGGCACTCGATGGCGTCGATCACGGCCATGAAGGCCGGCAAGGACATGTACTGCGAGAAGCCCGGCTCGATGACGATAGCCGAGGGCCAAGGCCTTGTTGAGGCTGCCCGGCGGTACGGGCGGATCTTCCAGACCGGCACACAGCGGCGAAGCGAGGCGAACTTCGTTTTTGCCGAGCAGCTTGCGCGCACCGGCCGGCTCGGCAAGCTCCACACGCTCAGGGCCCACATCGCCCCGTGGGATCCGATCCTCAAGCACGACTGGCGTCCGGCCGAGCCAGAGCCGCCCCGCGACGAGGTGGACTGGGATCTCTGGCTGGGCCCGTGCCCGTGGCGCCCGTACAACAGCCAATATGTCAGCGGCGGGTGGCGCGGCTACTACGACTTCCACACCGGCGACGTCGGCGAGTGGGGCAGCCACACCATCTGCCAGTGCCAGGGCGTCATGCCCGAAGGCATGTACCCGACGGAGTTCATCCATCCCGGCAACAACAACGGCGAGGGATTCGTGGCGGTATACCCCAACGGCGTGAAGCTGGTGCTCAGCCGCGGCGGCTGGCGCGGCTCGTGCGGCGCGAAGTTCGAGGGCACCGACGGCTGGGTGAGCGCGGCCGACGGATACAGCAAGCCCGACGTGTCGGACCCGGCCATGCTGGCGGATTTCAATACGGTCGTCCGCGACTACGTCGCCGAGACTCGCCGCCCGCTCAACCACGTCCGCGACCTGCTGGACTGCGTCAAGACCCGCAGGCAGACCATCGCCAACCCGACCGTCAGCCACCGCTCGATGTCCATCGTCCACTGCGCCAATATCAGCCTATGGCTTGGCCGGAGCCTCAAGTGGGACCCCGCCAAGGAAGAATTCATCAACGACGCCGAGGCCAACAGGCTTCGCTCGCGCGCCATGCGCCAGCCGTGGCACGTGTAAGCAACCACCGACAAACGACAAGGAGAAATAGCGTGTCCATACAGCGTTCAACATTCGCAATCGTGATTCTGGGTATTCTCTCAGCCGGGCCGCTTTGGGCTCAAGAATACGGGCCGCAATCGAAGGAAGAGGCCGCCAAGCAGCTCGCCATCGTCAAGTCCGACGCGGACCTGCATGCCAAATCCGAGGCATGCCGCATACTGTCCGTCATCGGCGGGCCTGAAGTCGTGGCCGATCTTGCCGCAATGCTGGGCGACGAGAAGCTCTCGCACATGATCCGCTACGCGCTTGAGCCGAACCCCAGCCCGGCAGTGGACGAAGCATTCCGCGGCGCCCTTGGCAAGATTAAGGGCATGCCACTGGTCGGCGTTATCAATTCCATCGGCGTGCGGCGCGACGCAAAGGCCGTCGATGCCCTGGTAAAGCTGCTCAAGGACTCCGACGCAGCCGTTGCCTGCGCCGCCGCGACGTCCCTCGGGCGGATCGCGACGATCGAAGCGGCAGCCGCGCTGGCCGAGGCGAGAGCTACCGCTGCCGCCCAGCCGCTTCGCTGGGCCGTCATCGACGGATCGCTCGACATCGCCGGGCAGTGGGCACGAGCCGGCAAGGCCGCCGAGGCCGTCAAGATATACGAGGCGTTCCGCGTAGGCGACTGGCCCAAGCACGTGCGCGTCGCCGCCATGGCGGGCCTGTTGGATGTCCAGACTGATGGCACCGCGGCCTTGGTCGCCAAGACCCTCGCCGACAAGGATCCCGTCCTGCGGGCAATAGCCGTTTCGCGAGTAGCATCGCTCAAGGGCCAGGGCGTTACCGCGAAACTTGCCGAGGAACTTCCCAAGCTGCCGGTTGACTGCCAGGCGATGCTGATAAACGCCCTGGCGGACCGCGGCGACAAGGCCGCGACTCCCGCACTGATCAAGGCAAGCTCCAGCCAATCCGACGACGTCCGCCTGGCGGCGATAAAGGCGCTGGGCAAGGTCGGCGACTTGGCGTGCGTGGGTGTGCTCACAAGCGCCCTCGCCGACGGCCAGCAGGCCCAGCAGCAGGCCGCGGCCGGCAGCTTGAGGCTGCTCAGCGGCGACGGCGTGGACGCCGCCATCGCAAAGGCCATGAAGGCCGCCGGCCCCCAGCCGCGGGCCATGCTGATCGAGGTCCTGGCCGACCGGAAGGCAACAGCCGCCACGGCCGAACTGCTCAGCCTGGCACGCGACAAGGACGCCGGCGTTCAGTTGGCCGCCATCAAGGCACTGGGTCGGATTGCGGCGACGACCGATCTGCCCGCCTTGGTACAGATACTCGTCTCGGCCGAAGGCGACGCCCAAAAGGCCGAGGCCGATCGGACCGTCGTGCTCGTCAGCCGAAAAATCCCCGACCCTGCCGCCCAGGCCGACGCCGTCCTGGCTGCACTTAAGGCCGCCGCCACGCCCCAGGCCAGAGTGACGCTCATCCAGGCTGTCGGAGGAATCGGCGGCGAAAAGGCATTCGAGGCCGTCAAGGCCGCCCTCGGCGACAAGGACCCCGCCGTCAACGACGCCGCCGTGAGAGCGCTGGCAGCCTGGCCCGACGCCAACGCCGTCGATGCCCTGCTGGACCTGCTGGCCAAGACCAAGGACAACGTCCACCGCGTGCTGCTGCTCCGCGGCACGGTCCGGCTGCTGGGCCTGGCGGGCCGGCCCGCCGCCCAAACCATCGCCATTTACAAGGACCTGCTCGCAAAGGCCGAGAGCCCGGCCGACAAGAAGCTCGTGCTTGGCGGACTTGGCGCCATGGACGACCCTGCCGCCCTGAAGGTTGTCGAGACCGTGCTGGCTGAGCCGGACGTCAAGGGCGAGGCCGAACTCGCCATGGTCAACATCGCCGCCCGCGTCATGGGCAGTGCAGGCGACGAGGCCGCCGCCGCGGCCACGAAGGTTATCGCTCAAACCGCCAACGACGGCGTCAAACGGCAGGCCCAGAACATCCTCAACAGGCTCAAGAAGTTAGGGGACTATGTCGTGGCCTGGCAGTTCTCGGGCCCGTACACCACGGAGGGCAAGGGCGCGGCCGAACTGTTCGACATTGCCTTCGCGCCGGAAAAGCCCGGCGCCAAGGACGTAAAGTGGGCTGTTATAGCCCCCTCCGGCCAGCGTGACCAGCCGTGGATGTTCGAGCTCGGCGAGGGCGACCAGCGGGTCGCCTACGTCCGCACGTGGATTCTCAGCGACAAGGACCAGCCGGCGCGATTCGAGTTCGGCACCGACGACGGCAACAAGGTCTGGCTGGGCGGCAAGCTCGTTCACTCCAGCAACCAGGGCGGCGCCGCCACGCCGGGCAAGTTCAAGGCGGACGTGAAGCTCGCCAAGGGCTGGAACCCCGTGCTGATGAAGGTGATCCAGGACACGGGCGGCTGGCAGTTCTGCTTCCGAGTCGCCGCCACCGATGGCGGAAAGATAGCCGGCATAAAGACCCGCGCCACCCCGCCGACGGAGTAAGGCGGGCGGTCCCGATATTTGCGTGGTCGTCAGAGCCCCAAAGTGGTTCGCGTCCGTGTTTGCTTTGCTAACTTGGGCCGCGCCTGCCCGTCAGACTCTTGTGGGTTGGCGCGGCTCATTTTTCCAGAAAGTCCGTAATCTTGGCTGTCAATCGACTCTGCTTTCCCGGGGTGATCTGGCATTCCCACACAGTTAGGGCCTTCCACCCAAGCTGCCTCAAGGCGAGCCGATTCCTGATATCACGGGCTTTGTTGCCTAGGAGCTTGCGCAGCCAGAAATCCTTGCGAGTGGAGGGCATTGACCGCCCTTTGCGGCAGGTGTGTCTATGCCAGAAACACCCATGGACGAACACGGCCTTTCTCAGGGAATGGAGAACAATATCGGGGCAGCCTGGCAAAGCACGAACATTCAGGCGGTATCGGTATCCCAGCGAGTGTACGAGCTTACGCACAACAAGTTCGGGTTTCGTGTCCTTGCCCCGAATTCTCGACATTAGGCTACTGCGTTCTTCTCGACCTAGCCGGTCCATCAGCAATTACCGCAGGGATCACTTGGCCGTTGGCGGAATCATAACCGTTCCCGCATGAACCCCATCGTGACACCGACTGCATATCACTATCAGGTTCTCGGCGGTGTTATCGCCCCTCTCACGGTGCGGCTTCAGGTGGTGAAGTTCAAGGATTCTTGGGTCTTCGGCGGTCCACCTGGCCATGTCCCAGCCGCAAACCCGACAGGTATTTGTGTCACGCTCGTAAACGGCTCGCTGGACCTCTAGGGGAATGTGCCGGTCATGTTGGTCGAACAATCGGTCAAGCGACAGAAGGACGTACTCGCCCATCGCCAGGTCCGGCCTGCCCGTGAAAAGCGTAGCTATCGGAAAACCGTCTTCGGTCCTCAACTCGCGCACTCTACGGGCGAACTCCTTTGCGCCCTCGGCGACGTAGGCCAAATTCTCAGTTGTCACAATTCGCCCCACGTTCTCCTTGAAGAACTCCAACACTCGGTCCCTGCTTCCCATACCGCTGCGCCTGATCCGATTGGCGAGCCAGATGGAGGACGCTTCAGAGCCCCCGGGGCGATTGGCATTAGCCACGGGCGAAGCGCAGCTAAGCCCGTGGGCCGCAGTCCCCACAAACCTGAGCCCCCAGGGCGATTGACACCTTCAGTCCCAGATGTGCGCCGGGTCGAATTGCACATGGTGACGCTCAAGGAACTCGATAAACTCCTCCTGGAAGGTGCGGCGGGTATGGTGTTCGGCCTGCCTTTCAATGTATGCAATCACCCCGGCCACGTTGGATTGGCTGACGCTGAA
Source organism: uncultured Planctomycetaceae bacterium (assembly GCA_964605095.1). Lineage (GTDB taxonomy): Bacteria > Planctomycetota > Phycisphaerae > SM23-33 > SM23-33 > JAUWQU01. The sequence continues at coordinate 8,276 of CAZSBS010000087.1, read as the reverse complement.
CGCGCCATAACCGGCCTGCCATGCGAAAGCTTCCGCGCCTGAAAACGTCTTGTGTATCCAGCCGGTAGATAGGCTCTTCCACCGGTTCATGGCCCGGGCGACGGCCACGTCCGTGCGGAGTGAGATCAGTCCGTGGATGTGGTCTTCGGTTCCTCCGACCTTGATGGCCTTGCCGAATTCATCCCGCGCCAGGCCACAGAGGTACTCGTGCAGGCGATGGGAAAAATCGGCCTCAATCATTGGGCGACGGTCCTTCGTCGAAAAGATGACGTGAATCAGCAGGTTGGAGTATGTGTGCCCCATGGGATGGTCCTTTCCTTTGCCGGAGCTTTCAGTCGCCCAGGGGGCTCTAATGAACACGACCCCAGCCGCCACGGGCTTCGCTGCGCTTCGCCCGTGGCTACTGCCAGTCGCCCCAGGGGCTCCCGTAGAACGTCTCGCGCCAAGGGGCCAGGCAATAAAGGCACCACGGCCTCGGTGGCACCAAGCAACTGCCTAGATGCCTGAAGTCCCATCTTCAATACCAGCGGCTGTCGCGAGTGCAAGCGCGTTTCTTAGCACAAAGGCCCCATGCGCCCTTGCCAATGACGCGTCTTTCTTTCGCCCCTTCGGGGCTTTTGAAATCGGTCACTTTGAGTATTTTACTTTTTGCCGGCGCCTTTGGCAGCGTCTTTGGCGTTGCCGGTTTTCACGTCGATCTCGTGGATGGACCATGGCTGATCGCCGTCCACGCTGACGACCTCGACGCGTATGAAACGCATCCGCAATCCGGCCTGGAAATTCACCTGCTGTGCCGGGCCGCCCGGAAAGGCCTGATTGCCTGACGCCCAATTCGTGCCGTCGGGCGAGAGGGATATCTTGAAGGTCTTGGGGAAGTCCTTCGGGGACTCGCGCGTGTCCAGCATGACCGATTTGATCTGCACCACCTCGCCGAGGTCCACCTGGAACCAGTCGCCTTCCTTCATGGGCCTGCCGGTGTCCCACTTGGTCTTCTTGTCGCCGTCGACGGCCTTGCCGGCCTGGTCGTTCCGCGTGCAGGCCGTCGCGACGAAATTGGACCGGTCAAGCGCCCCCGCCCCGCCCGTGCCGGCAGCAGCGCCCGCGCCTTGCGACGCCGCGGCCTGGCCGCTGGTCATGATGACAAGGTTGCGGACCAGGGCCTGCGCCGTCGTGGGAGTGTAGCCGTTGATCGTCTGGCACATGACGCCGATCAGTCCGGCCGTGATGTCGTCCCGGCTGAAGAAGACAGCCATGCGCTCCTTGATTATGATCGTCCGAAGCCGGGGGGCGCCCGATGGCTCGTGACGATAGCCCGCCTGGGTAATCTCCAAGCCCTTCACGTTGTAAACATCCGCGCTGGAGGCCACGACCTTCATAGCGGCCCGGCCGCAAACATCCAGCATGGCTGCCTCGGCGGACTTGGCGAATTCCTCATTTCCCCCGGCCGCGTCCACCAGCAGTGTTCCGCCGGCCTCGAGCCAGCCCTTGAGGGCGGCCTTCTGGGCGGCGTCCAGTTCGAGCTTGCCCGTTCCGGTCATGGCGGCCAGTTTGGCCTTGCTCGAGGCCAGTTCGGATATCTCGATTGGTCCGGCGGCCTCGACCTTTATTCCCTGCTCCTGGCCGATAAGTCTGGCGAAGCGTTCGTACGCCAGCGGCTCGGGGTCGCAGTTTGCGTTGTGTTTGAGCCTGGCGATCTGCACCGTTATCCGGGGCTGCCTCGTGGGCGGCTCGGGCCAGGGCGAGGTGCCCCGGCTGTGGAGCAGGCCGGCCAGCGCGGCCTTGTGGTTGGTGTAGGCGACGATGTTGGCGGCCGCCTTGAAGTACGCCGGATTCATGCGGAACTGTCCGGCCTGCCATGACCGGACCAGGTCGATGTCGGTGTGGATCGCCAGTGGGCGAACGCCGTTGGATATTTCCATAAGCTGCGGCTGGCCAAAAAGCGGGTACTGGGTCTTGTAGATCGCGTGGTCTCTCGGCAGAAGCTTGAGCTGCTTTCCGGGGAAGAGCTTTTCGTAGACGCCGCGGATTCCATTCTTGAAGGCCACGCTTCCGCACTCAGCCAGGCTGAAGATGGTCCCTCCCTGGTTGACGAAAGCACGGAGCTGCTCGATCTGCTCGTCGGTGAATTTCGGGTCGGTCGCCCCGGTGATGACCAGCAGTGGGGCGTCGTGCCACTGTTCGACCTTGCTCTTGAAGCTGACGATCTGCCAGTGCAGGTCGTTCTCGAACTCGTTGGAGAACCACTGTGTAAGGTTTGCCAGGCTTCGTGGTCGGTTGTTCCAGTCGCCGTCGTGTTCGAGCCTGTTGAAGACCACCGGCCTGCTGCCGCGAAGCAGGAACAGCAGGGCGTACGACGTGGATGTGTTCTTTCCGCCGCCGTGGGGCCCGGCGCCAACGTTCCACGAGCCGTCAGGCTCCTGGCGGGCCAGGATCTCGCGACGCCCCTCCTTGTACCAGTCGTGCTGGCCGAAGTACTTGTAGCCCGTGGCGAAGGCCACCCGCTCGGCGCCGTACATGCCGTAGTAAAACCAGGACCGGTTGGGGATTTCGTTGAAGTGCGCCGAGACGTAGTTCATCGCCTTCTGGACGGCTGGGATCTCCTGGTTGCCCTTGCAGGTGAGGCTGGCCGCGTTGTGGAGGTTGTCTATGCAGACGTAAATGCTGGCCAGGCCCGCCAGCGCCATCGAGATCTCCGATTCCTTGCGGGATTCCATGGCATAGCCCCATCCGCCGTCGGCGTTCTGACGCCCAAGCCAGAACTTCAGGGTGATGTCCCAGTACTGCCTCGGTATCTCCTCGTTGCGAAGCGCCGCCGCCCAGACGCCCAGCAGCCCGTACTGGCAGTTGGAATGGTCAGGCATGAATCTCAAGTTCGGCTGGGCCGGCGCGCCGCGAACAGTGGGCGCCGAAACGGTGTTCTCCGGGCGGCAGTAGTACGAGTACCCGCCTTCTTTCTGCATGCCCAGGATCAGCGCCTTGGCGTCCTGGCGAAGCAGCTTCTGCACCTTCGTCAGCTTGGCGTCCTTGGCGAGCGCGGCCGAGTAGGCCAGCGAGCGGAACGCCAGACCGTACGTCATCTCCGACTGCTCCTTGGCCAGGTACTCCAGGGCTTTGGCCATCTTCGGCTCGGACGGGTTTACGCCGCTTTCCAGAAGGGCGTACACGCAAATGGCCGTCGGGCCGACCCTGTATTCCATGGGTAGCGGCTTGCCGTTGACCGAGACGTTCGAGGCATTTATATTGGCCCAGCTTCCGTCACCCAACTGTGTCGACCAGAGGAACTTCACGCCCTTTTCGATGGCTTGCTGGACGGCCTCGTCGGTAATCGCATGGCCCTGTTGGGCCAGTGCCCCCGCCGCCGGCGACAGCGCCGCCGCAGAAATAACGATGACAGACACAAAATACCCCACACCTCGTCTGACGCGCCTCATTCCTGGTCTCCCTGGGAATAGATACCCGGACCTGCACTTACACCCACTTACTCCGGCCTTTTTCCGACGCCGGAAACGCCGAATCCGTGCGGCAAGACAAACCGCAGCCGAAGTATACGACCGCCGTCAGATGCTTGACACCTGTTTTGTCTTTTCGGCCCGGCAGGCTCGGACAAGCTCCGGGTCCTTTCCCTTCCCGCTGGCAGCCTCTAAACGCTAAACGCAAACCCGTTTACTACGTGTTCGTCGCCAGCCCGACGACCACCGACATGTCCGCCGGGTCGGCGATTTCCGACGCCACGGCCACGAATGACATACCCGTGCCGTCCGACGATGCCCGCAAGGCGTGCCATCGCGCGTCGCCTACGTCGCGATGGCGGTAATCGGCGAGGAGCCGACCCATTTGACGTTAGGCCAGGTCCAACTGTTGGCCGGGGTGCGGTTGTCGGTGTTGTGGACGCTCTTGACGCCCGTTGCCGGGTCGGGCACGTAGATGTCGAATGAGCCCATCCCGGCCGCGTTGGTGAAGCTCACCGTGCCGATCTGCCCGGCAAGGAAACTGCTGTTCTGGACGAAGAACACCTGGGGCTGGCTGGCCGGGACGTACCAACCCTTGACATTGATCGTCTTGATCGCCCCGGCGGCGGCGACGTCGCTGACAAGCATGTCCGCCGAGGCTTTTTCCACCGTGACGCCCGCCTGGAACTCGCTGCCGTCGGTGGCCCCGAGGTTCAGCGCGGTTATCGTGCCCGAGGCGCGGATCATGCTGTTCGTCGCCGTGCCGTTGATATTGAGCGTGCCGGCGCTGCCGAAGATCATCCACGCGCCGTCCGTAACGTCGTGGTTGACCGTGATGGTGGTGACGGTGTTGCCCGTGAAGGCCGCCATGGCGGCGTCGCCGATTGTCCATGTCCCGCCGGTAACGTCGTGGGCTATCGTGGCGGTGCCCAGAAGCGGGCCTGTCGTTACATTCAGGCCCTTGATCGTCAGGTCCGCGGCGAAGTCGCCCGTCACGGGCGCCCCGGCGACCGTGCTGCCCGTGACCGAAAGCGTGCCGATCTTGTCGGCCTCGATCTTCCCGGCGTTCCAGCAGAACGCCTTGACCGAGCCGAGCACGTCATCGACCGTCAGTTCGGCGTCGTTGACCGCGCCGGCCTGGAAGCTGGTCATCTTGCCCGCGTGGGCCGTCAGGGCGTCCACGGCCCCGCCGATAGTGACCGCGCCGGTCTGCCCGGCCAGGTTCCAGTTGAGCCTGCTCGCGTCGGCGTTCGTGCTCTTGACGCTTCCGGCGATGGTGGCCGCGCCCAGAACCTTGCCGGCCGGGGCGCCCACGCCCGTAAGGTCCAGCGACGCCTCGAAGTCGCCCTTGACCGCCGGGAGCTTGTAGTCCTTGAGGGTCTTCATCGTGCCGATCCACCCGGCCGTGATTCTGTCGGCCAGGCCGTCGGCGTTGTCCCACTCCGTGACGGTCATTGTGTTGATGCCGCCCGAAAGCGTCAGCGAGACGTCCGTCACGACGCCGGCTGTCATCGTGCCGATGCTGCCGGCAATGTCCAGCACGAGGTTGCTCATCGTACCTACCGCTAGCGTGCCGATTGTCACGTCCTGCCGGGCCGGGTCGCCCGTGACGTGAATGCCCGCGCCGAGATTGCCCTTGGCGGAGATCTTCGTGAACTTGTTCGCCGTCAGGTCGCCCAACAGGTCGGCTGCGACATCGACGCCGGCGACAAGCCCAGCCGCCGCCATGGCGAAACTGTCCGCCGTCGAGCCTGCCTTGATGATGCCCGTGTTGCCGGTCGTCAGCGTCCAGTCGCCGGAAGCGGCGCCCTTGATGGTGGCCGTGCCGAGAACCTTGTTCGTCGGCGCACCCTCGC
>CAZSBS010000087.1:0-2871 GCA_964605095.1 uncultured Planctomycetaceae bacterium | reverse complement strand
GCCGTGCCGAGGACCTTGCCCAACGGTGCGCCCTCGCCGGAGAGGTCGAGGTCGGCCTGGAAGTCGCCCGCGAGGCCCTGGAGCGTGCTGCCGACGATGGTGATCTTCGTTATGCTCGGCGCGGTGATGGCCTCGACCGGCCCGCCGGTTTCCAGCCATTCGGTCGCGGTAATAGCATTAATCTTTACGCCGTGGGTGTTGATGGCGGTGTCAGCCACGCGGTCGAAAATCAGGCTGATGCTGTCTGTCGATGCCGGTGTGGCGTCGGAGGTGTTGATATCGATTAGATGGGCGTCGGCGACGTCATCGAGGGTCAGCGAGTTCACGATGCCGACAGCGGAGAAGTTGCCCATAAGGTCGGTGGTCTTGGCGGTGAAGCTCCTCAGCGGGCCGTCGATGGTGATGTTCTGGATCTGCACATCGCCGCCCGTGGAGGTGATCGAGACGGTGGAGGTTTTGGTCGCGCCGATGACCTCCAGGCGGGCGATGATGTTGAAGTCGTCCATGTCCGGCACGACGTGGACGTAGGTGTTGGTCCCGCTTACGGTGATGGTCGCGGTCCGGCCGTCGGGGAACGTGAACTTCTTTGTGCCCTTGAAATACGTATCATAGACGTACTGCCCCGCATCGACCATGACAACTCCGGTTCCCTGCGTCATGGGCAGCGCCGCCACCCGGCCGTCGATGGACGGCTGACCTCCATATGTGGGTCCGTTGAAGTCGTACTCGACGCGCATGTAGGCCGGGTCGGAGATGTCTACGAACTCGAAGCCGGTCGTCGTGCTCAGGATGGCCTCCGTGCCGGAGACGGCCAGGTTCGACCAGTCCATTTCGGAGATGGCCAGGGAAGAGATCTTCTTGGGCGCGGCCGGGTTCTTCACGTCGAGAGCAATGAGCCCCTCGAACTCGTCAAGGATGTATGCGACGTTGTTCCGGACGGCGACGTCCCACGGCCTGCCGTCGGTCACGTAGTAGGAGTTTACCGTGTACGTCGTCGGCGTGGCGATAGTTATGATGAACAATGCGCCGTTGGCGTCGACGACGTAAGCTTTGTTGCCCTGGACATCGCAGGCTACGGTATAGCCGAGGTAGTAGGCGGCTTCCGTGGCCGTCGCGGCGATGACCTGTTGGATCGTCTGGGTCCACTGGATGTTGTCCGGATCGGTGATGTCCCAGACCACAAGCCCGAACGTCCAGTCCGATTGCAGGAGCAGATTTCCCATCACGCGAAGGCTGATGGAGGCGTCGCCGGTGCCCAGCGTGTCGATCAACAGGATGTTGGCGGGGTCTGTCACGTCCACCACGGCCGTGCCGTCGTAGATCATCGAGACGTAGGCGATAATCGCGTCCTGGCCGGCTCGCTGGGTGTACTGTATCTGCACGTCCCAGGCCGTGCCGCCGATGTCGAGAGAGGACATCAGCACCGGCGCCGATGGATCGGAAACGTCGTACACTGCCAGTCCCGCGTCGCCGCGGGCCACGTAAAGGATGTTGTTGTCCAGCGTCGTGCCCCGGGTCTGAGCGGCGCCGGGCAGATCGATCATGCCAATGGCAGGCGGGTCGTCGGCATTCTGGACGACGACCCACATGGTCTTCGTCGTCGGCGCGAGGTCGCTGTTGAACCCGGACTCGATGGCGGAGAGGGTCACCGCGTAAAGCCCTGCTGCCCCGGCCGCCGCCTCGACGGTGACTTGGTTTGTCCCGGCGTCGAGCGTGACCGTCACGTTGGGGTTGGCGGCCTCGGCCGAAAGAAAGATGATGTCCCGCGGGCTGTCGTCGGTCAGCGTTGGCATGAATTGGTGCGACTGCCCGGGCGCCAGGACGAGCGGGGCAGGCACGTCTATGACCGGATTGCCCGCGACGTTGATAAGCAGTTTGCCGGTGCTGGCCGTAAGGTTCGCGTAGTCGCCGGCCTCTTCGGCGTAGACTGTCACGGTGAACGACGGCACGTCGAAGTTGTCTGGGATGTCGATCGAGATCACGCCGGTGTCGGAATCATACGTCACCACCGAACCAACCAGCCCCGGCACGTCAGCCTCGATCCAACTCTTGACCGCCGCGCCCAAGTCGTCCACGAACGTCGCGGTGATCTGGTCGCTGCTGCCCGGATGGATAATCGTCTCGCTCACCGGCAAGTCAACGGTCGGGCGGGTGCCGAGGTCGCCGGCCGCGGTTACGGTGATGACCTTCTGGACCGTGTTGCCGTTGCCGTCGTCAAGCGTGATGGTGATGTCGGCCGAGCCGGTGAAGGTGGCGTCGGCGGTGAACTCCAGCGTGGCGTCCTGGTAAGTGTCGTAGACGATGTCGACGCCGGCCAGGAGGATGTCGCTCGTGGGCTTGTCGTTGGCGTCCACGCGGACCTCGCTGATCTGCTGAAGGACATCCCATCCGCTGATGACCTGGCCGAAAATCATGTAACCGCCGTTTAGCCAGGTCGTGGGGTCCTCGGTGATGAAGAATTGGCAGTCGCTGGAGTTGGCTGCCCCGGTATTGGCCATAGCCAGCACGCCGATGCCCTGGAAGCCCAGGGCAGGGTCGAACGAGTCGGTGAGCACGCCCAGCGGGCTGCCGCCGGTGCCGGTGCCAAGGGCGGCGTCGCCGGTCTGGATCATGAAGTCGTCGATGACGCGGTGGACCAGCACGTTCGTGTAGAACGGGTCGGCCGTCGGGTCCACCGTGCCCTCGGAGTCGTAGCCCGTGGTCGCTAGTGTGATGAACCTCTCCATGGCCGCAAGGGACTCGTTGGCGTGCCCCTGGAGAAGCTGGACCGTTATGTCGCCGATCGGTGTGATGCCGTCGCCGGCGGTGAAATGCAGCACCGCCAGGATCGGTGCGACCGCTTGGTAGTAGGGCACCGAGACGGTAACCAGG
>CAZSBS010000086.1:0-17244 GCA_964605095.1 uncultured Planctomycetaceae bacterium | reverse complement strand
CCACCGGCTACCGGCTACCGGCTACCACACATACCGTCCTCACAGGAACTTCAGATTGGCAGCGCGGGCGCTCGCGCCGTCGAGGATGATCTTGAAGTTGCCGCACGCGGGGTTGACGCGGCTGACGGGCAGTTCTGCGCGGGCCTCCTGGTCGCTGCCAAGGAACTTAGCCACGGCGTCGGCCTTGTCCGAGCCGGTGATGAAGAGGATTACGTTGCGGGCGGCGTTGATCAGCGGGAAGGTGATGCTCATGCGGTTTCGCCCCAGCACGGGCACGTGGTATGCGACGACGAGCTTTTGAGTCTCCTCGATGGCATCGGTGTTCGGGAACAGGCTGACAGTGTGTCCATCGGCGCCCATGCCGAGCAGGATGAGGTCGAACCGCGGGATTCCCTGGTCGTCCACGGGGACGGCCTTTCTGATGGCCTGTTCGTACTCGGCCGCGGAGCTTTGCATGTCGTCGGCATCGGCGGGCATGGGGTGTATGTGCATCAGCTCGATGGGCACGTGGTCCAGCAGGGTTCGCTGGGCCATGCGGTAGTTGCTGGCGATGTGGTCCTGGGGCACATCTCGCTCATCACCGAAGAAGACCTCGACGTTCTGCCACGGCACGTCGCCGCTGACGCCGTCGCTGGCAAGGCGGAGGTAGAGCCCGTGCGGCGTGGTTCCCCCAGCCAGGGCCAGGTAACAGAACCCGTGCCGCCCCACAGCCTCGGCGACGATAGCCTTGACGAACTTGCTGGCCAGGCCCGTCGCCTGCTCGACCGACGGCTCGACGTAGACTTCTCTAGACTGTTCCGCCATGGCTGCGTCCCTTTCTCTGGCGTAAGTTCCCCGCCCAGTAAGTATATCGAACTTTGCCGCCAAAGACTTGGGCGACATTGGCCAAAACCACGTCGCAGTTTTCACTGGTACTCTGTTGCTTGGCCGGGATACGTCGGATACACTAAGATTGAGTACGGACGGCGTGTCGGGGGCTGTCGAACCCGAGTGTTTTTCCGTGCGCCGCGTTGTCGTCGGGATTTGGCCATTTTGCCGGCCGCCGCCTGAGTGGCCGGGGGAGACTAACTATGCATAATCGCGCAGGATTGGGAACCGGGTGGGCTTTGGCCGCGCTGGGCGTCTTGGGTGCCGGGCTGACTATCGCGCCAGCCACAGCCGTGGGCCAGATCGCGCTGGAAACCACCGGCAGCGATACGGCGGGCAATCGCTTCTACAAGGTGGAAAAGGCCGCGCCGTCCAACACGGGACTGGCGAAGCTTATTTGTGCAACTCCTTTTGGCGGCAAGGGCTCCGACACCATTCGCGCCGTCCGCATCCTGCGGGACCGCACGATCCTGGTGGCGGGCAATCGCGAACTGCCCGACGCCCAGGGAGGCGGGTTCTCGATGGGCGGCATGATCTTTCGGAGCGGGCGCCCAGGCGGTTCCGGCGAGGGCACGGGGTTCCTGATGCGGCTGGTGGTCAAGGACGACAAGACCGTTACGCCGAAGCCGCGGGTGGACCTGCCGGGCACGCTGAACTCGCTCAAACTCGACAACTCGGGACGGATCTGCCTTTTGTTGGACCACTCGGCCGTGTACATGATCGAACCAGGGGCGTCCGAGCCGATCAAGAACTGCGTCCAAGAAGGCATCCGCGATTTCTGCACGGATTTCAACGGCGATCTGCTGGTGCTTACCAAGGAAGACCTCATCCGCTACGACGCCTCGTGGAAGAACGAGCTGTGGAGGGTGAAAGTGCCCTGCCACGGGGTCAACCAGGGAGGATACCTGACCGTGTGCGAAAAGACCGGCGTGGCGACCGTCGTCGGCAGCACCGTGGCCCACAATGGGCGGGGCAACTGGCGTGGGCCTTATGCCCACGGTTTCGACCGCGAGGGCAAGAAGATTTGGACCCTTTGGGACTTCGACCCCAAGGGCCAGCTCAGCAAGAAGGACGGCGGCAACGACCTGACCGCCGACACCTGGGGCCGGTCGGCCCGCATGGGCCGGGACGGCAAGGTCTACATGGAGCTCCTGACCACCTCCGAGAAGACGGTGCTTACCCGAAACGCCACCGACGCGAACAAGCCGGCCGACGCGAGCGTGTTCGCGGGGGCCTTCGAGTCCGCGCCGGGCAAGGGCTACGCGACGTCCGGCCAGGCGGCGTGCGTGCTCTTCCGCGTCGACCCAGCCACCGGGGCCGTCGAGCACGGCACGTGGATGAACGCCTGGCTCACAGCCGGCAAGAGGGCCAATCCACTGGACATGATCGACGTGACGACGGACGAGCAGGGGCGGACCTGCGTTGTCGGGCGGAGCGATTACGGCTGCCCAGTCAAGGACCCTTGGTACTACGAGGAAGACAAGTTCCGCGGCCATGGGTTCCTGGCCATCTTCGACAAGAACCTCCAGATGCTCCAGTGCGGCTACTTCCACCAGACGATCCTGACGAGCGTCGATGCCGCCTACGGTTACGTGGTGGTCGGCGGGTGGACCCTTAGCGGCTCGTCGGAAAGCCAGGGGATGAATCTGAAAGTCCACAACCCGATCAAGGATACTTTGAGTGACGGAGAGTCCGAGGGGTACCTGGCGATTTTTTCAACGGGCGACCACGGCCAGAGCGAAGATCTCGGCCCGCTTGCCGGTGGTCCGGAGCCTGGCAAAGCCACCCCGACCGCGACGGTGACCCCGCCGAAACCGCCCGTTGTCATACCCAAGGCCACGCCCGCCGAGCAGGCCGCGATAGAACTGCAACTCGCCAAGGACCTGCTCGAGGCCGACAAGACCGCCGATGGCATGGCCAAGCTCGAATACGTCGTCACCCGCTACGGCGACACGCCCGCCGGCGCCAGCGCCAAGGCGTTGATCGCCAGCCTGGCCAAAGACGCCGCGGCCGCCGAGGCCGCCAAGGGAGGCCCGAAATCCACCGCCACCCCCGAAGACGAAAAGGCCGCCGACAGGCTTCTCCAACAGGCGGAGAATTACCTCGCCAACAACATGAAGGACATAGCCCGCGCCAAGCTCCAGGAAACCGTCAAGAAGTACCCCACGACCGTCGCCGGCAAGAAGGCCGACCAGATGCTCCTGAAGGTATTCGGCATCTAGAGCGCCTCAGAACCAGTTGTGCCAATCCGGCGAGAGGTTGAACTGGCGGATGTTGCCAGCCATGGGCTCGGCACACTCGCACGTGTCTCGCTCGGCCTTCAGGGCCAGCGCTACCTGGCGAACGATTTGCACCTGCGCTCCGACGATGCCCGCCAGCCGCTCGCCGTCGGTCTTGTCCGAGAGCGGGCCGAACAGGCTCCCGGCCGCGAAAGGCCGGTGCCTGCTGCCGGACTCGGCATAGTTCACCACGTGGCAGATGGCGGCGTAGCACATCTGAAGTTCCTTGGCCAGGAAGACCTCAGGCGCGAATACGTGGCTGACGACCTGCGCACCGATGGTGCTGTACATCCGTATCTCGGCGGGCGTTTCGAGGCGCGGGCCCTCGCAGACGACGATGGTGCCGCTGGGATGGTGGACCAGCTTCATCCGGCCAAGCACCTCGCAGACAACCCTCCGAAGCCGCGGGCAGAAGACGGGGAACTGGCGGAGGTAGCCCAGGGGGCTGTTCTCGAAGAACGTCGCATGGCGGAGGCGTGTGCTGTCGATAAGGTCGCTCAGGACAACCAGATCGCCGATGGCGATGTTGTGCGTGATGGCCCCGCCTGGCGCCCAGGCCAAGATGCACTCGACGCCGAGGTCCTTGAGGGCGTAAATGTTCGCCCGGTCCGGCACGAGGGCCGGCGAGGTCTTGGCCATGCCCTTGCCGTGGCGCACCAGCAGGTAGTACGGCACGTCGTCAGCCTGGACGAGAAACACCTCGCCGCTGGGTCCGAACGGGGTGTCCCGCGAACCCAGGCGCTCGCCCTCGATCCGCCCGGCATCCCACTGGCGGTGTATCTCTTCGCCCGATATGCAGGCTATCGTCGCTGGCATCTGGGACTCATTCTAGAACTCGTAACGCCTGTTGCCGGCCAGGTCCACCGCGGCAAACTGCCCCGGAACCAGGCGGACCTTGTTGATCGTGCCGGAAAAATTGGCCTGGACCGCCCGCTGCAGTCCGCCGCGAAGCAGCGTCTGAAGCTGGAACCGGTGCGGGGCCGAATCGACAACCACCGTGAGCACCCCGGCGGCGAAACTCTCCAGCGCCGTGTGGTCGCGGATGGACTCCGGGATCAGCTCATCCCATATCGCCGCCAGGCGCGAAAGCTGCCGAAAGCGCTTGGCGAGGGTGTGCTTCATCAGAACGGCCAGCGGCTGGCCGAGATTCGCGGCGCGATCGTGAAATTGCCGCTGCTGCCAAACCGTGCGGAGTTGTGCATCATCCATGGTGTACTCCTGGAATCTCCATATTCCCTGTTCCGCGGGCCGCGACAGCCTAACGCCGTCGCGGCAGCTTGGCGCTTTAATAGCATCGCCCTAATGGGGGCGAATTCTACAGTGAACTTTCGCCGCCCGGGTCAACTGAACTCGACAGGCATGACCACGTAGAGGAAGTCGCTCCCGGCCCGCACGATGGCCGGCTTCAGCGATGCGTTCATCTCGACGCCGATCTCGTCGGTGTCCATCATCTTCAGAGCGTCGGTCAAAAAGGCCGGGTTGAAGGCGATGTCGATCGGGTCGCCCTCCAGTCGGCATGGGATGGTGATCTCGGCCTCGCCCATCTCGGCGGCCCTGCTGGACAGGGTGATCTTCTTCTCGCCGAAACTCATCTTCACGCCGCGGGAGTCCTCGTTGGTCAAAAGGGCCGCCATGCGGACGCCATGCTCGAAATCCGACAACTTGACCGCCGCCTTGCGCGAACACTGCTGCGGGATCACGTCGGCGTACTTGGGGAAGTTGCCCTGAACCAACTGGCTTATCAGCACCGCGCGGGCACTGCGCACGAGGATCTGGTTCTCCTCGATCTTGACCGACAGCACTTCATCGCCGCCGGTGACGCGCTGAACGAGCGACATCAGCTTGGCCGGCACGATCGCCGTGACCTCCCGCGCCGCCGACTTGGCAAGCGTTCCCTTCGCCTGCGCCAACCGATGACCGTCGGTGGCGACCAACTGGAGCTTCTTGCCCTTGGCCTCCCACAGCACGCCGCTCATCGCGTAATGGCTGTGGGCCTTGGCGGCCGCGAAAAGCGTCCGCCCGATCATATCCGACAACACCTGGGCAGGAACCTCGAAATCGGCCTCGCCCTCGAAGTTCGCCACGGCGGGATACTCGGCCGGATCGTAACCGAGAATCCTGAACTTGCTGCTGGCGCCGCGGACGTGGCAGGCTTCCTTCTCGGTCTCGATGGTCAGGCTGTCCTCGTTGGACTCCCGCACGATGCCAGCCAGCCTCTCGGCCGGCACCAGGGCCTCGCCCTCTTGCTCGACCTCGACGGCTGTAATCTGATAGCGGAACCCAGCCTCCAAGTCCGTGGCCAGCAGGGTAAGGCAGGACGTGCCGCCTTCCTTTGACGCGATGAGTTTGACGCACTGCAGCACCGGCTTGGGCGTGCGAGTGGCCACTATGCTCCCAGCCAGGCCAAGGGCATCCTGCAACGCCGACGTCTGAGCTATAACCTTCATGACCCGCCTTTCCTATCTCAAGCACAACCAACGCAAACAACTCCGGCCAGCCGGAGGATCGCGAGTTGCTCCCGGGCAGCCCGCTCGGCGGGCAACGCCCGAAAGAGCGCTCCGCACGAACCACCACCCGATTACCCCCGACCTTATACCGCCCCCGCCAGCCGGCTGCAAGGGGCAAGGGTCATTTCTCTAATGCCTCAGTCTTCCTCTTCCCCTCGCTCGGCGTCCGGGCCGCCCCTAAGCTTTCCCCGCCGCACCGCGCCGCTGCCGAATCGGCGGGCGATGTCGTCCAGCGTGCGGTCCAGGCGCTCGAGCTTCTCCCGCCGCGCCCGGCCGAAAAGCGGGAGCTGCCCGCCCGTGGCCACGAGTTGCCCGGCCCCCATCCCCAGCAGCCGAAGGGCGGCAGGGTTCTCCGCGCGCCATGCCGCCAGCAGCTTTCGGGCGGCATCGAGCAACTCCTCCGTCAGGTTCGTCGCCTCGCTCAGCGTCGCCGACCGCGTCCGCGTGACAAAGTCGCCCGTCCGCAGCTTGAGCGTCACCGTGCGCGACTTTAGCCCCGCCCGTCGAAGCCGGCGAGCAACCTGGTCCACCTGCTCGACAAGCACGTCGCCAAGCTGATCGTAGTCCCCCACATCCTGCGGGAAAGTGCATTCCTGGCTGATGCTCTTGGCCTGGTGGTCCGGCACGACCGGGCGGTCGTCCTCGCCACGGGCGAGCCGCTGCAACTCCTCGGCCCCCTGGCCCAGCGCGGATGCCAGGGCCGCGGGCGACGCCCGGCGAAGCTGGCCGAACGTGTGAACGTTCAGGCGATCAAGCCGTTTCTCCGTGGCCGGGCCTATGCCCCAAAGCTTGCGGATCGCAAGCCCATCGAGCACCTGTTGCACGTTCTCGGGCGTGATGACGGTGAGCCCGTCGGGCTTTTCCAGGTCGCTGGCCAGCTTGGCCAGGAACTTGTTCGGCGCGACGCCCACGCTTGCGGCCAGGCCGACCTCCCCGCGGATCGCGTCCTTGAGCGACCGTGCGATCTGCTCGCCGGGCCCGAGCAGCCGCAGGCTGCCCGTCACGTCGATGAACGCCTCGTCGATGCTCAGCGGCTCGACGAGGGGACTGTACCGGCCGAAGATCTCGAAGACCTGGTCGCTGACCTCCCTGTACCGCTCGTGCCGGCCCGGCAGAACGACGGCGTGCGGGCAGAGGCGCATCGCCGTGACCATCGGCATGGCCGAGCGGCAGCCGAAAACTCGGGCCGCGTAGCTGGCCGTGCTGACCACGCCACGACCTTCCGGGCTGCCCCCGACAAGCACGCACTTGCCCACAAGCTCCGGATTGTCGAGCTTCTCGACGGCCGCGAAAAACTCATCCATGTCAACGTGAAGTATCTGCCTGCCCATGACGCACAGCATACCGCGCGGAAGCCCGTCAACAAACGCCGGCTGATGAGGTCCGTCATGAACTGTCCAAGACCCCAGGCGCTGCGGCGAGTTCTGAGGCCCAAATTCAGAGGCGCTCTTGCCGGCGAGAACGTCGCCGGATAGAATGCTTCCCAAACAGGACACGAGCGCAGGACACGAGCGGACGGAGAACGCTAGGCAAATGATCGCTGAGGGCCAAGAACGGAAGCGACTGATTGCTGTTACGGATGGCAACATCCGAAACGGCCATATTACTGTGACCGGACTCAAAGGTTTCTTGCCCAAAGATTGCTTTGGTGCCCCGACTAAGGGCGTTTCCCACGCCGCGAAGCCGATTCGGATACAACTCGAAGGAATGAGCAGAATTGTTGAGACCGACATCGGGTCTGAGGCCCGCACAGGGAAGCCGCGTCGACAATTTCGCGCTCGCGGTTGGGTGAAGGGCTTCTTTCAACATCACGGAGTGCGCTGCGGAGACGTGCTGGAATTGGAGCGGGTGGAATCGAGAACGTACCGCCTCCGGGTGGTCCCGCCACCACCAATAGCAATCCGGGTGGCGGAATTCTTCGCCGGAATTGGCCTGGTGCGGCTAGCGATGGAAAGACAGGGGCTTAAGGTAGTCTTCGCAAACGATATCGACCCCGACAAGCTGGAGATATACAAGGCCAACTTCCCTAGTGAGGACTTCGAGCTTGGCGATATCCACGATTTGCAGGCACGCGACATTCCCGATTGCGAAGTAGTCACGGCGTCATTCCCCTGCACGGACTTGTCGATCGCGGGGGCGATGAACGGAATACACAGCGGCGAGTCCAGCGCGTTTTGGGGACTTGTGAAGTTGCTGAGGGCCTTGAACGACCGGCGGCCCGCAATTGTCCTGCTGGAGAATGTGCCAGGCTTTCTAATGTCGAACGGTGGGCGGGATTTTGAATCCGCCCTGAGGGCACTAAACGAACTTGGCTATTCCGTCGATGCCTTTTTCCTTGACGCTGCTCGTTTTGTCCCACAAAGCAGACTTCGCCTGTTCGTGGTTGCCAAACTTGGAGCATCCGGACAGACAACTTTTGGATTGGAGTATTCCCAGACGCGCCCAAAGGTGCTGACGGATTTCATCTTGGCCCATCCACACCTCGTATGGGGTGTGCGCTTACTGCCCAAGCTCCCTGAACGCACGGTGGAGCTTTCGTCGATTATTGAAAGGCTCCCAAAGGACCATCCCGCGTGGTGGAACGAAGCGCGCAGCACTTATTTTATGAACCAACTCAGCGAGCGTCACGCGATGGTCGCCCAACGAATGATCGCATCGAAGAAGATTTCTTATGCCACGGCTTTCAGGCGAGTTCGCAATGGGCGTTCGATGGCTGAGCTTCGTTCCGACGGACTGGCTGGTTGTCTGCGAACGCCCAAAGGCGGCAGCGGACGGCAAATCCTTTTCCAGGCCGGAAAGGGGCGATACAAAGTCAGACTTCTCACATCTCGTGAGTGCGCTCGATTGCAGGGCGTTCCAGATAATTATCGAATAGAAGTTCCGCTAAACCAAGCCCTGTTCGGGTTCGGCGATGCCGTCTGCGTGCCAGCGGTCGAGTGGATCGTGAAGAATTACCTTACTCCCGCGATGACAACTACCGCGCAAAGCCAACTGGTACGATTAACATGAAACTCGATAAGTTCTTGCAGAAACACATGAAGCAGAGCGGCCGACCCGTGCCGGCTCGCCTTCAGGCAGCCTTGGCGTTGTTGGAAAAGCTGCGGGACAAACCATCTTTGGCTTTGGAGGACCATCTGTCGAACAAAGGCAGCGCTGGTCTGGAGTCCCATGAGACGTACGGAAACCGCGCACACGAACGATTGGGCCTTGAAGCGATCAACAAGAACCATGGACGCAGATCCTGCAATTTGCAGGACTGGGGCCAAGACCTGCTGGATGAGCTTAAGAGGAGCGGGTTTGAGAAAGCTGCTCAAGCCGACCGCCTCGCGCTCATTACTCTTGCCCAGGAGTCAATCGGCGAAATACTGCGGCGCCTCGTCGAGCAAGGACCATTGGAAGTTCGAATCAGAAGAAGAGCTGTCGAAACTGTCATCGCCGACGTGCTCAAACAGGCGGAAGAAAAGAACAAAGCTGGCGACGTGGCACAATACCTCGTTGGCGCAAAACTGATGCTTCGTTTCAATCGGGAAATCCCAATCTTGCCCGTCAATAAAGGCGACCGCAAGTCACGATCTGACCCCAAGCCCAGGCTCGGCGACTTTCAGATCGAGAACACCGTCATTGAAGTAGCCTTGGGTCTCCCGGATGAAAAACACCTTGGACAAATCGCTCAAGCCCTCGATAATCCGGAATTGGAATTCCGCCTACTCACGCGCGATGGTCGAGTCGATGTTTGGAAAAACGCGATTGACGACACCGAAGAGATCGATGCTTCGCGGGTAGTCGTTTCCTCGGTCGTGGCATTCGTCGGGCAAAATGTTTGGGAGCTTGGGGAGTTGTCTTCAGAAGGCAAGTCCTTTCCTTTGCTGGCGTTATTCGATTTGTACAACAAGCACTGGATTAACCAAGTTGGGACTACTGGAATCGCAATCCTCGTAAAGTAGCTTCCTATGGCGGACAGTTTCACCAAGGCTGAACGCTCACGCATAATGGCGGCTGTGAAGTCTAAGGACACCACCCCGGAACTTGTCATTCGCAGGCTCGTTCACTCCCTTGGGTACCGCTATCGCCTACACGTTCGGACCCTGCCAGGCACGCCTGACCTCGTGTTTCCACGCCTCAAAAAAGTAATCAACGTCAATGGATGTTTCTGGCACATGCACAAATGCAAACGATGCCGGATTCCGACTTCCCATCGTGAGTACTGGATTGCGAAACTGCGTAGGAACGCGACCAGGGATATACGAACTAATCAATTGTTGCGGAAGGCCGGTTGGAAGGTGCTGGTAGTTTGGGAATGCCAGACGCTACCCCGCGTGCCGGATCGCGTCCGCACAAGGATTGTCGATTTTCTGAATACGGATGCCACGAAGACCGTCAAGAAAGAAGAAGAATACCGCCTTCCTGCCCCGCTGGGGACGGCGGCACTACGAACGCTCCGCCTCGCCGCCGGTTGCATTGGCCCGCCTAAAGCCCATAATGGCGCCGGCCGATGATGATGCCGGGCCACGTCTGGAATCCTTGCTTGCGGAGATACGAATGGACAGGTTGATGGTGAGCGTTTCGGGCGTTCGGGGGACTGTAGGCGGCACACTTACGCCGCGCGTGGCGTGCGAGTTCGGCTGCGCGTACGCTACGATGCTCGGCGCGGGCGCAACCGTTACCGTCGGGCGCGACAGCCGGACGAGCGGCCCGATGATTCGCTGCGCGGTCGTCAGCGGCCTGCTTGCCGGCGGCGTCAGCGTGGTGGACCTGGGCGTCGCCTCGACGCCGGTCTGCGCGTGGATGACCCGCCGGCTCGGCGCCGGCGGCGGCGTCATCATCACCGCCTCGCACAACCCGGCGCAGTACAACGGCATGAAGTTCCTCCAGCCGATCGGCACGGGCCTTGTCGCCGCGGACGCCGAGCGGCTCAAGGAGATATGGCAGGGCGGGCAGTTCAGCCTGGCTGATCACGCCAGCCAGGGCAGCGAGTGTTGCGACCCGTCCGGCCAGGCCGGGCACATCCAGGCCGTCCTGGAACAGTGCGACGCGGGCGCCGTGTCGGCCAAGCGGTTCAAGGTCGTCGTCGACAGCGTCAACGGGGCGGGCGGGCCTGAGGCCCGGCTGCTGCTGGACAGCCTGGGCTGCGAGCTGATACACCTCAACGCCGAGCCGACCGGGCAATTCGCCCACAACCCCGAACCGGTAGCCGAGAACCTGGGCGAGCTCTGCCAGGCCGTGCGCGACCAGCACGCCGCCGCCGGCTTCGCACAGGACGCCGACGCCGACCGCCTGGCCATCGTCGATGAAAACGGCACGTTCATCGGCGAGGAGTACACGCTCGCCCTGTGCGCGGCGTTTGTGCTTCGCGGGCGCAAGGGGCCGATGGCGACCAACCTGGCCACGTCGCGGATGATCGACGACATCGCCGCCCGCGCCGGCTGCAAGGTGCTGCGTGCCCCTACTGGCGAGGCCAATGTTGTCGCCGCCATGCGGGCCGGCGGTTGCATATTCGGCGGCGAGGGCGGCGGCGGGGTCATCGACCCGCGAGTGGTGCTGGTTCGCAACAGCTTTGTCGGAATGGCAATGGTGCTCCAGTACCTGGCCGAGACCGGCAAACCCCTCAGCGAACTGGTGGCTGAGATTCCGCGATACGTGATGCTCAAGACGAAGATGCCCTGCCCGGCCGGGGCGGCCGAAAAGGTCGTCGCCCGCGCCAAGGCCGCCTTCGCCGGGCGCGACGGGGCGACTCTAAACGACTCCGACGGCCTGCGCATCGACCTGCCCGGCCGATGGGTATGCGTCCGCGCCTCGAACACCGAGCCGATAATGCGAATCATCGCCGAAGCGCCGGACCAAGCCGCGGCCGAAGCCCTCGTGGCCGAGGTGAGGAAACTCGCCGACGAAGTCCTGACGGGCGAGTGAGCGAAGCATCTTCATCACAGTTGCGCATGGCCGGAGCGGCCCGCACGTGGAGATTCCGTTCACGTGGTGGTGGGGACAGGTGGCTCGGCTGACGTAAGACGCAATCCGCGATGAGAAAGGGGAAACTCGTGGGCAAAGCGTGATTCCCGCGGTATACTCGGTTCCGTTCAGTCTGGCGGGGTAAGTATGACCCGATAGAGTATGGAGTCTTTGACGGCCAGGTATTCCAGGGAACCGTCTGCACGAAATCTTGGGCCGTTCTCGATGATCAGGTCATGTTTAGGACCAGGGAGGCCGTCTATCAGAATGAAGAACTCCCCGGCTTCATCAAACGCTCGACATGCCACGTGCCTGCTGTTCGGGCTGAAGGTTGGGTTGTAGGTTTCATAGAAATCCTTTCCCACGCGTTGCCCGTCCACAAACACAGTAAACTGGCCACCATCCTCTACGATTGTCACGTACGCCACTCGCTTACTGTCGGGACTAAACGTGAGCTGCCTTGGCCCTTGATTGAACTTTTGACCAGGTTTGCCATCCACGACGACAAAGTTCTTTCCGTAATTCCCTTCTCCCTTCTCGTTCGCCGTGAACGCCAGTCGTTTGCTGTCGGGGCTGAAGATCGGATTACCGATGAGGTCGTACTCCGCATACGCCTGACCGTCCAGCACGAGAAAGCATTTCATCTTGGGCTTGTAGTTGTTCGCCACATAGGCCAGTCGCTTGCTGTCCGGGCTGAAAACGATTAAGCTGGGGGGGGTTTGGTACTCAGGCCCGGCCTGCCCATCTACAACCACAAAGCCAGTTTGCTTCTCTCCGGTCGCGTACGCCAAACGTTTGCTGTCGGGGCTGAACAGTGGCGAGTTTGTGTTGCCGCCTTGGTGCTTCGTTCCAATCTGACCATCTAAAACGATGAACGATTTCCACTCCGGCGTCCCCGAATTCTCTTCCGCCGCGTATGCCACGTGCTTCCCATCGGGGCTGAATCGCAAGTAGCGCACGTTGTCGAACTTGGGACCTTGAAGACCATCAACCACGACAAACCGTTTCTCTGCTTCGACCGCGATGTACCCCAGACGCTTGCCGTCGTCGCTGAAGGTGATGGACTCGCCCTCCACGGAGGCAAACTGTGGTCCAGGCTTCCCATCCACCACGACAAAGCTCTTCTTGCCGTCATGTGCAGCGTAGGCCAGCCGCCGGCTGTCGGGACTGAAGGCCAGAGCGTGCACGAAGTCGTATTGCTGGCCGCGCTTTCCATCCACAAAAACGATGTCCTTACCGTCCTTGGACTCCGTATAGGCCACGCGGCTTCCGTCCGGGCTCAACACCAAGCCATAATTATTCGTCTTTCCCGGCCTCTTGGTGGACTTTCCATCCAAGCCTACGACTATCTCCCCTCCTTGCTGAAGCACATAGGCGAAGTGGCAGCCGTCTTTCGTTATCTGTTGCTGGTAATTCCCAGGCTCTGCCTTGTCAACCCAATGGAATGCCCCTAGTTTCAGCTCCTGCACCTTCCAACCCGCTGACGTTGTCATTGCTGAGCGGCTCGGGTTCTCCCGCTCACAAGCGAGTATCCCAAACAGAAGAATCGTGAGAGTCGTTGCAAATGGAACGTGTCGCATGTCATTTTCCATTTCTTCTCAGAGCGGAGGGGGCGGAGAACCCGAAGACGCGCTAGCGGCGTATTCCTCAAGCAGTCGCAGGTAGATGCGATACTGGTCGAGGGAGACTCCCGGCGGGGTCTGGTGGTCGACGCTGGGGATGAATCCGCCGCTTCGCATCGCGGGCAGCAGGCGCTCGAACTCCGCTCGCATTGCAGCCTCGCCGTGGGGCATGACCATCTTGTCGTAGTGGCCGATCATCAGGAACCGCGGGAACTGGCACCGCATGGCGGTTGCATCCACGCCCGCTTGTCGCTCCAGCGGCAGAACGCCCTCGATCCCGGCTGACTGGAGCCAGGGCACCATCGCGGTCACGTCGCCGTCGGTGTCCACCAGCACCCGCGTGCCCATCTCATTCAGCACGGGCACCACCTGCCGGTAATACGGCAGCAGGAACTCCTCGAACTGCCCGCGAGAGAGCATAGGGCCGTGGTTGTAGGACATATCCTCGGCGAAGGTCATGAACGCCGGCCTGCAAAACGGGGTGAGCCACTTCAGGATCGCGACGTTGTACTCGGCCAGGTCCTGGTTAATGCGATGCATCAGTTCCGGCTGGTCGTAGAAGGCGTAGAAGTGCGGCTCGATTCCCAGCAGCGTCCGCGGCCCCCAGAAGAACCCATCCAGCGAGATCCACAGCACGGCCTGGCCCGCTTCCTGCTCGGCCGCGTACTGCTCCAGCCTTGGCCGGAGATGCTCGAACGGCGGGAACAGGTGCGGCTTGATCCGCTCGTAGTCGTCGTTCGAGGCGACGACGCCCGCGCCGTGCGACGCCGGCTTGGGAAGCGTCCTGGCTCGCGGGTTGAACCAATACTGGTAGTACACATCCAGCCCGAAGTGGCGGTAGAGTTCGTAGCGGTCGCCGTCTGGCAGGCCCTCGGCCCGCCAGCGTTCGATCGTCTCATCCCACCAGCTCGCCCACTCGATGCGCGGCAGGCGGTCGACCGGCTGAAAGTTCATCACGGCGTGGAATCGTTCGAGGTGGTTCATTTGTCAGCACTCAACTTTCCAACCGGCCCGGCGACGAAGTCGCGGGATTGGGGCTTGGTGGTCTCGCCGGTGAAGCGGATCTCGAAGGGCGCCGCCGCGCCGGCTATCGCGGGGACCGCAACAGCCAGCACGTTGGGTTCAGCCAGCGTTACCCGCAACTGCTTGTAGTTTACCGACACCGCGGCGCATTGCATCCCGGCCGGAACGTGGAAATAGAGCGTCGTCGCTTCGCCGCCGTTGCCGCGGACCTTGCCCGTCAGCCTGCCGCCCCGGGCGTTCCACTTGACTTCGCTTACTTCGAGCGAGCCCTGGCTGAAGTGTCCGCTGGTGCCGACAAGTTGCGGCCGGCCCAGGTCCGCCCGGACGCTCAGGACATAGCAGGACTTATCCGGCACGTCGAGCGTTACGGACGCGCCCTCGACGGCGGTGAGCTTGGCGCGCCAGAAGTCCCACACCAGCCACCGCGCGGGCGACTGGGTGGGCTTTTCGGTCCAGCTCCGGCTGCGGGCGGCGGCCTCGTCGAGGTTCACGGTGATCTTCCGCCCTTTGGCCTTGCCCTGGAGCTCGAAGATACCCAGCAGCGTGCAGGGCCCGTCGGGCTCGCCGCCGTCCATGCCCCAGATCATGAACGGGTCGTTCTCGAAGATATCGAGCGGCCTGCCCGGCTTTGCCAGCGGCGGCAGGATGCGCTTGTACACTTCCAGGTATTCCGGCGGCAGGTCGTCGAGCGTGTCGCCGTAGGTCAGCACGTTGCCCGCCAGCGCCATCCACGACATCCAGGTGCGATTCCACTGGACGCTCTTGCCCTTGCCCTGGCGAACGCAGACGATGGCGTCTGGATCGTTGAGCCAGACCCGCCAGTTGTAGAACCACCGCGCCCCGGCTGAGACGTAGGAGTACATTCCCTCGCCGTGCGAATCGCCGCTGATCCGCATGCCGTCGCACAGGCCCATTGCCGGGCCCAGCAGCGCGCCGCAATGCAGCCAGTACGTGTCCTTGCCGTAGCCTTTGCGCATGGCGGCCAGGCCGAGGTTGTGGGTTTCCACGGCCGTCAGCGTCGGGTCGAACCGCTTCTTTGTCCAGGCGCCCCACTTCAGGAAGTCCGTCATAACGTAGCGGAAGCCGCGGTCGCGCCACTCGCGGGCGGTCCGCTCGATCTGCTTTGCCGCCGCCGGGTTCGACGCGTCGAGGTATGCCAGGAAGTTGCCGTAAACCGAGGCGAGGCCCCGTTTCTCGACATAGACCTCGCCGGCGTCGTCACGGCAGAGCATTTCCGGATGTTCGCGGTACAGGCGCGACTTCGTCGATACCCAGAACGGCGGATACCACACGCCGGCGCGAATCTTCTTGTCAGCCATCATGCCGGCAAGGCGATCGAACCCGCCGGAAATCGCCAGCGTGCGGTTGTCCCAGTCGCCGTAGGTCATTTCGAAACTGTCATCGACCACCCGCATCGAGGGCGCGCCGCGACTTGCCAAATACTTCGCCACAAGCGGAATGTTGGCCTCGACACCCTTTTCCAGGCCGCGCTTGTACTTGTAAAGCGACTTGTCACTCTGGCCAATCCAGCCGGCGTACCAACTGCACCAAGTCGCGAAGTTTTCCGGCCAGAGCTGGACGGCGTTTTCCTTCGCGGCCAGGTCGGCGAACTGCTCCATCCGGGCAAGCGGATTTCCGCCGCCACTTATGAACAGGGGGTCGGCCGAGCGCGACGCCCCGGCCGGCAGGATGCACGCATCGCAATCGCCGTATGCCAGCAGGCGGGCGCCCTGGTCGTCGTGTGTCAGGCGGAAACGGTCGAGGTTGTGCCGCCCCGCGAGGAACCCCGCAGCAAGCACCGGCGACTGCGCCGCCAGAGTGTAGTAGCTCTCGATCTTCTTGCCTTTTTCCAGCCGCCTTACATTGCCGCCCGCCCATGAGTTCTCGCCGCTGGTCAGCACGCGGTTGCTATTGGCATCGACCTGCCCCACGAGCCTGCAATCCAGCACCTCCAGCCGATCGAGCTTCAGCGGCTTGTCGCCGCGATTGCGGATGGTCCAGTCGATCCGCGCCGCGCCGTCGCCGACTGGCTGGATCACCATCTCCCAGTCGAGCACGCCCTTGGCGTCGATGCCGGTGATGACCTCGCGGCCGAAATGTTCGACGGCCGTCACCGCGAACCGCTTGTCGTTGGTGGCGATCGCCTGCCCGTCGGTCAGGACGACCCGCGATACGCCTTCGGTCAGCCACACCTTGGCATCGGCTGCGGAAAACGTCAGCGAGCGGCTGTTGGCGTCCCACTGCGGCCCAGCCCCGGCGGCGGCACCGACGACAGCCAGCAAAACAAAAGCTGCCACACTTGATATCCCGGGAGCAGTTGCGGTCATAATGACTCCTCTTCGGCGATTTGCATCGAGCCGGGTGATCTGGCCCTGCCGAGGGTGTTTCCTATGGCAGAGTTGGGCACAAGGGCGAAACTGCTTCGCCGGCAATGCCTCAGTTACAGGGGGGCTCACTTCGCGAACCCGCCTCGGCGGGCTATTGACCGGGCGGGGCAATACCCCCTGTAACTGAGGCATTACCTTCGCCGTCATTGGCGCCCTTCCAATGCCTTGCACAACTGCACAATCAGAGCCGGAAGGTCATGCCGCGTCATATTGGACCTCCGCCTCGGCCAGCACTTGGTCACGGAAGTAGTCGCTCAGAAAGCCGGGCGTGTTCAGATCAACCTTCCGCCCGAGGATCTCGCCGAGTTCTATTTCCATGCCGGCCAGTCGCAGCAGGCCAACGCGCGCGCCAAGCTCGAACTCCACAAGCACGTCAACGTCACTATCTGGGCGGAAATCGTCCCGCAGCACCGAGCCGAACAATGCCAGCCGCCGGATATGGTTCCGCCGGCAGAACTCGGCGATCCGCTGCTTCGGAATGTCAACCTGCGTGCGGCTCATATGGTGCCATCCTGTATCCCAAATCGTTTGCAAACTTACGAAGCGTAACATGCCGGCGCAGGGGCGTCAACTTCGGCCCATGAGGCCAGACCCGTTCTGACAGCCATCGCTT
>CAZSBS010000085.1:0-17298 GCA_964605095.1 uncultured Planctomycetaceae bacterium | reverse complement strand
TGAGCACAAGTTCCACCACCGGCACGGCCAGGTCCGGCTTGCGGACGGGAAGGCGGAGCGTCAGCGTGTCCCGCCCTGCCCGGGCGTAGCCGTCGTTTATCTCGGCGACCTGCTCTTTCATCTGCACCTCGCTGGCGTCGTGGAGAAGTTGGGCGTAGCGGACCCTGCCCGCGAAACCGTCGAGGTGCAGTTGCTGGATCGGCCACTCGAAGATGTGCAGATACAGCCTGTTGGCGGCGGCGTTGTATGTCAGCCGACAGCCTGACGGCGCGGCCAGGCCGTCCGGCGCCGCCCCGCAGCCGTAGATGCTCCGCCCGCAAAGCTTCATCCACCTTCCCATCCCGGCCAGGCTGGCCAGGGCGCGGTCGTCGAAGGTCCCCCGCCCCGTCGGGCCGACGTTCAGCAACAGATTGCCGCCCTTGGACACCGAGTCGACGAGTAGCAGCAGCAACTGCTCGATGCTCTTCCACGTCTGCTCGTCGCGGTGGTAGCCCCACGAGCCGCTGAAGGTCTGGCAGGTCTCCCACAGGATTGGGCTGCCGTCGGGCCTGGCCGGCGGCTTGCGGAGCATGAACTGCTCCGGCGTCCGCAGGTCCCAGCCGCCGGGTGAGTCCATCAGGTCCAGCCGGTCGTTGACGATGATGCCCGGCTGGAGGCCGCGCACCATCGCCAACAGCTTCTCGCTCTGCCAGTCCCGGCGACCCTTGCCGTCCGGGCCGGGGTAGGAAAAGTCGAAGAACAGGTAGTCGATCTTCCCGTAGCCCGTCAGCAACTCGCGGACCTGGTTGTGGAGGTACTGGGTATAGCGGCGCATGTCCCGGCCGGCGTTTGCGGCGCGTGCGTCGGCGTCGTCTCGCATGGGGTGGAGGTGGTCGACGAGGTAGTCCGGGTGGTGCCAGTCGATCAGCGAGTGGTAGAAGCCCACCTTTAGCCCCTCGGCCCGGAAGGCGTCCACCATCGGGCGGATGAGGTCCCGCCGGCAGGGAGTGTTGGGGGCCTTGTAGTCGGTGTACTTGCTGTCCCACAGGCAGAAGCCGTCGTGGTGCTTGGTTGTGATTACGAAGTACTTCATGCCCGCGTCCTTGGCGGCACGTGCCCAGGCGGCGGGGTCGTAGAGGTCGGGGGCGAAGTTGTCGAAGTATTTCCGGTAGTCGGCGTCGGAGATCTTTTCGCGGTTCTTGACCCACTCGTGCCGGGCTGGCAGGGCGTAGAGCCCCCAGTGGATGAACAGTCCGAGGCGGTCATGGATGAACCACTCGACGTTGGGGCCGGCAACGTGCGGCGCGTGGGCCTTGCCGGCGGATTTGGCGGATTTCGCGGGCCTGGCGGGCTTCTTCGCGGGTTGCGCGGGTTTCTTGGCGGCGGGCATGCGCGTGTCTCCTTCAAGTTGGTCGGTGTTGTGCGGTCTGGTGGCCTGAACTTATATCGAGACTCGCCCCGCGGTGTCAACATTGCGGCAGCGCAAGGTTGGCGCGCAAGGTTGTCGTCGCGAAGGTTCTGGGCAAAGGCGATTGCGCCGAGGCGGGCTAGAATCGCGTGAGCGTTTTTCTCAGGTCGTCAGGGCTGGGGGTCGGGTCTGGTTCCGCTTCGCCCTGGGGGTGCTGGGCGGTCCCCGGCTCTTTGGCGCAGGCGGGTGAGCCCAACACGACCCTGTTTCGCCCGGCCCGCTTGCCGGCGTAGAGGCAGTCGTCGGCCGCTTTCAGTAGGTCATCCGGTGTGGTCATGGCCTCGGTGTGATGGGCGATGCCGGTGGTGATCGTCACGCGCCGAGGTGGCTCGCTCCCGAGCATCAAGGACGACTCCACCTTGATCCGCAGCCGCTCCAAGCAGACATAAGCCTGCTTGGAGGTAACCCCGGGCAGGAGGATGAGGAACTCCTCGCCTCCGACCCGGCAGGCGACGTCGCTGGTCCGAATGCCCGCCGCCAGGATGCGGCCTATGCTCTGGAGGACCTCGTCGCCCTTGAGGTGCCCGAATTCATCGTTGATGAGTTTGAAGTTGTCCACGTCGATCATCGCGGCCGACAGCGGCTGTTGATACCGGTTCGCCATCGCCCACAGTTCCTTGAGCTTGCCCATGCCATGCCGGCGGTTGAACAACCCCGTCAATTCATCCGTGCTTACGGTCTGCCGGAGCCTGGCGTTGAGTTGGGACAGTTCCGCGTTGAGGCGCTGGGCGACGATGTTGTGTTCGGTCAATTCCTCGTAGAGGTCCACCATCCGAATCCCGGCGTTGATCCGCGCCAACAACTCGTCCGGGTGAAACGGCTTGGAGAGGAAGTCGTCCGCGCCGGTCTGGAACGCCTCCTTGAGGTGCTTCTTGTCGGACTGGACGGTCAGCATGATGAAATAAATGAAGGGGTCGGCGGTCTGCGATTTGATGCGTCGGCAGAGTTCCAGGCCGTCCATACCCGGCATCAACCAATCGCAGAGGACGATCGAGGGCCTGCGAGCCCGCATGGCCTCGATGGCCTGGAGCCCGCTGGCCGCCTTGAACGGCGTGTGGCCGCCGGAGGCTAAACAGTGGGCCACCGTCTCCAGTGCCACGGGGTCATCGTCCACAACCAGGATGCACGCCCGATCCGTCCGTTTCATGAGAACCTCAGTGCAACGTGTGGAAGCAACCCCCGCACGTCTCAGCCAACCTCCACGACCTCTTCTTCGGAGTATTGTTCGCGTATGTTCACGAATTCCGGCTCGGTTTCGAGGAACGCCGTGACGATCTCGGAGTCGAACTGAGCCCCGGACTCCTCCTGGATGATGGAGCGGGAGATCTCGTGTCCGTAGGCGGACTTGTATACCCTCTTGGAGGTCAGGGCGTCATAGACGTCGGCCAGCGAGACTATCCTGGCGGCCAGCGGGATATTCCGCCCCACCAGGCCCAGAGGATACCCGCTACCATCGAAGCGCTCGTGGTGGGCAGCGGCGATGTCCCTGGCCATCCGCAGGAAGTCCGCGTCGGGGAACTGCTCCACGGCGGCCGACAAGGCATCCGCCCCCACGGTCGTGTGACGCTTCATAATCTCAAACTCGCGGTCGTTGAGCCGCCCCGGCTTCAGGAGGATGGCGTCGGGAATCCCCACCTTGCCGATGTCGTGCAGGGGGCTGGTGTGATAGAGCATCTCCACGAACCCCGAGGATACCCTGTACTCGCCCTTGCCGTTGAGCTTGAACCACTCCGCCAGCGTCCGGCAGTAATCCTGGACCCGCTCCAGGTGCCGGCCTGTCTCGGGGTCTCGCGACTCGGCCAGCTTGGCCATTGTGAAGATCGCCACCTCGCGGGTCTCCAGGCTCAGGATCCGCTCGCCGGTGCGTACCCGGACCAGTAGTTCGTCGGGATGGAACGGCTTGAAGACGTAGTCGTCGGCCCCTGCCGACAGCCCCTCGGCCGCCTTCTCGTGCGTGTCGTGGCTGGTCAGCAAGATGGTGTACACGTAGCGGGACAGCGGCTCAGAGCGAATGGCCCGGCACAGGTCCAGCCCGTTCATCCCAGGCATCTCCCAGTCGGTGATCACCAACCTGCACCTGGTATCGCGAAGGATCTCCAGGGCTTCCCGCCCGTCGGCGGCGCTGACGACCTCGTACCCCGCCTGCTCCAGCAGTGCATTGAGCATCTCCAGAGCAACTTCATCGTCATCTACCACAAGAACCTGCATAGTGTTCTCCTTGTGCTGCACACATGGTGTTTCACATGTTCCCCTGAGAAACGCAGTCCATCAGGGCCGCGAACTCCCGCCGTACCCGCTCCAGTTGCCCCGCCGCCGCGGAAATGTCTCCCGAGCGGGCGGTGAGTTCCATTTCCCCGGCTGCCTCCCGCAAGAAATTGGCCGAGAGGTTCGCCGCGGCACCCTTGATGGCGTGCGCCGCGAAGGCGATTACTTCGGCATCCCCGGCCTGGACCGCCTGCTCCAGGGCCTTCAAGTCGTTCCGGCCCTTGGCCTCGAACTTGTGGAGGATCCTGCCCACGAACTCCCTGTTGCCCATGCATCGCGCCAGGAGCGAATCGAAATCAAACCGCGTTGTGGCCGCCGGCGCCGCGGCGGGCTTTTCAACCGCATCCGTCGCCGCGCTTGTCGGCGCCGCGGCGGGCTTTTCAACCACATCCGTCACCGCGACTGCCGTCGCCGGCGACTCTGCCGCCACTGCGGAAACGCGGGATTGGAAGAGGGCGATCAGGCGTTCCGGCTCGATCGGCTTGCTGAGGTACTCGTCCATCCCGGCCTGTAGGCAGTCCTCGCGGTCTCCCTGAAGCGCATGGGCCGTAAGGGCGACGATAAACAGAGGTCTGCCGGATCGGCCAAGGTTGCCCTTGCTCCGCTCGTGGTCGCGGAGGCCCAGCGTGGCCTGGAACCCGTCCATTTCGGGCATTTGGCAATCCATCAGCACCACGTCGTACCGGTTGGCGACGGCGGCCTCCACCGCCAGCCTGCCGTTGCCCACGATGTCGCAGGAGACGTCCAGGTTCCCCAGGACCTCCCGGACAACTTCCTGGTTGATCTCATTGTCCTCAGCCACAAGGACGCGCAGGTGGTGGTCGGCAAAGCTGGTCTGGGCTTGGGGGTGGCTGACTTGCGGCTGGGATGCCGCGGGCGACGGAGTCCCCTTGATGGCTCCGATCGGGAAGGCCGACAGCAGCGCGTTGTACAGTTGCGATTGCCGGACGGGCTTAGCCAACCAGGCGCTCACTCCAAGCTCCTTGACCTCCGATGTCCCGGGCTGATCGGCCAGGGCGGACAGGACGATCATGGCGGTCTTCTTGAGCTTGGTGCTGGACAGGACTGTCCGGACGACGTCCGGGCCGGGCATGTCGGCGTCCACTATGACCAGGTCGAAGGATTTGCCCGCCGCGGCCGCCTCGAAGAGCCTCTTGATCGCGGCCTCCGCGTCGGTGGCCATCTGACCCGACAGCCCCCAGTGCCACAGTTGCTCGATGATGATGCCGCAGGTCGCGGCATTGTCGTCCACGATCAACACGCGCAGGCTCGACCAGCCAGCCGAGGTCTCGGGGGCCGGCGAAGGCGGCGTGGACAATTCAGTGGAAGACTTTTCCAGAACGGCGGTGAACCAGAAGGTGGAGCCCTTTTCAGGGTCGCTCTGGACGCCGATCTCGCCGCCCATCATCCGAGAAAGATGTTTGGCGATGGATAGCCCAAGCCCTGTCCCCCCGTATTTCCGTGCCGTCGAGTCATCGACCTGCGAGAACTTCTCGAAGAGAAGTCCCAGTTTCTCCTTGGAGATCCCGATGCCCGTATCCTGGACGGCGAAGCGGACCGTGACCCGGTCCTGGGACTCCTGCACGCGGGACACCTCGATGTTCACGTTTCCCTTCTGGGTGAACTTGACCGCGTTGCTGATCAGGTTCAGCAGGATCTGTCGCAGCCGCCCGCCGTCGGCACGCGCGTTGGCGGGGACGTCCGGGTGGATGTTGCAGGTCAACTCCAGGCCCTTTTCCGCGGCCTTGGGGGAAAATATCTCCAGCGAGTCCTCGACGATCTCCCAGAGGTTGCAGTCCACCGCGTCGAGTTTCATCTTCCCCGCCTCGAGCTTGGAGAAGTCCAGGATGTCGTTGATGATGTCCAGCAGGGCGGTGGCGGATGAGCGGGCGATCTTGACGTATCGCAGTTGCCGGGAATCGAGCCGGGTCTCCTTCAGCAGGTCGATCATCCCGATGACGCCGTTCATCGGCGTGCGTATTTCGTGGCTCATCTTGGCCAGAAACCCGCTCTTGGCCTTGTTGGCGCCCTCGGCGACGAGCCGGAACTCGCGTTCGCGTTTGATCCCGTGGTGGAAAACGCTGTACCCCAACATGAGGTACAGCAGGACCGTGCAGATGCCCATCGAGCTGATTATGCGGACGTGGGAGACCATCGGGACGGCAATGCCGTCCTCGGGCCTGCCTATGACAAGGCCATACCGGCAGCCGCCCAGCGTGATCGGCGTAAAGGCCACCAGGTTCACGTGGCTTATGGACTCGGTCTTGGCGATCTGGGCCGTGCCGGAGCGCCCCAGCCGCACGCATGTGTCCGCCAGGTATCGGGCGGCGTTGACGCGGGATTTGGCCTCGGCGGCCTGTTCGGTGGCCCCATCCACCGCCAGGATCGCATACGAGGAGGGCATCGTCGGATTGGTGCCGCACACGTGCTTGCCCCCGATGTCAATCAGCCACCGGTAGCTTTTACGGTCCGCGGTCTCAACGGCGCACTGGGCCAGGATCCTGTCGATGTTGAGCAAGGCCAGCAGCGCCACGCCACCTTCCCCGCCGCCAGCCAGGGGGATGTACAATCGCACCCGCTTGTCACCCGGCGCACGGCTCATCCGATAGCTTATGCTGGACGAAAGTTCGACGCGCGCACCGAAGGCGTCGCCCGGCGAAGGCAGGTATGCCGACAAGGACGGGCTGGTGTGCAGGGCTTTGCCTTGCGCATCGACGATGGCAATGTAATCAACGGCGAGGGATAAACGCTGGCGTGTGGCGTCCATGGCCTTCTGAATCTGCGGAGGCCCTTTACGGAGCTCGTCCGAAGAGGCCAGCGCGATGAGATTATCGACGTGTCGGCAAAACTCCTGTTCCGTCGCGGTGGCCAGGACAACGGCGCTCACCTGCTGGTTTTTCTGAAAGGTAGTGCGCAGCGACTCCCCCAATCGATTGCTCTGAAACTGCAACGAACTCGCGAACACCAGAGTAGCCAGCAGGATAATCGCGACCGGCCAGATAAGTATCAGTTTCTTGCGCACGGGGCCGCCCGTCCCGGTCTCCTTCGAGTGTCGCATGAGCGATCGTCCCGCCATGTGTGCCTCGCAGTCTCGCTGCCTCGCTGGGGCGGACGGGGCCTGTTCACCATCCACCCATGCATAAGCGGCATCGTTTCAAGAATTCGCGGAGTGCTCAGCATCCGCCACGAGCGTGATGCGTTTTTCTTGTTCTCCGCGTGTAATGGCCACACCCACCTAATGGCCATCTTCCGTTTCGTCACATTGGGACAGCGGGTTAAGCAAAATGCCGCAAATACTTGAAGGGGTCGATTTGACTGGCTGTGCGGAACTCCCCCCGCAAAGGCGCAAAGGAGGTGGCGCTTGCGCGTACTGCGCGGTAGAATGCCGTCCGTGTTGCCAGGACGACTCGCGGCAGCGAGCAGGAAACCCAGGTGGGTTTGAAGTTGCAATGTGCCCTGTTTTCTGAAGCGAGCATGTCCATGGGCGCGGAAGGCAATGTGCAAAGGGCGTAATGACTTTCGACGAATCATCATCAGCCGGGCGCGGCGATTCCGTTGGCGGCTTGCCGGCCCTGCGGCGGTGGCTGGGGCCGGGCTTTCGCGCGCTGAAGCATCGCAACTACAGGCTGTTCTTCGCCGGGCAGGGCATGTCGCTTGTCGGCACGTGGATGCAGAGAACTGCCCTGGCCTGGCTGGTATACGACCTGACCGGCGAGAAAGTGATGCTGGGCATTGTGGGCTTCATCGGGCAGATACTGACCTTCCTGGTGGCCCCCTTCGCGGGAGTGCTGGCCGAGCACACCGACCGCCGCAAGCTGCTGGTGCTCACGCAGGCTCTGGCCATGATCCAGGCCCTCGTGCTGGCGGGCCTGGTTTTCACCGGCACGATCACCACCTGGCAGATCGTACTGCTCAGCGGGCTGCTGGGGCTGGTAAACGGTTTTGACATCCCCATCCGCCAGTCGTTCGTGGTCGAGATGCTCGATTCGCGGGCGGACCTGCCCAACGCCATCGCGATGAACTCCCTCCTGGTCAACGCCTCCAGGCTCGTTGGCCCGTCCCTGGCGGGCTTGCTCATTGCAGCCGTCGGGACGGGGGCGTGCTTTGCGATCAACGGCGCGACGTTCCTGGCCGTAATCGCGGCCCTGCTGGCCATGCGGACGAGGCCCATCGAAAGGCTCGCGCGCAACGGCAGCGTGCTGAGCAACCTCCGCGAGGGCATCAAATACGCCTACCACTTCGCGCCGATCCGCGCGATCCTGCTGCTGCTGGCGACTATCAGCCTGGTCGGTTCGTCGCACACTGTCCTGCTGCCGGTATTCGCCAAAGACATCCTTCACGGCGGACCCAGGACGCTGGGGTTTATGATGGCCGCGATCGGGATCGGCGCCGTGGCCGGGTCGATCTACCTTGCAATGCGGCCAAGCGTGCGAGGAATGGGGCGCATCATGGCCGCCGGCTGCGCGATGCTCGGGGCCTCCGTGATAGGCTTCGGCCTGTCGCACAGCTTGATGCTGTCGTATTGCCTGCTGGCCGTGGCGGGATTCGGCATAATGGCCCAGTTCGCCGGCAGCAACTCGCTGCTCCAGACGCTCGTGGACGACGACAAGCGCGGGCGCGTAATGAGCCTCTACGTAATGGCGTTCATGGGCATGAGCCCGTTTGGCAGCCTGCTTGCGGGCTGGCTTGCCGACCTGATCGGCGCGCCGACGACGGTGATCCTCGGAGGCTCGTTCTGCATCCTGGCCGGCGGCCTGTTCGCCACCCGCCTGCCGATACTGGGCAGGATGGCACACCCGGTCTACGTCCGCATGGGAATAGCAACGGACCCGTTGGATGATGCAAGGCTGTAGCGCGGTGATCCGTCACTTGCCCGTAAACGTCAAGCAACTCAGCGCGCCGGTCTTGCTTCTGGCGTAGATCCGCCCGTTGGCGAGCACGGGGACCGTCCAGCACGGGCCGCGGAGCACCTGGCCGGCGGCGAGCTGTTTGAAGCCCTCGGGCGACGCCTCGGCGATGACGATTGCGCCCTTGTCGGACAGGATAATCAGCTTGCCATCCGCCAGCATCAGCGAGCCGTCGCCTAAGCCGTCCTTGGTCCACTTGGCCTGGCCGGTGACGGCGTCCAGGCAGGTCAGGGTCTTCTCGTCGAAGCCGTAGATCACGCCCTGGAACAGCACCGAGTTGGTGTGCTTGTTCCGCATTCCCTTGTTGGACCAGAGCTCCTTGGGCTGGGCGCCGGACACGTCGAGCATGGCGCAGCCGTGGTTGTAGCCCGACGAGATGAACACCTTCGCGCCGCCGTCGAGGATCACCGGGTCGGCGGCGTTGACGTCGTAGCTGGTCTGCCACGGGTGCTGCCAGACGACCTTGCCGTCGGCGGCGTTGACGGCCACCACGTTCTTGGCAGAGAACAGCGCCAACAACGTCGCGCCGTTCCGTTCGTAAGGCACGGGTGTGGAATACCCACCCGGCCCGGCGCCGGTTTCCCAGACGACCTTGCCCGTGGCCTTTTCCAGGGCCGTGCCGTGATCGCCGGCGTTGACGATCAGCTTGTCGCCCAGCGGCAGGACGGAGCCGGCATAGCCCCAGGTGGGCTTCTTGGTGGCGAGTTGGACTTCCCAGATTTTCGTGCCCTTCTCGGCGTCAAGGCAGAAAAGCCTGCCGGTCTTGGAAAGGGTGTACACGCGCTTGCCGTCAACAGTGGGCGTGGCGTTCGGGCCGCCCTCGTAATTATCCGGCGCAAGCTTCTCGGGGTAGCTGAACTTCCATGCCTCCTTGCCGCTTGCGGCGTCGAAGCAGTAGACGATGTCGTTGTCGGCCTTGTTGCCCATCGTGTACACCCGATCGCCGAGAACCGCCATCGCGCTGCATGACTTGCCGATGTCAGCCGACCAGAGGACCTTAGGTTGGGTCCCGGCGGCAAACCAGCCGGTCTCGGCCGAGATGCCGTTGTGGGCCGGGCCCCGGTAGATCGGCCAGTCGTCGCCGACGGCAACGGCGCACAGGCCGGCGATGGCGG
Source organism: uncultured Planctomycetaceae bacterium (assembly GCA_964605095.1). Classification (GTDB taxonomy): domain Bacteria; phylum Planctomycetota; class Phycisphaerae; order SM23-33; family SM23-33; genus JAUWQU01. Next base: position 7,564 of record CAZSBS010000085.1, on the reverse strand, counting down.
CAGCCAGGCCAGCCAGAACCAGAGGCAACCTTTTCACGGCGGGATAATCGCGCATGTTGAATCTCCTGTCATCTTAGCCGGCGGTGGACTGGCCGCCGCGCGGACCTTGGTTCGACCTCTCCGACAGGCAACGCTGCATTACCTGACTGACGGATTTCCGCGGCCTTCGCGGGAACGACCCGGTAAGTGTACCAATTCCCCGTGCCAAGGCAATACCGCGCGGGCTTGGCATAATCTGCTCGGCTTGCCGGTCATCGCCTTGACTGGCACCGCCGCCGCGCACTATCATTCAGTATGTGCCGCCAGGCCAGGCCCGGGCTGGCGAATTCGCGGTGGGTGAGTCTTTCGCCGCAACGGATGCCCGGACGTGTTGGAAAAACGCCTCTATCCGATTTGTAAACCGGCATGAAACGTAACCCGATACCGCCACCAGTCGTCTGGCGACTCAGCCTTTACCTGCGGGAACTCCAGGCCCTGGCCGGCGAGGCCGTCGAGAAGATCTCCAGCCGAAAGCTCGCCGAGGCCCTCCAGACCACCGACGCCCAGGTGAGAAAGGACCTGGCCTACTTCGGCCAGTTCGGCCGGCCTGGGGTCGGCTACCGTGTGGCGGAACTGGTGGAACAACTGAGGCAGATTCTCAATACCGACAAGGTCTGGCCGGTCGTTGTGGTAGGGGCGGGCGACCTGGGCAGGGCTCTTCTGCGGCATAAGGGATTCCTCGCCAAGGGCTTCAAACTGGTGGCGGCCTTCGACATTTCCCAGAAGCTCATCGGCACCTCCGTCGGCGGCATGCCGATCCACCATCTGGACGAGTTGCCGGATTTCGTCCGCGAGGCTGAAATTCGCCTGGCCGTGGTCGCCGTGCCGCCCCAGGCCGCCCAAGGCGTGTGCAACCTGCTCTGCGAGGCCGGCATCCAGGGAATCCTGAACTTCGCGCCCATCTACGTCTACGCGCCGCCCGGCGTGACCGTCCGCCAGGTGGACCTCGCCGCCCAACTCGAACAGTTGAGCTTCCACGTCGGGGCAGACGCAGAGTAGCCGGTAGCCTGTAGCCGGTGAAGACGGCAAGAAAATTCCTATCGCCACTGGCTTGGCAGGCACCCGGCTACCGGCTACTGGCTACCGACGACTGCGGTCGCGGCGGTTTTTGCATGGCGGCCACACGCCGGCCGTCGATAGAATGCCCAAATGCTGACCCGACATGCCCGTATAAGCGATGCCGTCGCCATAAGCGACTTGGTCAACTATTATGCCGAGCGTGGCCGAATGCTCCATCGGAGCCTCGAAGCCATCTATGAGATGCTGCGCGAGTTCATCGTGGCGGAAGAGGATGGGCGGATCGTCGGCTGTGTCGCGGTGGACATCTTCTGGTCGGACCTGGCGGAGATAAAGTCGGTGGCGGTCGTACCCGAGCGCCGCGGCCAGGGCGTGGGTCGGATGCTTGTCGAGGCTGCCGAGGCCGATGCCGGAAAGCTGGGCGTCAAGAAGCTCTTCGCCCTGACGTACGAGAAGGGGTTCTTCCTGTCCAGGGGCTTTGAGCCCATCGACCGGGACACCCTTCCGGAGAAGGTCTGGCGGGAGTGCATCGCCTGCGCAAGGTTTGACGCATGCGACGAAATCGCGATGATAAAAAACCTGACTTGACTGGCACAAGGCATTGAAAGATAAGCAGCCCATCATCCGCCTGGAAGGCGTGCATAAGGCCTTCGGCAGGCAGGTCGTGCTCGACGGCGTGGACTTGGCCATCCGCCCGGGTGAGACGACCGTCGTCATGGGTCCCAGCGGCTGCGGCAAGAGCGTGCTGCTCAAGCACATCATCGGGCTTCTCCGTCCCGATCGCGGCAAGGTTTACTTTCGCGACCATGTAATCTCGGACATGACCGACCGCCAGTTGGTCCCCGTGCGCCGGCGGATGGGCTTTCTTTTCCAGGGCGGGGCGCTGTTCGACTCGATGACCGTCCACGAGAACATCTGCTTCCCGCTGATCGAGCACGGCATGAAGGATCCCGCCCAGCGGGCCCGGCGCTGCCGGGAGGTGCTCACGCTGGTCGGGCTTGACGGCTGCCAGGACCACATGCCCGAGGATCTCTCCGGCGGCCAGAAAAAGCGCGTCGCCCTTGCCCGCGCCGTGGCGATGAGGCCGGAGGTCATACTCTACGACGAGCCGACGACCGGCCTGGACCCCGTCCGGGCGGACCTTATCAACGAGCTGATCCTCAAGCTCCAGCGTGCCCTCGGCACGACGGCGGTGGTTGTCACGCACGACATGGCCTCGGCCCGCAAGGTCGGCGACAGAATCCTCATGTTGTACGAAGGGCACTTTGTGGCCGACACCACCCCGGATAAACTTCTCGATGAAGACAACGAGTTCGTGGCGCGGTTCGTCCGAGGCCTGGCAAGCAAGCAGGAACTGGCGGAGATCGAGGCGGCGCAACTGCCGGAAGACGGGAATCGGTAGCCGGTAGCCAGTAGCCGGTGGCCGGTGAGAAGAAACAGCGGAACCGGTAGCCGGGTATCTCAGAGTTATGGCATAAGACCTTCTGTTGGGAACAGCCGCACATGAAAACCTGGTTCACCCTAAATCACGATAAGACAATGGCGGACACCGGTATCGCTGCTGGGCGCCGGCTACCGGCTACTGGCTACCGGCCACCATTTTTCGGCATGGAGAGCTTTCAATGAAGGAACACACTCGCAATGTGGCCGTCGGGCTGACGGTGCTCGTGGCCCTGACCATGTTCGGCGGAATGATCCTGATGTTCGCGGGCCTGCCGGAGCTTCTTCAGACCGGGCGGGTGCTGAAGCTGAAGTTCCCGTCGACGGGCGGGGCTCGCGTGGGAGAGTGGATCTACATGTCGGGCATCCCGATCGGCAAGATCACCAGCGTCAAGTTCGCGGGAAACGACCCGCGGCAAGGCGTGATATTCGCCTGCCGGATCGATGCCGAAATCGACATTCCGGGCAATATCGAGCCGACAGTCTCCAGCCGCATCTTTGGCGGCGGGACGTACGTGGAACTGGCCCCCACGGGTAAGCCGCGATACGACAAGGCCACCGGCAAAGAGCTCGAGTACCTGCCCCGCGACTGGCCTGATCCTCTCGAAGGCAGGCGAATCTCGCCAAGCCTCTTGCCCAGCGAACTCACCGACGGGTTCAAGAGCTTCTCCAAGCTGGCTGAGTCGCTCAGCGCCCTGGTCGCGGCGCCGGCCAGCCAGCCTGCCACCCAGCCGGGCGAGACCCAGCCCGCGTCCAGGCCCGCCACGGCGACGCTTGGCGAAACGCTGGCAAGCTTCAAACGCGCGCTGGACGACCTCCATGAAGTGCTTGGCCAGAAGGACAATCAGGAGAACTTCAAGAAGACGCTGGCGGGCCTGGCCGAGGCGGCCGGAAAAGCCTCGGCTTCCATGGACGCCCTTAAGAGCTTCGCCGAGACCACCCAGGCCCAGGCCGACAAAACTCTCATCGCCACAAGCCAGGCCGTCGAGAAGGTCGGCACACTCGCAAGCAACACCGACCGCCGCATAGGCGAGATATCCCGGCAAGTCGTCAAGGACGCCGAACAGCTTTCCAAGGTCCTAGACAGCATCAACCGCATCGCCACCAAGATGGACTCCGGCGAGGGAACCATCCCAAAGCTGCTTAACGACCCCAAACTCTACGACAACATCCTCCAGGCCTCCAAGCAGCTTGGCGAGCTTGCGGCCGAACTGAGGGTTCTCGTCCGCCAGTGGGAAAAAGAGGGCATCCCGCTGAAGGTCAAGTGAGAAACGAATCGGCGAAATGAGAATCGGTCCGGCTGTCTATCGGTGGCGATGGCTGATCCTGCTTGCCTGGCTGGCCGTGGGGGCGGGACTTTGCGCGCTGGCGCCGGCCCTGGACCCAGCCTCTCAGGAACCGGCGAGCTTCCTGCCGACGGACGATCAGTATTCCCAGGCCGCCGATGCCCTCCAGCGAAGCTTCCCGCACTCCAGCGGGCTCAGCCAGGCCGTCGTCGTCTTCGAACGCGCCGACGCCAAGTGCTCGTCCGCGGACTTCCATGCCGTCGAATCCGTCGCCGCCGCGATAGCCAGACCCCACCCGCCACAGACGGCCCCGCGCGACCTGGCCGGCATCGCCGTCCGCAGCCCAGCCGACCTGCCGCTGCCGACAAACCCCCTCAAGAGCCCCGACGGGCATGCCGCGCTGGTCATCGTCGACGTGCCCGCCAACTTCATCACCATACGCTCGGCCCGAATCGTCGACCACATCCGCGCAGTCGTGCAGGACGCCAATCTCCCGCGAGGCCTGGACGCCGCCGTCACCGGATCCAGCGGATTCGGGCACGATTACGCCGTTGCCGCCGAGGCAAGCCACCAGCGCATCGGCCTGGTCACGCTGATTGCCGTCGTGGTCATCCTGCTGCTCGTCTACCGCTCGCCGGTGGCTGCACTCGTGCCCCTGCTGGCCATAAGTGCCGCCGCCGCCGTGGCAATGAAGGTCCTGGCAGTCGGGCAACACTTCGGCATACACATCGGCACAGCCGAAAAGGTCTTCGTCTTCGTGCTGATCTACGGGGCGGGCATGGACTACTCGATGCTGTTCATCAGCCGATTCCGCGAGATGCTCGACGCGGGATGCGCCAAGGCCCAGGCCGCGGGAAAAGCACTCGGCGCGACAATGGCGGCCGTCTTGGCCTCGGCGGCAACCGACACGCTCGGACTGCTGATGCTCTCGTTCGCCGAGTACCGCATATTTCGCACCGCCGGGGCCGCGATCGCCGCGGCGCTTATCGTTGCGCTGATCGCGTCCATAACGCTCGTGCCCGCAATGGCGGGCATCCTGGGACGATGGCTGTTCTGGCCGGGAATACACGTGGGCCGGGCAGGCGAGGCCAAACTCTGGCACACCATCGCGCGAGGCGCAACCCGCAGGCCAGTCTGGGTGCTGGCGGCGGTCATCGTCATGCTGGCCGTCCCTGCCGTACGCGGCGCAAAGCTCACGTGGGTCTACGATGCCCTTGCCGAACTGGAGCCCGCTGCGCCAGCCGGCGTCGGCAACGCGACCGTCGGAATCGAAGCCGCCAAACGCCATTGGCCCGTCGGGCAGATCGCCCCCGTCACCGTGCTCGTGCAGTCGCAAACGCCGCTCAGCGTCAGCCAGTGGAGTGCGATGTCGGGCAAGCTCACCGCCGCCGTCGCCGCCGCAAGCGGCGTGCAGGACGTGCGAAGCCTCTCGGCGCCGCTGGGCGGTAAGATTGATCTCATCACCCGCACTCTCCTGGCCGCCGCGGCAGGCAGAACCCAGGCCGAGTACCTTGCCGCCGACCACCACGCCATGAGGCTCCAGGCCGTGCTGGACAAACCGTCGCTGACGCTGGCTGCCATGAACGACCTGGCCGCAATCCGCTCAGCCGTCGACAAGACCCTCGACGCATCCGGTGCCCAACTGACCGCACGATTCATCGGCGCAACCGCCGAGATGGCCGAGATGAGAGTCATCACCCAGGCGGACTTCAACAGGATTGCCATCCTCGTCCTGGCCGTCATCTTCACGATGATCCTCATGCTGCTGCGCGACTGGATACTCTCGGCCTTCATCGTCGCCGCGACACTGCTGAGCTACTTCGCCACGCTCGGCCTGGCCTACTGGCTTATCGGGCTCACCGGCCAGCCGGGGCTGGACTGGAAGGTCGAGGTCTTCCTCTTCGTCGTCATGGTCGCCGTCGGGGTGGACTACTCCATCTTCCTGGCCGCAAGGGTCTCACAGGAGGCACGCGACCATCCCGTCGCCGAGGCCGTCAGAAACGCCCTCGTCCACACCGGGCCTGTCATCTCATCCTGCGGCCTGATCATGGCCGCAACGCTCGGCAGCCTCATGGCCGGACAACTCAAGCTCTTCGTCCAGCTAGGCCTGGCCCTGGCACTCGGCATGCTCATCGACACCTTCATAGTCCGTCCGCTCCTCCTGCCGGCCTTCATCACGCTCGTCAAGCGAACCGGAAACATCCCAAGGTTCCTGGAGTGATCCGGTAAATCGGGCACAGTTCATCATGAACTCATGGCGGGCTGCCTCGAAAATGGGGACTGACACCGTCTATTCTGATTTTAGAGCAACCGGACCACCAGGATGTTGCCCTCGGAAGAAACGGGATATGTCTTCAAAGGTTTCTTCGCAAACCCACTGATCTTCTCGCCACTGGTCTTGAATTCGCTTCCGCCGAGGCTGGCACACTTGAAACACTTGCAATCGGGCTGATATTCGACCTCAACGCCTCGATGCGTACACTTGATCGATGCCGCCACATAGGCGTCTTCCGCTATCCGGGCGACAATCAATGAATCGTCGATGTTCGGATCCAGGATCTTGATGGCCCCTCCCACCGTGGCCAGTTCGGGAACCTTGTCAAGACTTATCCTGATACCCTTGTCCTTGACAATTTCGTAGGCGTCTTGAGCAATGCTCGGAGTATTGCCCACGCCGGTTACCGTTGCCCAACCGGTCTTGGTGCACAGACAAGCACCTGTTGCGGCCGCTGCGGCAGCCGCGCCACCTGCAAGGAAAACCTTTCTGGATATCTTCTTCATGGTCGATCCTTTGTCTTATTCGGGAACAGATACCACAATAGGGCTTGCGAGAACGCTTGTCCCTGATTCTTCTACCATAATTCGGGCCGCGCGCGTCATTCGTTCTTCACACCAGGCTTGCCGCGGACCTGACCAAACGGTTCGGGCGTGGCTTGGGCTGGCGGAACCTCTACCAGATAAGGGCCTTCTATCTGGCCTACTCGAAGATCTTGCAGACGGTGTCTGCAAAATCCCAAAGCGGGAAGGGAACCCCGATCTTCCAGACAGCGTTTGGAAAATCCATCTCCGCGAAAACCGAGACAGCGTCTCGGATTTCTCTGCCGTTTGCTGAATCGCTCCCTACCCGACCGAGAGGATCATGTCCAGGTTGTAATGGTTCACCCGGTGATTCCTGCCGTCGGCGTGTGCCATGACAAATCCTGGCACCTCTTCTTGAGCCCCCGGGGCGACTGGTTATAGCCTCGGGCGAAGCGTAGCGAAGCCCGTGGAATGCGGGTGCCGTTGTTTGGAGCCCCCAGGGCGATTGATGCCTTCAGTCCCAGATGTGCGCCGGGTCGAATTGCACCTGGTGACGCTTGAGGAACTCGATGAACTCCTCTTCGAACGTCTTGCGGCGGTGATGACTCGCCTGGCCTTCAATGTACGCGATGACCGCGGCCGCTCTGGATTGGCTGACGCTGAAGGCGCCATAGCCGGCCTGCCATGCGAAATCGCCCATGTGCGGAAAGGTTTTGTGAATCCAACCCGACGATAGGCTCTTCCACCGGTTCATGGCATGGGCGAGGGCCGCGTTCGTGCGCAGCGAGATCAACCCGTGGATGTGGTCTTCGGTTCCTCCGACTTTGACGGCCTTGCCGAATTCATCCCGCGCCAAGCCACAGAGGTACTCGTGGAGGCGATGGGCAAGATCGGCCTTAATCATTGGGCGACGGTCCTTGGTGGAGAAGATGACGTGAATCAGCAGGTTGGAGTAAGTGTGTCCCACGTGATGGCCCTTTCTC
>CAZSBS010000084.1:0-17337 GCA_964605095.1 uncultured Planctomycetaceae bacterium | reverse complement strand
CTCGCCGCCGCGTGAAGCTCAGCTTCTGAGGGAGGCGTCCTTACGGCGTCACTACAAGCGCTCCGCTCATTCTTCTGTTTCTTCTCTTGCCTCTGCGTTTCTCTGCGACCTCTGCGTGAAATCCGCTTCTTCTGCTCTTTACCTCCACGTCGCCTTGGGCCCCTCGGCGTAGTCGTTCCAGCGGGCGTCAACGCCGGCCTGTTTGGAATCGCCGGTGTGGAAGTAGATGCGGTATCGCAGCGTCGCGCTCTTGCCGGCCTCGATGGTCCAGTCGCCCCTTGGGCCGCCCTTGCCGCCGGGGAAGTCGTGCAGTCCGAACGGGTTGACCGCGCATAGCCCGTACGTCCGGGCGTGCCACGTCTCGGGGTGCCGCAGATTGCCCGGGGCGTCGAACATCGCAAAGCCGTACCGCTTGCCCTCGACCATGCCCGAGCAGTCCACCCACCTTGCCTTTCGGCCCCAGGCCTTGTCGGCCTGCTGGCCTTGCGAGTTGACGAGGATGCCGTTGTCGCCCTTCTTATCCGCTCGCAGCTCCGGCCTCATGCGGGTCGCCAGCGGCCCGCCCTCCTTGGTGTCGCCAAAGGTAACCTTGCCGTACTTCGCCTCGAACATCAACTCGATGTCCATCATACGTGCCTCGCCGGGCAGGCTGTACACGCGGATGGTCCGCGTCTCGGCCAGGTTGGGCTTCTTGTCGGCGTCGGTCCAGTCGAGCGTTTCGCGGATGATCCCCACGACCGGCCCGCCGGCGACCAGCGGGAAGCCCTTGTGTACCTGCCAGCCCGCCTTGGGCACGATGGACCAGTTGTCCACACCGTTGACGCTGCCGTGGGCAACCCAGATGCTCGTGTGGTGCGGGTGGTCGGTGGCGACGTTCTTGGGAAGGTTCTCGAACTGCATCGGGTACGGGCGGGTCATCGTGACCTGGCCCGGGCCATACACCGGCCAAAAGTAAGGCCGGCGGAACTGGTTCTTGCCCGCCTTGCCGTAATCGAAAACGTAGCTGGTGAACGGCTTGTTGGCGACAGAAACGTCGATCTGCTTGTCGCCCTTCTTGAACTCTACGCCGGGCGGCTCCATAATGACCTGGGACAAGGCATAGGCGGGCGAGAACACCTGGTACGTCGCCGTCTTGCCGGCCGGGAGACTGTCCAGGATGAACCACAGCCTGCCATCTGCAACCTGAGAAGCAACAGGCTTGCCGTCGAGCGTCATCTGTGACCAATTGGCGTCGGCCGGTGCCTCGATGGACACGGGCACGTTCACGCGGTCGCACTTGCCGGCCTCGATGACCAACATCCTGGCCGCGGCTGAGGCGGCCGCGAAGTCGCCCACTGCCAGAACGCCCGCCAAGGCCAGGCTCAGGCATGCCAGAAGCTTCATCGAGATGTTCGTGTCCATCGCTGTCTCCCGCTGTCTGAAAAATGAAAAGCCCTGGTTGCCCAAGGCTGTCTAAGACATTAACCCTACTCCTCCGCCGGCGGTTCCGCCAGCCTTTCGCAGGGATACCCGGATAACTCCTGCCGGCCGCATTCTTTTCGGTTGCAACACGAGGCCTCGTAAGGCAAACTCAACGCTGGCAACTTTTAACCTTAGGCCGAAAGGAAGGTCAACCCCATGGCAATGAAGAAGTTCATTAACGACCCGGCGAACCTGACCAGCGAGTTGCTGGAAGGCTACGTACAGGCATACGGCAACAAGGTCGCGCTCAAGGGCGAGAAGCTGGTGGTCCGCGCCAAGCCCAAGGACAAGTCGAAGGTGGCGATCGTCACGCTCGGCGGGGCCGGGCACGAGCCCGCACTGAGCGGTTTCGTCGGCCAGGGCATGCTGGATGTCAGCGTGGTCGGCGACGTCTTCGCCGCCCCTGGCCCGCCGCCGGTTTTGGAGGCCCTCAAGCTCATGAACCGCCCCGCCGGGGTGCTTTTCGTCGTGCTCAACCACGCCGGCGACGTGATGAGCGCTAACATGGCCATGGACCTTGCCGCCAAGCAGGGCATCAACCTCCGCAAGGTGCTCACGCACGAGGACATCGCTCCCGGCGCCAACGCCCCAGCCGAGGATCGACGCGGACTCGTCGGATGCATCCCGCTTTACAAGATCGCCGGGGCCGCCGCCGAGGCAGGCAAGAGCCTTGACGAGGTCTGCCGCGTCGCCGAGAAGTTCAACGCAAACATGGCCACCCTCGCCGTCGCCCTCAAGACCGCCACTCACCCGCAATCCGGCGGGGAAATCTTCGCCCTGGCCGACGATGAGATGGAAATCGGCATGGGCCAGCATGGCGAGGCCGGCACCGGCAAATCAAAGATGATGACCGCCGATCAGACCGCCAAGACGATGGTCGTGCAACTCGCCAAGGCCGTCAAGGCCGGTAAGGGCGACAAGGTCCTGCTGATCATCAACGGCGCGGGCGCAACCACCCTCATGGAGATGTTCATCATCTACCGCGCCGCTCGCAAAGTCCTGGCCGAGGCGGGCGTGGAAGTCGCCCGATCACTCGTCGGAGAGTTCCTGACCGTACAGGAGATGGGCGGCTTCCAGATGTTCCTGGCAAAGATGGATGATGAACTGCTGTCGCTGTGGGACGCCCCCTGCGATACACCTTATCTGACCGTGCGCTAACGTTCAATCAGGAGGCACAGAGCCATTAGCGATACGTTGGGATACCAGGAACTGGCCGCCATGATCCGCCGGGCGGCCTCGGAAATCCGCGCGGCGGTCGATGAGCTTTCGCGCTTGGACGCGGCCACCGGCGACGGAGACCACGGCTTGGCGATGCTGCGCTCGATGGCGGCCGCCGAAAAGGCCCTCGACGAGGCCGGGCAAGCCGCCAGCCCGAAGGATGCGCTTTTCCAGGCCGCCTGGGCTGTGATGAGCGAAGCCGGCGGGGCCACCGGCCCGCTGCTGGGCTGCCTGCTGATGGGCCTCAGCGAGGGCTTCGGCGACCACGCCCAACTGGACGCGCCTGGGGTGGCAGCGGCGTTCGAGGCTGCCCTTGCGAGCGTTCGCAAGCAGACCAAGGCCCAGCCGGGCGACAAGACGATGATGGACGCCCTAGTCCCGGCCGTGACGGCAATGAGACAGGCCGTTGATGCCGGAGCAACCATCCCCGCCGCACTCGCCAAGGCCGCCGCCGCAGCCGCCAGCGGGGCCGAGTCCACTAAGACCATGCAGGCACGCTTCGGACGAGCCAGGAACCTCGGCGAGCGAAGCATCGGCAGCGTCGATGCCGGCGCCAAGTCGATGTCGATCCTCCTGGCCGCCTTCGCGGCAGCGGTTAACGGCAAGTAGTTGTGGATCGAAGGCGTGGTCGCCGCGCCCCGACGTGCGTCGGGTACGTGTTTGGCGATCAGGCTTTCAGCCCCGTTTACGGGGCTTCGCCCGCCGAAGGCGGGCATAGACCAGGGCTTTTAGTCCTGGGGTTGTCGTTCTGCTGCTTTTGTTTAGCACGCTTTCAGCGCGCTTTTGGCGGGCTTTAGCCTAAAGGCCCCCCAATACGGGTAAGCACGCTGAAAGCGTGCTAAGAAGAAGAAAAAAACCAACAGAGGTGAGTGTCGCATTAAACCAGGCCTAAAAGGCCTGGCCTATACCCTCGCTATCGCGAGGGCAAAGCCCCGTGAACGGGGCTGAAGACAGTGACGATTGACACGTACTGCGTCGGGTCTCCACAGCCCACCGGGCCAGGAACCACGGCACCCGGCCCATCTGGATTAGCTTTCTTTAAGGAACAGACTCAAATGGCAGAGGCTCAAGGCAACATCGAAAGCAAGGATTACGGCATAGGCATACCCCAGGACAACCAGGGCTACTACCTCAAGGGGTCAGCCAACCTGGACTGGGGAATCAAGGACCGCCTGGCGCGGATCTTCAGCCCCGCAACGGGCAAGACGGTGATGCTGGCGTTCGACCACGGCTACATCATGGGCCCCACCAGCGGCCTGGAGAGGATGGACCTCACGATCGTCCCGCTGCTGGCCCACGCCGACTGCCTCATGTGTACGCGCGGGGCCCTTCGCCAGATCGTCCCGCCGACGTTCAACAAGCCCATCTCGCTGCGGTTCTCCGCCGGCTCGACCGTCCTGACCGAACTCAACGACGAGTGTGTCATGGACATCGCCGAGGCCGTGAGGCTTAACGCCTCGATGCTGGCCGTAATGGTCGCCATCGGCAGCCAGCACGAGGCCCTGACCATCCGCAACCTGACCGCCACCATCGACGCCGGTAGCCGTTGCGGCATACCCACGCTCGGCGTCACAGCCGTCGGCAAGGAACTCGTCCGCAACTCGCGATACCTGGCGATGGCGTCGCGTGTGTGCGCGGAAAACGGCGCACACGTCGTCAAGACGTACTACTGCTCCGAGGGCTTCGAGAAGGTCGCCGCCTCCTGCCCCGTGCCCATCGTCATCGCGGGCGGAAAGAAGCTGCCCGAACTCGACGCCCTCAAAATGGCACGTAGCGCCATCGACCAGGGCGCCTGCGGAGTGGACATGGGCCGCAACATATTCCAGGCCGACGACCCCATCGCCATGATCCAGGCCGTCCGGGCCGTAGTCCACGGCAACGAGTCCCCCGCCAAGGGCATGGAACTATACAACACGCTCAAGAACGAGAAATAGCGCTCATGATGAGAGTATTATCAGGCATACAACCATCGGGCTTGTTGCACATTGGCAACTACTTCGGCGCGGTGCGGCAGTTCCTCAAGCTCCAGGCCGAGGGGCACGAGTGCTTCTACTTCATCGCCAACTACCACGCCCTGACGAGCCTGCGCGACCCGGCGCGGCTGCGCGAGCTTACGACCCACCTCGCGGCGGGGTACCTGGCGCTGGGCATCGACCCGGACAAGAGCGTCTTCTTCGCCCAGTCCGACGTGCCGCAGGTGGCTGAGCTGTGCTGGCTGCTGAACTGCGTCTGCCCGGTCAGCATGATGGAGAAGGCCCACAGCTTCAAGGACAAGACCGCCCGCGGCCTGGCGCCAAACATGGGGCTGCTGGATTACCCCGTTCTCCAGGCGGCGGACATCGTCATTTACGACTCGAACCTAGTGCCGGTCGGGCAGGATCAGCGCCAGCACGTCGAGATGACGCGCGACCTGGCGGCCAAGTTCAACCTCGCCTTCGACAAAGAGGTCCTCGTGCTGCCCGATGCGTACATCCTGGACGCGGTCGCCGTCGTGCCGGGCATCGACGGGCAGAAGATGTCCAAGAGCTACAATAACACCATAGAGATTTTCCTGACGCCCAAGCAGACGAAGAAGCGCTGCGCCCAGATCGTCACCGACTCGACGCCGCTGGAAGAGCCCAAGGACCCCGACCGCTGCAACGTCTTCGCCTTGCTCAAACTCTTCGCGACGCCCGACGAGCAGGCCGCGATCTCCGCCCAGTACCGCGCCGGCGGCTACGGCTACGGGCATGCCAAGGCCCGGCTGGCGGACCTTATCAACGAGGCGTTCGACGAGGCCCGCCAGCGCTACAACAAGCTCCTTGCGGACCCGGACTACATCCGGGACGTCCTGCGGGAAGGCGGGCGAAAGGCACGCCAGGTCGCCGAGGCCACCATGCAGCGCGTCCGCGACGCCGCGGGAATCGTGGTGCATCCGTAAAGAAACGGCCAAGACTTTCACGCGGAGGCCGCGGAGAACGCGGAGATCAGAAGAAGCAACAAGAGTCCGCCCTTTCTTTTAGCTTCTGTTTATGCTTTTCCCCTTAGCGTTCTCTGCCCCGGCGCGCCGGGGTAAACTCCTCTCTGCGTGAAGCCGCTTCTTCTTTTCCCGTTTTTTGCCGAAAAGTTTGCTTGCCAAGCCGCCAAGATTGCTACTATCACAGGCGTATGAGCGACTATCGCGTCAACCTGGAAGTCTATAACGGACCGCTGGACCTGCTGCTCTACCTCATCCGCAGGGAAGAGGTGGACATCTACGATATTCCCATCGCCCGGATCACCCGGCAGTACGTCGGTTACGTGGAAATCCTCACCGATATGGACCCGAACCTGGCTGGGGACTTTTTGGTGATGGCAGCCACGCTCATGGAGATCAAGACTCGGCTGCTGCTGCCGACGCCGCCGGTCGAGGAGGGCGAGGCCAGCGACCTGGAGCTCGACCCGCGAACTGAGCTTGTCCGCCAACTCCTGGAGTACAAGGCCTTCAAGGACGCGGCGGGCGACCTCCGCGACGCCGCCGAAACACAGGCGCAGAGGTTCGGCCGCCGGCCCGCCCACCCGGATACCAGCCAGGACCAGGTGGACCTCGAAGACGTGCAGATCTGGGACCTGCTGGACGCATTCAGCAACGTCCTGGAGGCCATCGGCGCCGACAAGGCCACGCACCAGGTCATATACGACGACACGCCGATAGAACTGCACGCCGCGGACATCCTCGACCGCCTGGCCCGGGAGGGGCCGATGACCTTCCGCAGGATCTTCGAGGGCCGCACCGACCGGACCCAGTTGCTGGGCCTGTTCCTTGCGATTCTCGAACTGGTCCGGCTGAAGAAGATTCTCACCCGGCAGGAGCGGAACTTCGGCGAGATACTCCTGCACCTCAACCCCGATGCGCCCGCTGACAGCCAGGAGGGCCACGCCCTCACACCAGCAAACCTGGATATCGAATCCCGTAGCAAAGAGGAACCGACTATGTTGACGAAGGATATCCTTGACGACCAAGCCGCCATCGCGGCCGACGACGAGATCCACGCCCGCCGAACCTACGTGGCGGCACAAGAGGCCGACGATGACGACATCGACGACGATGACCTCGACGAGGATCTCGACGACGACGAGGACCTCGACGATGACGACGACCTCGACGAGGACTTCGACGAGGACTTCGACGAGGACGAGGAGGAGTGGGAAGATGAGCCCAACGACTCCGCCGACACCGTCATTGCCGCCGAGCAGGCCGACGCCCGACAATACGTCGCCGAAAAACCCCCAAAGCGAGGCCGGGACGATGACTCCGCCGCCGCGGCCGGGTGAGCACGAAAAGGCCGGGGAAAAGGCACATGACTCCAGAGCAGCGGTTAGCTGAACTCGGCCTAGACCTGCCGGACGCCGCCAGGCCCGTGGGTGCCTACGTCCCGGCCGTGCGGACGGGCAACCTCATCTTCACGTCCGGGCAAATCCCCATGCAAAATGGCGAATTGCTGGCCAAGGGCAAGGTTCCCACCGACGTCCGCGCCGACATCGCCGAGGCGGCCGCGATACAGGCTGCCCTTAACGCCCTTGCGGCCGTGAAACTGGCCCTGGGCGACGGCGAAACGCCAGGCGAGCTGTCCCGCGTCACGCGCATCGTCCGCATGAACGTGTTCGTCAACTCCGCACCGGGCTTTAGCGCCCAGGCGAAGATCGCCAATGCCGCAAGCGAGCTCCTCCTGGCCGCGTTCGGCGACGCCGGGCGACACACCCGTTGCGCAATCGGCGCCGCCGAACTGCCCCTCGACGCCCCGGTCGAACTGGACCTGGTGGTGGAGGTGCGGTAAGGAAGGCAGTAGCCGGTGTTTGGTAGCCGGTAGCCGGTAGCCCCAGGGAAAACAAACGGCGGAACCCGGAACTGGGAACCCGCAGTTGGTAGCCAGTAACCAGTGAGCCATCCCAAGCCCAGGGATCTGCTTGGCGGCAGGCCTGGTGCGGTGCCATGCTTCCGCATGCTTTTCGCGGAAACATGCCACCACGTAAGAAACCCGTTGGAACCACCCCAATCGGCCCGACATGCACCCCCACCCCCGGCTAAAGCCGGGACCTCCCTCGTCAGGGGGAGGGGTTAGAAGAAGCGGCAGGCGAGTATTACTTCCTGCTTCTTACTTCCTACTTCCCACGTTCCCCGGCTGTGCCTGCCCTGCCGGCCGGTAGCCGGGTGGCCAGTCGCGCCCGGGCTGGGGGCGCCATTCGCTCATCGGAGGGAGCTTGTCGTAGTCGATCTTCTGGCCGGTGAGAATCTTGGCGACTAGCTCATCGCTCCAGGAGCGGCTAAGCACTAGCGGCGTTACGTAGTTGGCGACGAAGGCCTCGGCAGAGCTCGTAAGGTGGCTGCCCGTGTTGCCCGCATTGGCCATCTGCTGGTGCCACGCGATCTGGTAGAGCTTGTCGTAGACCTTTGATCGGCCCGGCTTGGCCGGCACCGTGAAGCCCACCCTCCCGGCTGACGAACTGTGCTTGCCGTCCATCGTGCCGGTAACGGTCGTGCCAATGCCGAGGAACAGCCAGTCCCGCGACGAGTAGAAGTTGACGATGCCGCGTTTGGTCTTGCTCAGCGCGAAGTCCACCATGTATCCCGGCGAGATCGCCGGCGCCAGCAGGATGATCCCGTCGATTTCCTGGCCCTCGGGCATGGCCTCGGCGATCCACATCGCCATCGCCCCACCGCCGGACTGGCCCACGAGTATCACCGGCTTGTTCGGATGGGCGAACTTGTACTCCGCGAGGTGAACGGCGATCTGGGTCGCCTTGCGTCTGTTGTGCAGTTCGGCCCAGAGGTTGTACAGCGGCCCCAACCACGACGCCCAGTTCTCCAGGTCGATGCCGTACGGAACCCCGCCGTCGACCAGGCCCTGGACCACGTCCTCGTTGAGCAGGCTTCGGCCCTCGATGCCGGGAAGCACAACCACAAGGCCCGTGCTCATCCGTTCGGGCGTCTGGTACGACTGGTGGTAGCAGCCGCCGCACGTAACGCAGGCCGCAACGCAGGAAAGGCATACAAGCAAACTTCGCATCGTCGCTATTCCTTCACTTCGTACTCGGCGTCGATCACGTCGTCGTCGCCCTTGCCTGCCCCGTTGGGGCCGGCGGGCTTTGCGCCTGGGCCGCCTGGGTCACCCTGCGGGGCCTGGCCGCCAGGGCCGGCCTGCTGGGCGCCGGCGGCGTTCTTGTACATTTCCTCGGCCACCTTGTGCGAGGCCTTCTGAAGGTTCTCCATCGCCCGCTTGATCGAACTCAGGTCGTCGCCTTTGTTGGCTTCGCGCAGTTGGTTCAGGGCCGACTCGATCTGACCGCGATCCTCGGCGGAAACTTTCTCGCCCTGCTCCTTGAGCATCTTCTCGGTCGACCAGGCTAACTGGTCGGACTGGTTCTTGGTATCCACCAGTTCGCGGCGCTTGCGGTCTTCCTCGGCGTGGCTCTCGGCGTCCTTGCGCATCTGGTCGATCTCGCCCTGGTCCAGGCCGCTGGAGCCCTTGATCTCGATGGACTGCTGCTTGCCTGAGGCCATGTCCTTGGCTGAGACGTGCAGGATGCCGTTGACGTCGATGTTGAACGTGACCTCGACCTGGGGCACGCCGCGCGGGGCCGGCGGGATGCCGGTAAGGTTGAACCGCCCAAGCGTGCGGTTGTCGCCCGCGAACTCCCGCTCGCCCTGGAGAACGTGGATCGTCACCTCCGGCTGATTGTCCGCCGCCGTCGAGAAGATCTCCTTCTTCTCCGTCGGGATCGTCGTGTTGCGCTCGATGAGCTTGGTCATGACCCCGCCGAGAGTCTCGACGCCCAGCGAAAGCGGCGTGACGTCCAGCAGGACCATCTGCTCCTCGATCTCGCCGCCGATGATCGCCCCCTGGATAGCGGCGCCGATGGCGACCACCTCATCAGGGTTAACCGACTTGTTGGGCTCCTTGCCGAAGATGTCCTTGACGATCTGCCGCACGCGAGGAATACGCGTCGAGCCGCCGACAAGGACCGCCTCGTCTAACTGCTCGGCCGTCAGCTTCGCGTCGGACATCGCCTGCTTGCACGGGCCGACCAGGCGGCTGAAGATCGGCTCGCAAAGCTGCTCGAACTTCGCCCGGCTGATGGACATCGTCAGGTGCTTGGGCCCCTCGGCCGTGGCGGTGATGAACGGCAGGTTGATGTTCGCCTCCATCGCCGTCGAAAGCTCGCACTTGGCCTTTTCGGCGGCCTCTTTGAGCCGCTGAAGGGCCATCGCGTCCTTGCGGAGATCGATTCCATCGGTCCGCTTGAACTCGTCGGCGATGTGCTTTATGAGCAACTCGTCAAGGTCGTCGCCGCCCAAGTGCGTGTCGCCGTTGGTCGAGAGCACCTCGAAGACGTTGTCGCCGATGTCCATGATCGAGACGTCGAACGTGCCGCCGCCAAAGTCGAAGACCGCCACCTTCTCGTTCTTCTTGCGCTCCAGGCCGTAAGCCAGCGCCGCCGCCGTCGGCTCGTTTATGATCCGCTCAACCTTAAGCCCGGCGATCTCGCCGGCTTCCTTGGTGGCCGTACGCTGCGAGTCGTTGAAGTACGCCGGCACGGTGATCACGGCGCGGGTGACCTCCTCGCCGAGGTAGTCCTCCGCGACCTTCTTGAGTTCCTGGAGGATCATCGCGCTGACTTCCTGCGGCGTGTACTGCTTGCCGTGGGCCTCAACCTTGACCAGCTCGTCCGGCCCGCCGATGACGCCGTAAGGCACCGTCTTCTCCTCGGTTGCCACCTCACGGTGCCGCCGGCCCATGAACCGCTTGATCGAAAAGACCGTGTTCTTGGGATTGGTGACCTGCTGGTGCCGGGCCGGCTGGCCAACCAGCCGCTCGCCCTTGTCCGTGAAGCCCACCACCGATGGGGTCAGACGGCCGCCCTGGAGGTTGATAAGTACTTTAGGCGTGGAGCCTTCCATAATCGCAACCACGCTGTTGGTCGTCCCCAGGTCAATGCCGATAATCTTCTTCGTTGCCATTTTGTTTCCACCTTCCTACTTACATACCCCGCCTTCAGCGGGGACAATCCATTCCATACACCCGCTTGCCGGAAGTAAGTGCAAGCTACATGCCATTATCTTAGCTCAAGTGTATACAGGTATTTACATTCCTGGCCGCCATGTAAAAAAGTGCCAATTCGACCGCCGCTACTCGCCAAACTGGCCGCTTTGGCAGGCGGGGAAGAAGAATATCTCACGCAGAGGTCGCAGAAAAGGAGATAGAAAAAGAAGAAACAACAACTGGAGGGGAATTATGGGATTAAAGGATTACACAGATGAAAGCATATCTAAGTTCTTCAATCCATGTAATCCTTTAGAGCAGTTTAAGTTTTTGTGTAGCAGGTCGGCCGTCGCCGAGGACGAGCCAGGCAAGGAAGCCGAAGCAGGCGATGCCTTAGCATCGCCGATGCAGGCTGACGCAGCATGGCGACGCCACAGGCAGGCCGAACGCTACAGAAAAAGTTAAGCTGCTCTAATCCCATAATAACCATCTAATGCTTCTTCTCTTTCTTCTACTTCTTTGTTTCTTCCTCTGCGTTCTCCGCGATCTCCGCGTGAGATATTCTTCTTTGGTCGCGGCCAACGGTCCTCATTGCAGCACGCTTGCATTGCCCGCCGCCCGTTCGTAGGCTTATACAATGTCACCACCTGCCGCCGGTGCAAAAAAACAGTCGAGCGTCCTGGACCTGCGGGACGTCGAGTTGACACTCAATCACAACACGATTCTACGCCATCTCTCCTGGCAAGTCCAACTCGGCCAGCACTGGGCCGTGCTGGGCGCCAACGGCTCGGGCAAGACAAGCCTGTTGCGCGTGGTGACCGGCTACCTCTGGCCGAGCGGCGGGCGGGTGGAGGTCCTCGGGAGTTTGTTTGGCCAGGTGGACCTGCGTCAGCTCCGCCGGCGCATCGGCCTGGTAAGCTCCGCCCTGGGCGAGATGATCCGTCGGGGCCAGTCCGCAAGGCAAATCGTCCTTAGCGGCGCGTTCGCATCCACCGGCCTGTTCGATGTCGCCGACGCCGACCAGCACGCCCGCGCCGATAAGCTCCTGGCCCGACTGGGCTGCGCCCGGCTCGCCGAGCACCTCTACGGAACGCTCTCTCTGGGCGAGCAGCAGCGAGTGCTCATCGCCCGCGCCCTGATGCCCCGGCCGGAACTGCTGCTCATCGACGAACCTTGTGCCGGTCTGGACCTGCCAGGCCGGGAGGTCCTGCTGGAAACCATCGACGCCCTCGCCGACGAGGGCGGGCACGCTCGCCCGTCCCAAGCAACGTCGAGGGGCGGGCAGACCACGCTGGTGATGGTCACCCACCACATCGAGGAAATCACCCCACGCTTTACGCACGTTATTATCCTCAAGGCCGGGCAAGTCCTCGCCGCCGGGCCGAAGGACGAGGTCCTGACCGACGCCAACCTCCGCGCCGCCTTCGACCTGAACGTGGAACTGGACCGCCGCCATGGCCGATACTGGCCAAGAGTCCCCGGCGGGAAGATTGTATAACCGCCGCAGATACCCGACCGGGATGTGCTTACTTTCTTTCTGAGGAGCGACTTCATGAGATCATGCGCACGTATGTTCGGCCTGGCTGGGCTGCTGTCACTGGCAGCGGGGACCTTCTTGCTGGCCGGTTGCGGCCCTGTGGACAAACAGACGCTCGACCTGCTTCCGCCGGAAAAGGCCATGCAATTGAAGACATGGAGCACGAATCACTCCATCGTCTTTGATCTGCGCATCCACAGCATGGACACTTGCCCGTTCCTGACGTACCTGCCGAATACCGCGCTGAGGGGGCAGGAGTGGGCGGATTTCGCGTGGAAGTTCTACGGCGCCAAGCACACGGAAGAGGACAACTGCACCTGCGACGTCGACATGACCCGCTCGGAGCCTGTCCCGCCTGGAAGTCCGAGCAAATAGGGCCAGGCAAAGTCCTTGGCCGCGACGGCGGCAGCCCTACCGCGAATCCGACCGCTCCTGAGGCAACGGGCGGGGTAGGGGAATGGGCGTTGGCGTTGGCGGCGGGCGGACGGGGATTATCCGCGGGCTCGTCAGCGCGGTGTGGATCATATGGTCGTCGCCGTAGGCGATCGTCTGGCCGGCAGGCCGGCCTGCAAGGTGCCAAACCCGCCCAACCCCTGCCAGCGCCCCGGACTCAAACCGCCCGTCATAGCAGCCGCGAAGGTATTGCTGGACCTGCTCCTGGCTTACGGTTGGAGCGGCTGTCCTGTCGCGGCCGCCGTCATCGACCACCCGCGGCCCCCAGCCGTACTGGCTCAGATAGCTGTCGAGAACCTTCTGCCGCATCGCGGCAAAAAGCTCGGGCGAGTTGAACAGATCGGCCCCGACTATCCGCGAGCCGTGCGCCACGACGATGCCGACGCACCCGCGAGGCAGGCGCGGGATGATCTTGTCGCGCAGCTCGCCCAGCCGACGGGCCGTGGCAGGACCGGTCATGGCGGCGTTGAGGTCGTCCGAGGGAGTGGACACTTCCATACGTTTGTTCGCGCGGGCGACCTCGTCCCAGACGGCCTGCTGACCGGCCCCGGAGGCGGCCTGCTCGCGAATGGCTTGCGGCGCCACGCCGGGGGAAGCGGAGAACTTCGCCTTGCCGGACCACCGCCCCTTTTCCACACAGTAGAGCGGCAACTCCGTCGAGGACTGTGGCCCCAGAAGCGCGTCGGTCCGAAGCGTGCGGTTCTGCCGGCCCCCCGCCACCAGTTCGCCGGCCATGAGGAACACAAAACGGTCCTCGGACTTGTTGACGAACCGCGCCTCGGACACCCGCGGCGGCGTAAGTTCCTCCACGACCAGCACGCCGCGATTCAGCGCCTGCTGCATGGTCAGGATGTTGCGGACCACCCCGATATCGCGCGAGAGCGATATGGGAAACACGGTCAGCCGCCCGGCCTCGGCGACAGGGTGAATGTCCGCCCAGTCGAGGAATTTTGTCAGGATGTTCTCCCCGCGCAGTGCTCGGGCATCCTGGGCCGGGGCGGCCCACGCGCCCACAACGATGGCCGAAATGGCGGCAACGGAGATCAGGTTGAGCGTTAACTTTCGCATTTTCATGCTCCCTGTGCGTGTCCAGGCCGGGCCTGACGCCTTTTGATACCTCTTAATGGTAGCTGGTCGCCATGCTGAGTTGGACGCTTTTCCTGCCCGTTCGGTTCCCGCCGGGCGCGTAAAGCTTGACGGGCAAGCCCTCAGCGGTTGCAATAGGGAAACTCGGCGTTCCAGGCCGGCCTGCAACAAGCCGGCGACGCCGCACAAGAGGTATCGACTTGCTCAAGACGCTGCACGCATACTTGCTGAAGGACCTGCTGAAGGTCACCATGCTGACGCTGGTGGCCCTGACGCTGTTGATGAGCGTCCTGGCGATCATTCAGCCGCTCCAGAAGCTCGGCCTGGCCGGTCGGCAGTTGCTCGAACTCTTCATCTACACCGTCCCCGTGATGCTCTCGCTGACACTGCCCGTGGCCACGCTGTTTGCCAGCACGCTGGTCTACGGGCGGTTCAGCCAGGACAACGAGATGCTGGCCGCCAGGGCCAGCGGAATATCCACCCTGTCGCTGCTGCGACCCGCACTTTTGGTCGGAGCGATCGTGACCGTGCTGAACCTGGCAATGATCAACGTGGTGGCCCCCAAACTTTCTTCTCTGGCCGGCCTGGTGCAGGACAACATCCGTCAGATATTCTTCCACCAGCTCAAGAGCCGCGGATACGCGGACTACTCCAGGGGCGGGGAGCGACACGTAATCCACGCCGACTCCGTCGATCCCGACGCCAACGGGCTATACGGCATCGTTTACGTGGTTCAGACGGCCCCCCCCAGCAAAGCCGCCCTCCAGAAGCCCTCCGACGCACAGCCGGACGCCAAGGACAAGAGCCCCAGGCGGCCCAGCGTCACACTTGCCTGGTCGGCATGGGCGGGCCTGGACTTCACCCGCGACCCCAACGGCGACGACGGTGTGGTCATCCGTGCCCTTGACCCGTCCCTGGTGACTACCGGCGGCGTTTCCGGCTTGCCCGTGGGCACCAGCAAGGTGGTGGAGTTCGTCATGCCAATGGACAACCCCATCAAGGAGAAGACGTCCTTTTACAGTTGGACGGACCTGCTGGAAACGCTCAGGGACCCCAGCCGGTACTCGACCGTGCGGCGCGAAATGGCAAAGATCAGGGAGAGCCTCTGCTCGGACATGCTTGCCGGCGAAATAGCGGGGGCCATCCAGGCCGGCAAGAGCTTTAATCGCTTCGTCCAGGGCGACGAGCGGCTCGTGATCGAGGCCGCCTGGGCCGAGCCCGACAAGAGCGGCACGGCCCTGAAGTCGGTCAAGCCGGACGGCAAAGAGGGCAAGCTGGTGACCGTGATGATCCGCCGGGGCAACAGCATGAACGAGATCGTCACGGCCCGCCAGGGGCAGGTGATCCTCACCTGGTCGCGCCTCACGGGCAAGCCACAGGTAACCATCAAGCTGGACGTGGACGTGACGGTAAACTACCTCGGCGCATCGCAGCGGCGCGTCAGCCGGGCCACGACGTGGACTCGCGGCGAGATGCCCCTGCCCGAGGACATCATGGCCCGAGCGACCGCGATCGAACTGCCTGACCTCTACGCCCCCCAGAAACTCACCAGCGACCCGAAGGTCCTTGGCGCCATCGACCGCCTCAAGAACAAGCGGATCCCCCAACTCAGGAGCGACCTTATCGCCGAGCTGCACGTCCGCGTCGCCTACGGGGCCAGTTGCTTCCTGATGGTCGCAATGGGGGCCGCACTGGGACTGATGTTCCGGGGCGGGCAGTTCATCAGCGCGTTCGCCCTCTCGGCCGTGCCGGCCGCGGCGGTGATAATCATGCTTCTGATGGGAAAGGCAATGGTTCGCAACCCGGCAAGCAGCGACACGCTTGGATTGGCCTGCATATGGGGCGGCATAGCCGGGCTGCTGGTGGCGAACCTGGTAATATATGCGCGCCTGGCGCGCAAGTGACCCGAGCCGACACGAATGAAAACGCTCGACCGATATGTCATACGGACGTTCCTCTGGTCGGCACTGATGCTGATGGTGGCCTTGCTGGCCCTGCGCATCGTGTCCGACCTGTTCCTCAATATGGACGAGTTCATGGAGGACAAGTCGCCCTTCATCGATACCATCGCACGCATCGCGGGGTATTACGTTTACCAGTCGCTGATGTACTTCAGCGAACTCGGCGGCACCGTCATCGTCGCGGCGGCGGCGTTCACCATGGCTCGGATGAACCACACCAACGAACTGACCGCCATGCTGGCAAGCGGGGTCAGCCTGCACCGGGTCATCATGCCAATGGTCGTCTCGGCTATCCTTTTGGGTGGACTGATAACCATCGACCGGGAGGTGCTCATCCCCGCCAACACCGAGCACCTGCTTCGCAGCCGGGACGAGGCCAGGGAGGTCAAGAAGTTCCCCATCTACACCGCGCCGGACTCGACGAGCAACATCTGGTGGTCGCCAATATACGATCCGAGCACTCGCACCATGGACGCCCCCATGATCGTCATCCGCGAGGCCCAGAAGCCGCTGGGGACCGTCACCACCGTCGGCGGCACGGCATCGCAGAGCAAGTTCAAGCGGCGCAGCGGCCAGGGCCTAGGCGGCTGGGACATCCTCAACGCTTCGCTGACCCTCACGGCCCAGGGCCGGCAGCCGTGGCATAACACGCCCACCGCCGAGAAGATCTACACACAGATAGGCCCCGACCAACTCCTGGAAAGCGCCAAGCGGCTCGCCCGCCAGGCCAACATCGCCGTGCCGCCGAACATAGGCTGGGTGTCGGGACTGCCCGCCGCTGTCGATGATGTCTACGGCATGACCTTGACCACCAGGTGCCCGAACGACCGGCAGGAGTTGGTCCTCGACAACTACAAGCCCGGCAAGAGCCGTGGCGGGCGGCTTACCGAGCCGGTGTTCACCTACAGTATCCGGATCGACCGAGACGGCGGTGCAAAGAGCACCACGCGCGTAATTGGAATCTTCCACGCCCGATACGCCACCTGGGTGCCCGCGGCGCCCGCCAAGGGCCAGGACAGTCACTGGCAACTCGACGGCGGCAAGCTGTTCATCCCCTCCGACCTGACAAACGAGGACCTGACCCTCCGCCAGTCCAGCCGATGGCTTGAGCTTATGAGCATAAACACCATTTCAAGACTGCTCAAACGCGGCAAGGTGCCGGACCGCGACGCCGCCATCCTGGCCAAGCACGTCCGCTTCGCCGACCCCCTCAACAACCTTATCATGCTGCTGCTTGCCCTGCCGTTCATCCTCTCGCGAGAGCGGAATATAAAAGCCTCCGCCGGGCTGAGCGTGCTGATGACCGGCGCATACTTCGCGTTCATCCACATCACACGCGTGGTGGGTCTGCCGCCCATGCTGGCCGCGTTCCTGCCGATAGTCCTCTTCGGCACGGTCGCGGCCGTTATGCTCGACTCGATAAAGACCTGATTACGCAAGAACGTCGATCAGCCGCGCCGAACACGTGTCGGCCTTGAGTTGCCCAGGGCAGTGGTCAAGGTATCGGTTGCTTACCCAGTCGGTCGCACGGCCAGAGTCGTCATCCGGGCACCGGGTGACGTAAACCGTGTGGATCACGGGGCCGCGCCGACTGGCCAAATCCGCCGCCGCGTGTCGTGGC
>CAZSBS010000083.1:0-17360 GCA_964605095.1 uncultured Planctomycetaceae bacterium | reverse complement strand
ACGGAATCGGCAGGCCCGGAGGACCGACAGTCCAGGCGCGCCGGGAGCCGGGGGCTTGCGCCCCCGGCTAAACACTGACACCCCTTCGGGGCTAGAGCAGTTTAAGTTTTTGTGTAGCAGGTCGGCCGTCGCCGAGGACGAGCCAGGCAAGGAAGCCGAAGCAGGCGATGCCTTAGCATCGCCGATGCAGGCTGACGCAGCATGGCGACGCCACAGGCAGGCCGAACGCTACAGAAAAAGTTAAGCTGCTCTAACTGCCAGGTCAGGTTTCGAACCTGCTTGCCAGATCAGTTGGGACTCCCGGCAATCTCCAATTCATTCACCCCCCGCCTCAGAGGCTTCCCTTTGTGCTGGGCACCTCGCCGTGGCGGGCCGGGTCGATCTCCTTGGCGGCGCGGAACGCCTGGGCGAGAGCCTTGAACAGAGCCTCGGCCACGTGATGATCGTTGGCGCCGTACGGGACGTTCACGTGAAGGTTCATGCCCGCATGGGCTGCCAGGGCGCGGCAGAACTCCTCGATGAGCTGCGTGTCGAACGTGCCGATCTTGTCGCCGGCGAAGCGGACGTTGAACACCAGCACCGCCCGGCCCGAAAGGTCCATCGACACGCCCGCCAGCGCCTCGTCCATCGGCACGCTGGCGTTGCCGAAACGCCGGATGCCCGCCCTGTCGCCAAGGGCCTTTGCAATGGCCTGGCCAAGGCAGATACCCACATCCTCGGCCGTGTGATGGTCGTCAACGTGCAGGTCGCCCTCGGCCTGGATCGTCAGGTCCAACATGCCATGCTTGCCGAAGTGGTCCAGCATGTGGTCGAGGAAGCCTATGCCCGTCCGCACCTCGACTGCTCCGGCACCGTCCAAGTCGAGAGTCACCTGGACCTTCGTTTCCTTCGTGTCCCGCCGGATCGTCGCGGTTCGCTTGCTCATAGTTCGCCTTTGGCAAGAATCTCGCCGATCGCCCGCACGAGCAGGGCGTTATCCTCGGCCGTGCCGATGCTTATTCGCAGCTTGTCGTCAAGCTTCGGCTGTTGGAAGTATCGAATCAAAATGCCCCGTTTCTTGAGGCCTTCGTAAATCTCCCGTGCCTGCAACCGCGGGGGACGGACCAGCAGGAAGTTCGCCTGGCTCGGCCAGACGCGGAATCCCATGGCCTCCAACTGCCCCGCCAGGGCCTCCCGCGACGCCCGCACCTTCGCGGCGCACTCGTTTTTGTATGGCTGGTCGGCGATCGCCGCGGCGCCTACGTCGCACGCCAGGGCGTCCACGTTGTAGCTGTCCTTGACCTTCATCAGCCCCGTGAGGATCTCCGGCCTGGCAACGCCGAAGCCCAGCCGAAGCCCAGCCATCGAGTAACCCTTCGACAGGCTCCGAAGCACGATCACGTTCGGGCATCGCCGCGGAAGCTCGATGGCGCTGGAGTCGGCAAAGTCCACGTAGGCCTCGTCGATGACCATCAAACCCTTGACCCGCCCCGCCAAGGCCTCAAGCTCGGCCGCCGTAAAGGCCGTGCCCGACGGCGCGTTGGGATTGGCAACCAGCGTGACCGCCGCGCCCGCCGCCGCCAAGCCGTCGGTCGGAAGACGGTAATCGTCGTCAAACGGCACCTCGACGACCTCGGCGTTCTGTATCCTCGCCAGCGTGCGATACAGCGTGTAGGTCGGCATGGGGTACGCCGCGGCCCGGCCAGGCTCGGTGCAGGCGCGGAAGATCATCGTCAGCAGGTCGTCGCTGCCGTTGCCGGGTAGTATCCAGTCGGCATCGTAGCCCAGCACGGCCCCGGCCGCCTCAGCAAACGCCCGCGCCGTAGGCTGGGGATACCGCCGCAGCCGCTCGCCGTCAAACTCTCGCAAGACTTTCATCGCCGCCGGCGACGGCGGATAAGGGTTCTCATTGGTATTGATCTTAATGACCCGCTCGCCGACGCCCGGCTGTTCGCCGGGGACGTAAGGGGTCATTGCCGTGATGTTGGGGCGGAAGAAGGTCATAGGTCTTAGCTCTCAGGTCATAGGGGTACAACAGCAAAAATAGCAGGTCAATGGTAAAACATCTTGAAAACTTTCCCATGAATACCCAATTTAGCATTTCGTGTTTGCCGGAAGAATGGTCCAGCCCGCTTTTGCCCCACCCGCGGAAGGGGCGAACCGGCAACGTGGACGGATGTGGCGGCACACGTTAAAGCGTTGATGCTTGCAAACGGCGCGCGACGGTGCGAGAATGCCACCTCCGGCGGCTTGGCGACGTCTGGCAGTCGCCGGGTGCGTGTCGAGCTGGCGAAAAGGAGCTACGAATGCGAACTGTCCGAGTTGGCTTTATGTGCCTGTTGGGGATGGCGTTGCTGGCGGGCTGCGATAACTCCCAGATGGCGGGGTCGAAACTTGGCCCGGCCTCGGAGATTGTTTCGGCCTCGATAGCGAATCTCGGCTGGAGCAAGGTCTTCGGCGGCTCGCTGGGCAGCGTCTCGTTCACCGCGATCGTAACGACCTACGACAAGGACGGCCAGAAGTACACTGACCGCCAGAAGATGGCCGTGGACCTTGGCGCCAACACCATTACCACCAAGGGCGCCACGCCCCTGGGGACCTGGACAGCCAGGGCCGGGCAAGGCGGCCTGGCTTCCGCCGACGCCGATCCGCGCGTCGATGCCACCCTGGTCAGTCGCCGCATGGGCATGGTGTTGCCCATCCTGCTGCACCGCCTCCGCGGGCCATACAACCTGAAGAAAGGCCCCGAGGTCGCCCGCTCCCAGCAGAAAGCCCAGGTCGGCGGCATGCCGGCTGTTCGCGTCGGCGTCACGGGCGACAACAGAATGGCCATCGCGTATTACTTCGGGGCGGCGACGGGAATTCTCAATTACGTCACCGCCGGGGCCGACTCGCCCGGCAGCAGCGGAACGGTGACCAGCTACGAGTACCGCTCTCTCGAAAACGGCGCGACGTTCCCCAGCCTCATCCGGGTAAACCGCATCGGCAGCAACGTGCTGCTTGGCGAGATTCCGATATTCCAGGTCGAGATCTCCGACGTTAAATTCTGACCCCCCGGCCGCAAGGGACGCTGGCCTGACTGCCCAGACTGTGTAGAATGTGGAGAGAGATGAGTCTCGACATATCACACATCCTGAGTCAGTGGCCTTACAAGCCTGGCGAGGTTACGGCCAGGCGGATAGTCGGCGCCGACGGGCAGGAGAAGATCCAGCTTCGGCTGGACCTCGGCCTGCTCCAGATTGAAGCCGGCGGCCGGCCCGATGGGCAGCACCCCCACGGCCACGAGAGCCTGCTGGCCTACCATGAGTACCTTCTCCAGAAGCACATCGACCAGACAGGTCGGGAAGAGGGCTTTTCCCTGGACGAGGCCGACTGCGAGAACCTTCGCGGCGAGGGCGTGATGTATTACCACCGCTACCTGGCGGAGTTCGTGCTGGGCGACTACGAGCGCGTGGACCGCGACACTATGCGAAACCTTCGCCTGATGGACTTCTGCCGCAAGTACGCGCGCGACGAGTCGGACAAGTACATCCTCGAACAGTACCGCCCGTACGTGATCATGATGTGTACCCGCGCGCGGGCCCAGCTTGCAATGAACAACAGCCGGCTCAAGGTCGCCCTTGCTGCCGCTCGCAAGGGCATCGCCGATATCGAGGCGTTCTACGATGCCTTCGGCGGAGAGAAGATGCGCGAACATTCTGGCGAGCTTGCCGTCCTGAGGGCACTGGAAAAGGACGTCGAATCCAAGATTCCCGTGGACCCCGTCGAGAAACTCCGCCAGGATCTTGCCCAGGCCGTCGAGGCCGAACAATACGAACGCGCAGCAGCGATCCGCGACCGGCTGAGAAGCATCAAAAGTCAGGACTGAGGCGAGCAAAAGGCTACAGGGGAAAGGCTTCAGGCACCAGGTTTTGCCCGGGCCGCTGTATTCCCGGTTCCAGATTCCGCCTCTTTATCTTCAACGGCTTCCGGCCACCGTCCACTGACTACCGGCTACCACCTAAGACCTTCCTTTCTCACCCGGATATGCTATGATTACCTTGTTCACTAGGGGCGCGCCGCCGTAGTGCGGCGCTGAGAAGACCCTTGGAACCTGATCAACCAGTATCCGCCTGACCCGGCGCCGGGCCTGGCGGATACGAGTTGCGTAGGGAAGTGGACGGACATCGTCGGCGAATTCGTCGCGAGGACCGGCCGCTTTCGCGCAGCGGCTTTTGTTTTGCGCTTTAGGCGACACTTGAGGCTCGGCCACCCTGCGTACCGTAGCCTGAGGCCGGCGCAGCCCTCCGTAGCTTCAGCGAAGGAGGGTAGCCTGAAGCAAGGAGTTTCGGATGACCCAGTATGAGCATGCATTGGCCGGGGCGATCACGCCGGAGATGACTCGCGTCGCCCAGCGGGAACGACGTGACGCGGAGTTCATCCGCGCCGAGGTCGCCGCCGGGCGGCTCGTGATCCCGGCCAACATTCGCCACCTGTCCCCCGCCGAGGCCGCCGCGGCCAGGTTGGACCCTTGCGGCATAGGCCGGGCGCTGACGACCAAGATCAACGCCAACATCGGCGCCTCGCCCCTGAGCAGTTGCAAGGCGCAGGAGTTGGTCAAGCTCCAGTGGGCGGTAAAGTACGGCGCCGACGCGGTGATGGACCTTTCCACTGGCGGCGACCTGGACGACATCCGCGGGCACATCATCGCAAACTCGACCGTGCCCATCGGCACGGTGCCAATCTACTCGATGATAGTTTCCAGGTGCGTCGAGGAACTCAGCGTGGCGGACATACTGGCGACCGTCGAAAAGCAGGCCCAACAGGGTGTGGACTTCTTCACCATCCACGCCGGCCTGAGGCGCTCGCACCTGCCGCTGATCGGCAAACGCAAGATGGGCATCGTCTCGCGAGGCGGCAGCCTGCTGGCAAAGTGGATGGTCCACCACGGGCGCGAGAACCCCATGTACGAGGCCTTCGACGAGATCAGCGCCATCTGCCGGCAGTACGACGTGACGTACTCGCTGGGCGACGGCCTGCGTCCCGGCTGCCTTGCCGACGCGTCCGATGAGGCCCAGTTTGCCGAACTCGACACGATGGGCGAGCTCGTCCAGCGGGCCCGCGCATCCGGCGTGCAGGTGATGGTCGAAGGCCCCGGCCACGTGCCGTTCGACCAGATCGAGATGAACATGACTCGCCAGCAGAGGGTCTGCGACGGCGCGCCGTTCTACGTTCTTGGACCCGTGGTCACCGACGTGTTCCCCGGCTACGACCACATCGTATCGTCCATCGGCGCCACGGCGGCGGCATACTGGGGGGCGAGTTTCCTGTGCTATGTTACCCCGACGGAGCACCTGGCCCTGCCTGCGCCAGAGGATGTCCGCCAGGGCTGCGTCGCATACAAGATCGCCGCCCACGCCGCCGACGTGGCACGACACCTTCCGGGCGCCCGCGACTGGGACGACCGCATGAGTGAGGCCCGCGCCAACTTCGACTGGAAACGCCAGTTCGAGCTCGCCTTTGACGGCGAGGCCGCCCTGGCTATTCGCAAAAAAGACAACGCCGATGCCGACGCCGACTACTGCTCGATGTGCGGGCACGACTGGTGCGCTATGCGAATCAGCAAGGAGGTGGTGGCGGAGACGCGGAAGCAACTAGAGACCTCGGGCGGAACTACATAGGACGGAATAAGACTGATAGGACATATGGGACGTATGAGTCCCATTTGCCCCCACATCCTAACTGCTACTTCCCTGTCTCTCAGGCGATCCCATCGGCGGTGGGTTCTTCCCCGGGAGGCCGGTGTTTCCAGCGCCGGTGACCCCACAGGTATTGTTCCGGCGCCTTGCGGATTACCTCTTCCAGCGCCGTGGTGTACTCCTGCGTGATCCAACGCATCGCATCCTTCTTGTCGGCCCATTCCTCCGGGTGGATTACGCGCTGGATGCCCATGGCGAAGTGGTACTGCTCGTCCAGGCGGCGCCCGTAGCCCACGAGGATCGGCACGTTGTGGCTCATCGCGAGCAGCGCGATGGACTTGTACGTGCTGGCCTTTCGGCCGAAGAAGTCCACGAAGCACCCGCGCCGCCCCGCATCCTGGTCGGCGATGAAACACACCGTGCCCTTATTGTCCAGCAGGCCCTCAGCGCTGCGGGTCGCGCCGTCCTTGTCGATGATTGTCATGCCGTTGTTCTGTCGAACACCGAGCAGATATCGGTTCAGGTACGGGTTGTCCAGCGGCCTAGCCACGGCCGTGTTGGGAAAACCAAGCGCCGCCATCGTATACCCGACGACCTCCCAGTTTCCGAAGTGCCCCGTAAGGTAGATCATGCCGGTCTTGCGCTCGAGCATCAGGCGGATGTTCTCGCCCTGGTCCTCCAGCGTTATGTGCCGCCGCCAACTGCCCGGCGTTATCAGCCGGGTCGTGAAAAGCACCTCCAGGCCAAGGTAGACGAAGTTCCGCATCGACGCCCGGGCGACCTGCTCGCATCGCTCATCCGACCAGTCCGGAAAACTCAGCTTCAGGTGCGCAAGCGCCCGCCTGCGGTACCGCCCCACCACCTTGTAAAGCAGGTCGCCCAGAAAGCGGGCCGTGCGATAGTTGGACTCCCAACTGTACATGTGTACGAACATCGTCAGCGTTCGCAAGACGATGTACGCCAGGTAATCGAGGATCTTGTTGCGGCGTTTTGCCAAGCGTTCATCCAGGAATAAGGAACCGACGGAGACACAGTTCTTCTTACCGCAAAGCCGCGGTTAATCCACAAACTAACCGGTTTTTGAGGCCCGACAGGGCCGACAGCATTTAGCCGGGGGCGTCAGCCCCCGGAACAGGGCTATCTATATGAATGAGCCCCGAAGGGGCGACAGAACAAACAAACCGCTCAGCGAATGGTGCGCCTTTTCTATCGCCCCTTCGGGGCTCCTGTTCCGAACGCACCGGATCCGGGGGCTTACGCCCCCGGCTAAATGCTCTCGCCCCATTCGGGGCTCTGGAAACCGCCGGATTGAGTCAATTCTTTGCGCGCAGTAGTTCGATCGCCTTGGCCACCGCCTCGCCCGCCGCTACCGGCGATGCCTTGGCGTCGGTGCGGCGCTTGATCTCGACGTTGCCTTCCTTCATCGCCCGCTCGCCGACGACGATCCGCACCGGAATGCCGATCAGGTCGGCGTCCTTGAACTTCACGCCGGGCCTGGCGTCGCGGTCGTCCAGCAGCACGTCCACGCCCTTGGCGGCAAGCTCGTCGTGGATGCGTTTGGCCTCGGCCACGACCTCGGGCTTGTCATTGTTCAGGCCCAGAATGATTACCTCGAACGGCGCGATCGCGGCCGGCAGGACTATGCCGTTCTCGTCATGGTACAGCTCGATCGCTGAGGCCAGGATGCGGTTGACGCCGATTCCGTAGCAGCCCATCAGGCAGGGCTTGTCGACGCCGGTCTCGTCGGTGAAGGTCGCGCCGAGGCAGGTGCTGTACTTCGCGCCGAGCTTGAACACGTGCCCGACCTCGATGCCCCGGCTGAAAGTCAGCGCCTTGCCCTGGTAGGTGTCGCCCTCGGTCGCGTTGCGGATGTCAGCCACCACGACGTTGTCGCCCGCGAGCGGGAAGTCCCGCCCCGGCACGACGTTTCGCATGTGATAGTCTGTCTTGTTGGCACCGGTTACGCCGATAGCCATCGCAGCAACAGCGTGGTCGATGACCAGTTTGGTCGCCTTGCCGGCCAGGCCCATGGGTCCGGCGAACCCCACGGTCGCCCCGGTAAGCTCCGTGATGACCCGCTCGCCCGCAAGTTGCGTGCCTGGCTCGGCGAAGTGGCGCAGCTTGGCCTCGTTTACCTCGTGGTCGCCGCGGACCAGCGCGACGTAGGTGTGCTCCTCCGCCTCGCCGGCCGAGAATATCAACGTCTTGATCATTTCCGCCGGCGTGGTTTTCAGGAAGTTGCAGACCGCCTCGATGGAGCCGACATTGGGCGTGTGGACTTCCTCCATGGCCGGTGCGTCGGGGATTGGTGCAGCCTTGGGCAACGCGTCCACTTCCGCCTTTTCGATGTTCGCGGCGTAGCTGCCGTCTTCGGTGTGGACGATCACATCCTCGCCGACGGGCGTGGGCACCATGAACTCCTGGCTGCCCGTGCCGCCGATCTGTCCGCTCTCGGCATGGACCACCACGTACTTCACCCCGCACCGCTGGAAGATGCGGCAATAGGCGTCGTACATCGCCTGGTAGCTTTGGTCCAGCCCGTCAAGGTCCGCGTCGAAGCTGTAGGCGTCCTTCATTATGAACTCCCGGCTGCGGAGCACGCCGAAGCGCGGGCGGAACTCGTCGCGGAACTTCTCGTTGATCTGGTAGAGGTTGATCGGCAGTTGCTTGTAGCTGGACACCTCGGCCGCGACGATGCTGGTGATGACTTCCTCAGCCGTGGGGGCAAGGGCGTTTTCCCGGCCATGACGATCCGTGAACACGCAGAGGTTGGCCCCATAGTCCACGTTGCGCCCGGTCTGGCGCCATAACTCGTGCGGCTGGAGGATGGGGGCGGACACTTCCTGCGCCCCAGCGGCGTCCATTTCCTGGCGGATGATCTCCATGATCTTGCGGAGGCTCCGCCAGCCCAGCAGCAGGTAGAGGTACGTCCCGCTGGCGACCTTGCGGATGTATCCGGCGCGGATCATGAGCTGGTGCGACGGGATTTCCGCCTCGGCGGGTACTTCCTTGGCCGTCGGAATCAGCAACTGACTGTAACGCATGGTCTTTGGTCCTTAGTCTTTCGGTCCTGCCCGTCCCGGACAACGTCGAGGGGCAAGTTTGATGCTTATAGCCGCAAAACGCACGCTTTGCAAGCGTGCCGGAAGCTGGTAAACTCGCCCGTCATGGAAACCGAACGAACCTTCGTGAAGGACCTCCAGCCCAACCAGGCCCTGGACCAGGTCTTCCTGGTTACCGACAAGGAACTCCGCACCACCCGCAAGGGCGACCTGTACATCTTCTGCACGCTGGCAGACAAGACCGGCAGACTGCCCGCGAGGATGTGGCAGGCCAACGAGGCTTTCTTCCAGTCGATCCCCGTCGACGGATTCCTCCACGTCAAGGGCCGGGCCGAGGATTACAAGGGCTCCATGCAGGTGATCATCGACGCCTGCCGACCCTGGCCACGAGACAAGGTCAACATCGAGGACTTCCTGGCCGTCACGCAGCAGGACGTCGAGGCCATGTGGGCGGAACTGCTCGAGTTGCTCCGCCCCATCAAGCACAAGCCTCTGAAACAGCTTATCAAAAAATTCGTCGAGGACCGCGACTTTGTCAAGGCATTCAAGCACAGTCCCGCCGCCATGCACATGCACCACCCCTTCATCGGCGGGCTGCTGGAGCACACACTGGGCGTTACGCGGGCGGCTGCCGCCCTGCTGCCGCTCTACCCAAAGCTCAACGCCGATCTGGTCCTGGCCGGGGCGTTTTTCCACGACATCGGCAAGACGGCCGAGCTTCAGGGCGGCACGAGCGTGAGCTATACAGACCGGGGCCAACTCATCGGGCACATCACCATCGCGGCGATCTGGATTCAGGAAAAGGTCGATGCGCTGTCGGCCGAGATCGGCGAACCGTTCCCCCAGCAGACGCTTGACCTGCTCCAGCACATCGTCCTGAGCCATCACGGAGTGTACGAGTACGGCTCGCCCAAGCTGCCGATGATCCCCGAGGCGTACTTCATCCATTATCTCGACAACCTCGACGCCAAGATGTTCATGACCGTCCGCGACATCGAGTCCGACGCCGACCCGGCCGGGAGCTTCACGGCCTTCAACCGCCAACTCGATACCCGGCTGTACAAATGGTCCGGTGACTTCGACGACGAACCAGCCGCCCGTCACCCCTCCGGCAAGCGCGCCCACAAAACCGACACCAAGGAAGACACCCCCCCGCCACTGTTCGGGCAGTGAAAGAAGAAGAAGAAGCGTTTCACGCAGAGGTCGCAAAGGACGCAGAGAAGAGATAAGAAAGCCGTATGTCGTAGGAAAGGAAGCAGCAGAAGCCCGGGGATAGCAATCCCTGGGAAGCGAAGCAGTTTCTTCATGCTTTCGGTTGAACCTAAGGTTCGTGTGCAATTGCGTGAAAAGGCTGTTTCTTCTTCTTTTCCCCTCAGCGTCCTCTGCGACCTCTGCGTGAAACGCTTCTTTTTCTTCTTTCTTCTTCACTCGATCAGCATCGCGTCGCCGTAGGAAAAGAAGCGGAACTTCTCAGCCGCGGCGCGGGCGTAAACGGCGCGGATCATGTCGATGCCGTCAGTCTTGCCGGGACAGCAGAAGGCGGATACGAGCATCAGCAGCGTGCTTCGGGGCAGGTGGAAATTGGTGATCATCGCGTCGGTAGCCGGGAAATTGGCCGGGGGGCGGATGAAGATATCGGTCCATCCGCTGGCGGGCTCGAACAGGCCGGCAGGCGAGACGACGGACTCCAGCACGCGAACGCTGGTTGTGCCGACGGCGATGATGCGGCGGTGGGCTTGGCGGGCGGCGTTCAGTGCCGAGGCCGTCGCGGCGGGCATTTCGTACCACTCGCTGTGCATGCGGTGCTCGGCGAGGTTCTCGACCTTCACCGGCGCGAACGTGCCGAGCCCCACATGCAGCGTCACGGCCGCGGTTTCGACGCCGCCGGCCGTCAAGGCCGCGATAAGATCCGGCGTGAAGTGCAGGCCTGCCGTCGGTGCGGCCACGGCGCCGTCGGCGGCGGCGTAGACGGTCTGATAGCGGTCCCGGTCGGCGTCGGCTTGCTGCGCGTCGCCCATCGGGGCCAGCTCGAAAATGGGGACTGGCTCCGCTGCTGTTTGGCGGTGCCTGTCCCCTTTTTCGAGAGCGCGCGGACTGGCCGGAAACTCATGAACGACAGCCCCCTTCTCGCCGGGACCCGCCCCGGTGAGTCGGCGAATGTACGGCGGCAGAGGCGTGTGCCCGGCCTTGGCGAGCACCTCTGCCGCCGAGGCTGACGGGTGCGACGAAACCAGCCATTGCCCCTGGCCCTGGTTGGCCAGCAGTTCCAGTTCGACCGCCCCGCCGCCGATGAGTTCCAGTCGCTCGCCGATACGGCAGCGGTTGGCGCCCTTCAGAAGCACCAGCCACTGCCCCTGCGCTTGATCCCCGCGGGTCATTTGCTCGCGCAAGAAAAGGCCCTCGATCCGCCCGCCGGAGCAGCGCCGGCAGAAGAACCGCGCGGGAATCACTCGCGTGTTGTTGACCACCAGCAGGTCCCCCGGCCGAAGCAACGAGGGCAGGTCGGCAAAAACGCGAAGCTCGGTTTGGCCTGTCCGGCGGCTCAGCACCATCAGTTGGGACTCATCGCGTCGCGCCAGCGGCTGCTGGGCGATAAGAGCAGGGTCGAGCGGGTAATCGAAATCACTGGCCAGAGGTTCCATCAGGCTGTTGGGGCGATTCTCTCAAAGGGACATAACGCATGCTTTTGCAACATACTAACATATGAAGATATAATGAATATGTTCATAACTTACATCTAGTAAGTATCTTACACCAGCAGCCAGCCGGTTTTCCACCGGTTCTACACACCAGTGACCACGCACAATTCGCGTGCCGCGGCGCGCCAGCCCGGCCGTTTCGAGCCCTCGGTATCATACGCAACCGCATGGCATTTCGACGGATCCGACAAAAGCATTTAATTCACCCTTGCCGCCCGTCGATACGTAGTAGGACGCCAGCCGGGATTTCTTTGGCAGTCGGCAGTTGGTAGTCGGCCCGGCGACTTACAAGCCGGCCCAATTGATGTTGAGTATACACGCCGTGACGGACGAGGAACTGAACAAACTTATCACAAGCCTGGCTGCGATGGGCCGCCAGGAGCTCACGGCCCTGCTCGAGTCGTTGAGGATGCGTTTCCCTCTGGACTTCACCGAAGAATTCCTGGCTGAGATCCCCGTCGACAAGCTCCGCCACGTGACCCTCGCGGCCTGCCTCCACATTGATGACCCCCTCACCCGTTGCGCCTGATGCCGCGACTAAACCGGCTACGAGCTCCCGCCTCCCGGCTCCCAGCCGGCGAATTCTGCGTAAGCCCGGCCGTCCCTTAGCCGTAGTGAGAGGGTTTGAAGAACTGTCGAGCGCGGCGCGAATGCCCCGCTCCATGGTGTGAAACGCGTACAGATCAGATATGTGAAATCCACCCCACGCCGGACGGCACGATACCGACGGCTCGGAATGTCGGGAGACTTTGATGAGAAGTGAAGGACTGCGGACCGTCCAGACGGGCATCATCGCCGCTCTGGCGGCGATGGTAACGATGTGCAGCCTGGCCATGGCGGCAGCACCGGCGCCGGCTGCGCCGTTTGCCACGCAGCTTGAGCAGGACTGGCAACATCAACTCCTGCACTCGGTAGGCGGCGCGGCGAAGGCCGCGCCCAGCGTTGTGCTGACTAAGGACGACGCCGCCGGCGGATGCGACGCGATCAAGAACGGCGCCTTCGGTTTCCACACCAACGAAGATGACAAACCGTGGTGGCAGGTTGACCTCCAGGCGGTCTTCGAGCTGGATCACGTTCTGGTCTATAACCGTTGCGAGGTCAGTGAGCGGGCGGCGAGGCTGCACATGCTGCTCAGCGACGACGGCAAGTCATGGCGGACGGTCTACAAGCACGACGGCACTGTCTTTCGCGGCCATACGGACAACAAGCCGCTCAACGTGAGCGCCCAGGGCGAAAAGGCCCGGTATGTCCGCATTCAACTTCCTGAGCGGACTTGGCTGCACCTGGACGAGGTGGAAGTCTACGGGACCATCGAACCGCAGAAGAACCTTGCCCTGCACAAACCGGCCGACCAGTCCAGCACAAGTCCCTACTCGCCGGGCCCGCGGCGCCCCGTCAAGGCCGGGCCGGGCAACGTCGCCCGTGACCGCTACGTAGGAGCCGTCGAAACAGCACTGGCGCGCGGGCGGATGCTGGCGGCGAAGCTTCGCGGGCAAGGTGTGAGCACGGCCGCGTTCGACGCTTCGGCCAAGCGGATCGCCAAGGCCTTGGCCACCCTGGATGCCGTGGCGGACGACCTCAAGACGCACTCACTTTACCTCGACGCCATGCGGGCCGTGCGGGAGCTGGCGCTTTCAAATCCCCTGCTGGACTTCGAGAAGATCCTCGTCGTGCGGCGCGGCGATGGGAACCTGGGCCTGCCCGCCAACTGGCAGAGCAACTCGTGCCTTGGCAAGACGGGCTACGACAACGACCTGGCCGTGATGACCAACTGGCGGCACGGCGGGAAGTTCACGACGCTCTTTCGCCCCGACGGCGGGCGGTTCATCGGCGACGTGGACCTGCACTTCGACGGCTCACGGGTGCTCTTCAGTTCGCCGGACGCCAACGGAGTCTGGAGCGTGTTCGAGTTGGCCGTCGCGGGCGGCCAGCCGCGAAAGCTGCCCCTGATCGGCGACCGCGACGTGGAGAACTACGACGCGTGCTACCTGCCGGACGGCAACATACTGTTCACGTCGACGGCGCCGATGATCGGCGTGCCTTGCGTCCGCGGCTCGAGCAAGGTGACGAACCTGTACCTGCTGGAGACCCGGTCGGGCAACATCCGCCGGCTGACGTTCGACCAGGACCACGACTGGTGCCCGACTGTGCTGCCGGACGGGCACGTGATGTACCTGCGGTGGGAATACTCGGGACTGCCGCACTCGAACTCGCGGATCCTCTTCCAGATGAACCCCGACGGCACGGGCCAGATGGCACTGTACGGAAGTAACTCGTACTGGCCCAACAGCGTGTTCTACGCCCGCCCCGTTCCGGGCCATCCCACGAAGATCGCCGGCATCGTCACCGGTCATCACGGCACGGCGAGGATGGGCGAGTTGCTGATCTTCGACCCCGCCGTCGGCGGCCAGGAGGCCGACGGGGCCGTCCAGCGAATCGGCGACTGCGGCAAGCCGGTCAATCCGGTGGTCCGCGACCAGCTCGTCAACTCATCCTGGCCGAAATTCCTGCACCCCTGGCCGCTGAGCGAGGACTTCCTGCTGGCTACAGCCATGCTGACGCCATCGTCGCCCTGGGGGCTTTACCTGGTCGACACGTTCGACAACTTCGTGCTGCTGGCAGGCGAGCCGGGCAAGGCCATCCTCGAACCGATTCCGCTCAAGGCCACACCGTGCCCGCCGGTGATCGCCTCCAAGGTGGACACGGCCCGCAAGGACTCGGTGGTATACCTGGCCGACATCTACCAGGGTGGCGGGTTGCGGAACATTCCGCGCGGTGAGGTCAAGAAGCTCCGGCTGCTGACGTACAGTTTCAGCTACCACGGCGTTGGGGGCCTGCTGGGCGTCGTCGGGGCCGATGGGCCATGGGACGTCAAGCGCGTCCTGGGCACCGTGCCGGTCGAGCCGGACGGCTCGGCCCTGTTCCGCGTGCCGGCCAACACGCCGATCTCGATTCAGCCGCTGGACGAAACCGGCAAGACGATGCAGGTCATGCGGAGCTGGTTCGTTGGCATGCCGGGCGAGATGGTCTCGTGCGTCGGCTGCCACGAGCGGAGCCGCGATGCCGCCTCGCTAAGCAACGCCCTGGCGTTGCGGCGCGAGCCGTCCGACATCCAGTCATGGCGAGGCCCGACGCGGGGGTTCGCGTTTGCCCGCGAGGTCCAGCCGGTGCTGGATCGCTACTGCGCCGGCTGCCACCGGCCGGAGGCCGGCGAGCGGTTCCGCCCGGAGGCAATGCCGGACCTGCGCAGCATCGCGCTGAAGGGGTGGGTCTCGCAGCACCCCGGCGAGGGTGGCGGCGACAGCGGGCATTTCTCCGTGGCCTATGAGGAACTGGCCCGCTATGTGCGACGGCCTGGCATCGAGAGCGGCATGCACATGCTCAATCCCATGGAGTTCCACGCCGACACCACGGAACTGGTGCAGATGCTCCGCAAGGGCCATCACGGCGTGAAGCTTGACGAGGAGGCGTGGGACCGGCTGGTGACGTGGATCGACCTCAACGCCCCTTACCACGGCACGTGGGCCGAGGCGGTCGGCAAGAATCGCACGGACCAGCAGGCCAAGCGCCGGCGCGAGTTGATGCTACGCTACGCCGGTCTGGAGGTGGACGAGGAGGCTCCCGGCCCGGAACCGGCAGCCGTCGAGCCGATCATGCCGCCGGCCGCGCCGGCCGTCGCGGCCCAGCGCCTCGCATGCCCCGGCTGGCCGATGGCGCCTGACGAGGCGCGGCGCCGCCAGGCCGAACTCGGCCAGACTGCCGTCAAGGTGGATATCGCCGACGGCGTGACCCTGGAGCTTGTGCGGGTCCCCGCCGGCCAGTTCGTCATGGGCGACCCCAACGGCCCCGCCGACGCCTGCCCGCTTGCTCGCGTGCGCATAGACAAGCCGTTCTGGATGGGCCGGTTCGAGACGACTAACGCCCAGTTCGCATGCTTCGACCCGCTGCACGACAGCCGGATCGAGATCAAGCACGGCTATCAGTTCGGCGTGACCGGCTACCAGGCAAACGGGGCCAGTCAGCCCGTGGTGCGAGTGTCCTGGCGGCAGGCAATGGAGTTCTGCCGGTGGCTGACGCGGCGTTCGGGCGGGCAGTTGCGCTTCACACTGCCGACCGAGGCACAATGGGAATGGGCCTGCCGGGCTGGGTCGGACACGCCGATGAGCTTCGGCGACATCGCAGCCGACTTCTCGAAATTCGCCAACCTGGGCGACATCAAGCTCGCGGAGTTCGCCTCGAACCCCTACACCGTTACCGAGCCGATGGGAAACCCCAACCGCTGGGACGACTGGATCCCGCGCGACACGCGGTTCAACGACCAGTCGCTGATCTCCGCGGAAGTCGGCAAGTACCTTCCCAACGCGTGGGGCCTGCATGACATGCACGGCAACGTGTGGGAGTGGACGCGCTCGGCGTACCGCCCGTACCCTTACGTCGCGGATGACGGCCGGGATGAGCCCGCGGCCGGGGGCGCCAAGGTCGTCCGCGGCGGTTCGTGGTACGACAGGCCCAAGCGATGCACGTCCGCGTTCCGCCTGTCATACCGCCCCTACCAGCCGGTGTTCAACGTCGGCTTCCGCGTGGTGGCCGAGAAGGCAACGGGATCCTGACCTCCGCCCATGAAAGATGCTCCATTCTCCGAAGCCATGCGCGCTGAAGCGAGCAGGCCTCAGCAGCATAAACGAAGACGCATCAATACCTGAAGCAAGCACGCCTCAAAGTCAGAAGCGATTCCACGTTCGTGATCCGCGTCACGCTGGTTCCGGCATTGGTTCTCCCGGCTACCGGCTACTGACCACCGGCTACCACGATCATCCCTTGCGGTAGTTCGGGAAGTATTCCTGGATCGGGCGCACGGTGTAGGCCGTTCCCGCCTGCTGGCCGGGCTCGGCGGCGGCGCGGAGGGCGGCAATGCCGGTCACTGCCGCGTGGGCGGCCGTCATTGTGGTGATGAGCCCGATGTTGTGGATGGTGGCCAGGGCGCGGATCTTGCCCTCGTCGGTGGCCGGGCCGCGACGAGTCGGAGTGTTTATCAGCAGGTTAATCTCGCGGTTTGTAATCATGTCGGCGATGTTGGGCCTGCCCGCGTCCAGCTTGGGCACCAACTGCACACGGACGCCGGCGCCGCTGAGAACCTTGTGCGTGCCGTTTGTGGCCAGAAGCTTGAAGCCCATGGCCGCGAGCTGCTGGCCGATGCCGACGATCTGGGGCTTGTCGTCGTCGCAGACGCTCAGGAACACCGTGCCCTCGGTGGGCAGCTTCATTCCCGAGGCCATCTGGCTCTTGGCGAACGCCACCCCGAAGCTCATGTCGATGCCCATTACCTCGCCGGTGCTTCGCATCTCCGGGCCGAGTATCACGTCCACGCCCGGGAACTTGGTGAACGGGAAGACGCTCTCTTTTACCGAGGTCTGCCGCGGGCGCGGCGCCTCGGTCACGCCGAGTTCGTCCATACTCATCCCGGCCATGATCTTGGCGGCGAGCTTCGCCCACGGCACGCCGGTAGCCTTGGACACGAACGGCACGGTCCGGCTGGCGCGAGGATTCACCTCCAGGATGAACACCTCGGCGTCCTTGACGGCGAACTGGATGTTCATCAGCCCGCGGACTCCCAGCCTCTCGGCCAGCAGGCGGGTCTGTCGCTTGATCTCGCCGACAACCTTGGGCGACAGGCTGAACGGCGGCAGCGCGCACGCCGAGTCGCCCGAGTGGATGCCCGCCTGCTCGATGTGCTCCATCACGCCGCAGACGACGGCGCGGGGGTTCTTCTCGCGCTGGCCGTCCGGGCGCGGGCCGAAGTCCGCGATGCAGTCGACGTCCACCTCCGTGGCGTTGTCCAGGAACTTGTCGACCAGGATCGGGTGGTCGCGCCCCACCGTCGAGGCGTCCACCGCCTTGGCCATGTACGTGTCGAGCTGCTGCTGGTCCGAGACGATCTCCAT